>JAGXIC010000191.1 GCA_024635875.1 Pricia sp.
ACGCAGTACCGGGGAAAAAGAACAAGGCTTGGGCCGGCTAAAACAGGCTTAACACAACATTAGTAGTATGGCCAAGGAAAATTTAGAATGTTCGTTTTGTGGAAGAAAAAAACCGGAGACCAATCTGTTGATCGCCGGACTTGATGCACATATCTGTGATCGCTGTATCGAGCAGGCCCACGGTATCGTTGCCGAAGAATCGCGACAGACCAAAACCAATGATCTATCTTCTGAACTGGTATTAAAAAAGCCCCAAGAAATCAAGGACTTTTTAGACACTTATGTTATCGGTCAGGAACGCACCAAAAAAGTAATGTCGGTAGCCGTATACAATCACTATAAAAGATTGTTACAGTCCAAATCGAAGGATGATGACATAGAGATACAGAAAAGTAACATTATTATGGTCGGTAATACAGGTACCGGCAAGACCCTCATGGCTAAGACCATTGCCAGAATGCTGAATGTACCCCTTGCTATCGTCGATGCCACGATATTGACCGAAGCCGGTTATGTCGGGGAAGATGTCGAAAGCATCCTTACCCGATTATTGCAGGCCGCGGATTATAACTTAGAGAAAGCCGAACGCGGTATCGTCTTTATCGATGAAATCGATAAGATTGCCCGTAAGAGCGACAATCCTTCGATTACCCGCGATGTTTCAGGGGAAGGGGTACAGCAAGGGCTATTGAAACTACTGGAAGGCACCTCGGTAAATGTACCACCCAAAGGCGGCAGAAAACACCCGGATCAAAAGTTTATTGAAGTAAATACCGAGAACATCCTGTTTATAGCCGGGGGCGCGTTTGATGGTATCGAACGGACCATTACCAAACGTTTGAATATGCAGGCTGTGGGCTATAGTGCTTCCAAGGCGGATGAACAACTGGATCAGAACAACATCCTACAATATATTATTCCAAAGGATTTAAAAGAATTCGGACTTATTCCCGAAATCATCGGAAGGCTTCCCGTCTTGACCCACATGAATCCCTTGGACGAAGAAACCCTTCGCGCCATTCTGACCGAACCGAAAAACGCCATTATTAAACAATACGAAAAATTGTTCGCCATGGACAATATCAGCTTTAGCATTACCGATCAGGCGCTCGATTATATTGTAAAAAAGGCTATAGAATACAAGTTGGGTGCGAGGGGCCTGCGATCGCTTTGTGAGGCTATTTTTACCGATGCCATGTTCGAAATGCCCAGTACCGATGACACCGAGTTCAAAGTTACCAAGCCCTACGCCGAAAATAAGTTGTCATATGAAACTATCAAGAAGTTGAAGGCTGTTTCTTGAATTCGAGTTGCAGCTTGCAGGTTAAAAGTTTGTGAAAGATAAACTCATAAACGTTTTCCCCTAAACCGCCTTTTCCTTTTGATTTATATTTGTCATTTGTGTTACCGAGCGCAACAAATCGAGACAAACTTTTTGGATGACCTTTTCGTCGGTGTACATGTTGTGGCCAAAACCCTTGATCAATTCCCCTTTCACACCTGCCTCATCGTACCAAACTGATTTGGGCCGGTAGATATCATTATCACCGAATAATGCCGTGGTAGGGCATTCAGGACTTTTGTTCTCGATACGGATACGGGTAGATGAGACCGTATATAGTGATTTCATCGGCAGCCCCATAAGATTGGCTTTCCAGGCAACCGTACCCCCCGTACTAAAACCTAAATAATGGGCGGGTTTCTTTTCTTTTTTTAAGAGGTGGGCAGCTGCAGTCTCGATACCCCCGTTGACGAAAGCCTGATGAATATTTTCTTCGGTGTGCAGCAGTACATCCAAATGGGCCAATTGCTGGCAATCATAAAAAGTGATGTCGAAATGTTGTTGTAGATATCCCAGATAAGAAGTAATCCAGAGTCCTTTTTTCACGCCCCACATATCGGAAACGATTACAAGTCTTTCTGCCATAATAAGAAGTTTAAATTAGTTGTTCGGTTAAGTTCGAGCGACTAATCTCTACATTTAACTACAAATATCAGTAATTATTTGTTCATTTGAAGCAATTCCTCGACGTAGTCCCTTTTATTGGATAATCTTGGAATTTTATGTTGACCCCCCAGCTTGTCCTTCGATTTCAGCCAATCGTAAAAAAGTTGCTGTCGCGCCACGTGCACAATAGGCATTTTCAAGGTTATATTATTGTATCGTTTCGCCTCGTAATCAGAATTAAGGGCTTTTAGGGCATTGTCGAACATTTCGATAAAATAGTTGATATCTTCAGGCGGTCTTCGGAACTCGATGATCCATTCATGGGCGCCTTTTTCGTTACCTTTCATAAAAATCGGTCCGGCGGTGTAATCCTTAATTTCCGCACCGGTTTTTTGGCAGCCCCTTTTCAAAGCCTCCTCGGCGTTTTCGATGATGAGTTCTTCGCCAAATACGTTGATGTGATGTTTGGTTCGGCCCGTCACCTTTATACGATAGGGATCGGTCGAGGTGAATCGTACGGTATCACCGATCTGATACCGCCAAAGTCCGGCATTGGTCGTAATGATAATCGCGTAGTTCGTGTGCATCTGCACCTCCCACAGCGGAATCGCTTTTTGCCCCTCGGTACCGAAATCGGTCATGGGAATGAATTCATAAAAAATGCCATAATCGAGCATCAAAAGCAACTCATCGGAATTGTTCCGGTCTTGAATGGCAAAAAATCCTTCGGAAGCATTGTATATTTCGTAGTACCTGAAATTCTTTCGGGGAAACAGTTTGCGGTATTGTTCTTTATACGGATTAAAATTTACCCCTCCATGAAAATAGACCTCGAGATTTTCCCAGACCTGAAACATATGCTTCTTTCCGGTTTCTTCGATAATCTGATTGAGCAGCACCAACATCCAAGAGGGAACGCCTGCCAAGCTGGTCACGTTTTCCTGGGTGCTCTCATGGATTATGGCCTTTAACTTACTTTCCCATTCGCTCATCAAAGAGACCTTACTGCTTGGCGTACTGCTGAATTCTGCCCATAGCGGCATGTTGTCGATCAAGATAGCGGACAGGTCGCCGAAGAACGAACCATTATCTTCGTACAGTTCTTTACTTCCACCGAGACGAAGACTTTTCCCTAAAAAAAGTTGGGAATTTTCGTTGTTATTCAGGTATAGGCACAACAAATCTTTCGCAGATTTATAATGGCAGTCTTCCAAAGACTCGGAACTTACCGGAATAAATTTACTTTTCGCATCGGTTGTACCGCTACTTTTTGCGAACCATTTAATAGAAGTCGGCCAAAACAGGTTCTGTTCGCCGCGCCGCGTCCGTTCGATAATGGGCTGTATATCTTCGTAGGAGACGATGGGTACCCGGTTTCGAAACGTGGTGTAGTTCGAAATGGCCCCGAATTCGTACTTTCTACCTATTTCGGTATCCTCGGCAATCTCAAGCAATTGTTGCAATACCTCTTCTTGTACTTCCGCTGGATATTTTAAAAAAAGATCTATCTGATGGAAGCGCTTTTTCAGCAGCCATGACGCTATGGAATTAACTATGGGTATCGGCATTTTTTGGATATCTTTATCCGCCTAAAGTAGTTAAAAAGTTAAAGAGGGAAAAAGTAATTGGGAAAAGAGCCACTTTGTTTCTGTTCATTGCTTCCGAAACGAGCCCAATCTTAGGAACAACCCAAATCGTATTACGACAAAATTCGAATAGTAACACTTTTTTTACATTTATTTTAAAGTTTACAAAATCGCTCTTAACCTTAAATAGTCATACCTTTTACCTTCCTAACCCTATAACTCTTTTCCCTTTTTTATCTTTGATTTTAAAAAAACCGCTGCTGAACATTCTCAGAAAAGTTAAAAACAATACAGTCCAAAAACATGCAATACGAAGGCGTACTACGCAAAATGAAAACCGAAATAGGCCATCCTATTCAATATTATATGCTTTTTGAGAATGATTTTCTTAACGTCAATCAAGTACTCGACAAGTCGTTGACCATCCGTTTTATCAAATATCAATGCCTGAACTGTGGCGAAGACCGTCCAATCTATCGACAGGGATTCTGTAAAAAGTGTTTTTTCGACATCCCCTCGGCCGGGGACTGGATCATGCGCCCAGAACTAAGTACCGCACATTTAGACAAAGCCGATAGAGATCTCGAATACGAGAAAAAAGTACAGCTGCAGCCGCACATCGTCTATCTGGCCAACTCGAGCAACATTAAGGTCGGTGTTACCCGTAAAACCCAAGTGCCAACCCGATGGATAGATCAAGGCGCCCATGAGGCCATTGAAATTGTAGAGACCCCGAATCGGTATCTGGCTGGCATTACCGAGGTAGCCCTAAAAGAGCATTTAGGCGATAAAACGAACTGGCGCAAAATGTTGACCAATGCTATCGATGATGAAAATCTGGTCGAATGGCGCAACAAACTGAAACCTTACATTCCCGATGAAGCCAGCGATTACTATATCGCCTCGAATTCGGAAACAAACCTCGAATTCCCCGTACGCCGATACCCTAAAAAAGTTAAAAGTCTTAATTTGGATAAAACCCCTGAGTATTCCGGCGTGTTGAAAGGCATCAAGGGCCAGTATTTCATCTTTGAAGACGATACCGTTTTTAATGTTCGGGGAAGCGAAGGTTACTATGTGGGTTTGAAAATTCAATAGCGGGAAATCCCAAAATTTGAAATTTAAAATTCCAAAAATTTCTTATACTTGCGATTTAAAAAACGGAGTGTTGCATATACGTGTCCGCTTAAAGAAATACAATTCAATTGCTTTGCATCAAAGCGCCTTTTTAATTCACACTACATTTAGGGGCATTAATCTTTTAAAAATAACATCATGAACCACGTAATACACCTTAAAAGTAGACCCAAAGGAACACCTCAACTCGAAGATTTCGAATTTATCGAGGAACAAAGACCGAATCCAAAGGAGGGGGAAGTCTTGCTCAAAACGAAATATGTTTCGGTCGATCCCTATTTACGGGGCAGGATGCGTGACCAAGAATCATACATTGCCCCTTTTCAATTGAACGAACCGATTGAATCCGGAATCATAGCCGAAGTAATCGCATCGAACAACGATAATTTCAACAATGGGGATTTTGTCAACGGAATGCTACAATGGAAGGAATTCCAGACCACTACGGGAAAGGGGCTGAACAAAGTGGATCCGGACAAGGCGTCACTTTCCGCCTATCTCGGAATTTTGGGACTCACCGGACTTACCGCTTACATCAGTTTGGATAGAATAGGAGACTTGAAAGAAGGCGAAACCTTGTTAGTATCTGGAGCTTCAGGCGCTGTTGGCAGTACCGTCGGACAAATCGGGAAGATAAAGGGATGTCATGTGGTCGGTATCGCCGGTACCGATGAAAAATTAAAACTGATGAAAGAAAAGTTCGGTTTTGACAAAGGCATTAATTACAAGACAACCGATGATATGAAAAAGGCTATCGCAGAAGCTTGCCCCAATGGGGTCGATGTCTATTTTGACAATGTAGGCGGCGAAATTCTCGACGCGGCGATGGATACTATCAATAAGAACGGTCGGATCATCAACTGTGGTGCCATCTCGTTGTACAATAAAACCGAAGTGCCGACCGGCCCACGATATGAGGGTACCCTGGTCAGAAAAACTGTACTGATGCAAGGCTTTCTGGTACGCGACCATGCTAAGGAATTCGGACCTGCAACGAAACAATTGGCGCAATGGTTGACCGAGGGTAAATTGACCTACGAAGAAACCATTGTTGAAGGTTTTGAAAACATTCCCCAAGCGTTTTTAGATCTGTTCGAAGGAAAAAACAAGGGAAAAATGGTGGTGAAAATATGAAATTCCAAGCACAAAATTCCAAATTCCAAATTCCAATTTTTTTGAATCGGCCTGCATGACTTTGTCGCAAAGGCTGGCCCGAAAGGTGTAGTCGCGCAAGAGAACTGGTTGCGGGGTCTGGCCCGATTCATATTTACGTGCGGTAAGACCAACAAAGCACCCTTCCTACGAATTGGAATCCCATTTAGGCTAAGTTGAACCCTTGGTTATTTCGAACTGTCCTTCTTCTTTCCACCCAACAATCCGCCCAGAATATTTTTTGCCTTTTCTTTGACTTCCTCTTCTTTTTTCTGGGGTACCGAATCGGTTTTGGTCGGCACGGAATCCGTCTTTTTGTTACCTAACAAATCGGTAAGGATTTCTTTGGCATCCTGTTTTTTGGCACCCTCTTCATTCGAACCTTCACCGCCCAGGGCATCCCCGATAAGATCGTTGACCTTGTCCTTGCCTTTGTTGACGAGTTTTTGTTTTTGGATTTCTTCCAGTTTGCTGGTCAAGCTTTGCATACCAGACGTCAAGTTTGTGGTTACATTAGGGCTCGTATAGTTGCCTCCAATATTGGCGATTACCGGAATGGTCAGATTCTCAAGATCATCTTCCCCGATTTGGGACAGTAACTTGTTCACTTCACCGCCAAGGTATTTTGCGGGGACATCCATGGTGGCTTTATAGTCCATCTTTTTGTCGAAGGTGTGGTTCCCGCCAATGTTAATGGCGATATCCTTATAATTTACAGTAAAGGGTTCTACGGAAACCAATCCGTTTTTGAAAGACATTTTTGTCTTCAGGTCTTTTAGGTTCAATTGATTTAAATCAATAAAACTGAGCTTACTGTCCAAGGCGGACAATAGCGGGGCTTTTTCGGTATCGATTTTCTCGGTCATGATATTCGCCAGAATATTGCCGCTCAGGGTCATGAGGTCGGGCAGCAGGTCATCGGTCAAATTTCCGGATAAGGATATATCGGAGTTGAACTTGCCCTCTAGTACTTGTGCGATCGGTGCCAATGACTTTAATAAATCCAACGACTTGAAAGTCTCGGCGATCTGCAGTTGGCTCATGTCGAGGTTCATGTCAAAATTCGGGGTGTCCCCTTTGGTCGACACCTTCCCATTAAAGGCCATCTTTCCGTCGAAAATGGAGGAGGTCATATTGGAAAGCGTAGCGGTTTCATCTTTGATACGTAAGGTTCCCTTGACATCTTTTAGGGTCAAGTTATCGTAAAGTACCGTGTTGGCCGCCGCGTTGATGGTCACATCCAAGAAAGCGGGAATCTTTATTTTCTCATCGGGTTTAGGTATTTCGGACGCTTCTTGCTGCGCTTCTGTTTTTTCTTTGGATGATTCTTCCGTATCGGGAACCATAAAATCGTTCAGAGCGAAGGTGTTGGAATTCAGATCAAAATTGCCCCGTACCTTTTCGTCGTTGAACATATAGCCCAAAAGATTGTCTATGGTTCCTTTGGCATTGAAGTCCGTTTTTCCGGTGGTGCCGTCAAGCTTTTGCAGTGTGACGGTTTTCGGGTTGAAGGTGACCTCCATAGTGCTCAGTTTAATGGGATTCGCAAAATCTTCGGAATTGTATTCAAAAGCGTTAAGGCTCATCGTACCTGTAGTAGCCGTGTTTTCATACTGCTCTTTCTCGATGGATGCCATGTCGAAGGCCGTAGTGATATCCGCGGAAAGCAATCCCTTTAAATTCAGGTCCGCCGGAACGGGATAGGCCTTCGAAAGGTTCGCCAAGTTCATTTTACCGTCGATATGGGCCTTTACCTTGGTGTTTCCCATCAATTCTTTCACATTGGCCGTCATGTTGAATTTGTCTTGGTCTATTATAAAAGATAATCTATCGATATCGACAAAGGTATCATCGACGATACCCGTGGTATTATTGATTTTGGTGTCAATATTTATGTTCGTTACCGATTTCGGCAAATCGGGATATTTAAAGGATGCGTTGCTGGAGTTAATGTTGATATTAAATTTTGGGATGTGCGTTTCATCAACGATACCATTGAACTTTCCTTCGACCACAAAATCTCCCGTGGTCGTCACCTCTTCAATGTTCTTGGAATACTCCTCCGGAATGACGGCCAAAAAGTTCTTGAAATCAGAGGATGGCGTTTTAAAGCTGATATCTACCTCTTGGGTCTCATCATCGTTCAGCTTTACGAAACCGTCGAATACCAAGGGCAACTGATTAATCAAGGCTTCATTTTTCAGGAAGGAATATTTGCTCGCGGTCAAATCTACCCCAATCAGGGCATCGAGTTTTATCTTGTTTTTGTTCAGGTAATTGGTACTGTCCATTTCGAAGGATACCAAACCGTCGGTCATCGTTTGCAGTTCCGACTTGTCAAGCGAAAGGTCTCCGCTGCCTTGGTGTTGCATTTCTGAAATTTCGAATCGCATGCCGGCCGCCCGATCGTCGTAAACAATACGCGCATCGGAGATTTCATAGGATTGCAGGTCGAGCATAAAGCCCTCCGAGGCATCTTCTTCGGTAGCTGTTTCCTCGCCGGTATTCAAGGCCACATCGTAGCTTGCGTTTTCGTCGGCGTCTACCGTAATGTTGAGCTTGGCGCCGTCGACGATAAGGCTTTTAATGCCGATAGGGTCTTCTGCTCCTTTGAACAACTCCCCTATTCCCATTTTGAGAGCTACTTCTTTAGATGCAAAAAGGGTATCGCCCTCGAACGGGGCCTTGTTGATAAGGGTAACCCCTTTAAGACTGACTTCAGCATTCGGGAAGCTAGCGAGCAAACTCAGGTCCGCGTCCTCAAAATCGAAGGTAGCGTTCACATTTTTATTGACGTTGTTCTTGATGATATCACCGATCTTACCTTCCAAGAAAAAAGGGATGGCGATAAGGATGGCGATGATGATTAGAACGATAATTCCTGTTATTTTTAATCCTTTCTTTTTCATAAAATTTATAATTGTGAAAATTTTTTGGGTGCTAAAACCAAACTGCTATTCGTGGGCCGAATGCCTCAGATTGTTTTGTCGCCTGCCTGACGGCAGAGGGGTTTAGAAGTTTATAAAAAATACTCAATCCTATTTCGATAACAACTCACAAACCTTTCAAATTATTATACTTCGAGCTCGATTTCTTCGTTAACGGCCAATTTGAACCGTTTTCTCATCAGATATACGAAAAAATAGAGGAAAGGCGTGTCGATAAGTGCTATAAATATCTTAAAAAAGAAGCCGCTAATCACCAAACCAAGAAACATACGCCAAGGTAATACGCCAAAAACGCAAAGTAGACCGACCACGGTAAACGTGTCTATAAACTGGGAAAGAAAAGTCGAAAAGTTATTGCGTAGCCATAAATACTTGCCTTTGGTCAACTTTTTCCAAAAATGATAGATGCCGATATCGATATACTGCGCAATCAGATAGGCGATCATCGATGCTAAGACCGCTATCGGAGACAGGGCAAAAACCCTTGTAAATGTTTTGTCATCTATGGGTGAGGATTTTATCGCCGGCGCAACCTCGGCGACCAAAATGATGGCCATGGAGAAAAGGGATGCAAAAATGCCGGCCGTTACGATTTGATTGGCCTTTTTCCTTCCGTAGATTTCTGAAATTAGGTCAGTGATCAAAAAAGTGATGGGATAGGGAAGAATACCTACGGATACTTCAAACAATGAAGCCCCAAAAATCTCGATTTTACCGAACGGGTTCCAATAAAAGAATTTTTGGAAGATTAGGTTCGAGACTACAAGCGAGGTAATGAACAAAGCCCCTAGATAGAGATATATCCGGTAGGCTAGTTTTTTGTCTTTTAGAGTCATTTTACTTTATATCCAATACAAAAGGCAACCTCGCCTGAATACCTTCTTGCTCCAAAACCGTTTTTACCTGTTTTAAAATAGAATAAGCTTCGGTGCCAATTTCTTCTTCTATAAAAGTTTGTTTCGCCTTGGCGCCGGCACCTCCCAAATCCTCCATGATACGTTCGAATCCTGTTTTGTATTTGGGGAACTTTTTTATGCCATAGTCCTTTAGTTCCGCCATATTCGCGGCTTCGACGATGGCATCCTCGAGATTGCCCAATTCGTCTATGAGTCCGATGCGTTTGGCATCTACCCCGCTCCAGACCCTCCCCTGGGCGAGGCTATCGGCTTCGGCCAAGCTAATATTACGACCTTGTGAAACTCGTTTTAAAAACGTGTCATAGGTACTTTCAATACTTTCCTGCACCACCTTCCTAAATTTATCCGTCATGGGTTCGAACAGGGAGTAATCTACCGAATTCTTATTAGTGCCTACCTGCTCGGCATTGATGCCAATATCTTCCGCCAGTCCGGTCATGTTCGGCACGGCACCGAACACCCCGATAGATCCTGTTATCGTGGTAGGTTCCGCAAAAATCTTATCGGCACCCGCTGCGATATAATACCCACCCGAAGCGGCCACATTGCCCATGGAAACCACCACAGGTTTCTTTTCTTTGGCCAGTTCGATTTCACGCCAAATGATATCGGAGGTAAGGGCGCTCCCACCGGGGGAGTTGACCCGAAGAACAATGGCCTTGACCTTTTCATCTTCCCTGGCATCGCGGATAGCTTCGGTAATAATACCTTGACCGATAATATCGGGGCCGCCCTCGCCATATATAATCTCGCCTTGCGCAAAAACCACCGCCACTTTATCCGCTCCGACCTTAGTCGCCTTTTTATTGGAATGGACGACATAATCTCCCAAAAGCACCACGTTCAAGTCTTTGTCAAGTACAGAATCTACCGCTCTTTTAAGGCTATTCTCGTACTGATCATAAAATAAAATCCCGTCGATGAGTCCATTTTGTTGTGCAAGTTCCGGCGTTCTGCCACCGAGGGTATCGGCAATTTTGTTCAGTTCTAGAGGAACCGTATTGCGGGAATCGGAAATATCCTCGATTATGGAGTTCCATAATGATCTTATAAGTTCTTTTATCTGCGTCCGGTTCGCTTCGCTCATTTCGTTGGCAATGAAGGGCTCAACAGCACTTTTGTACTTTCCGTGACGAATTACTTCCATTTTTATACCCGTCTTTTCCTGAAAATCCTTAAAGAAAAGAACTTCCGAAGACAATCCTTTGAAATCTAACCCCCCCACCGGGTTCATAAAAACGGAATCGGCTACGCTAGCGAGGTAATAATCCTTTTGCGTATAAAAGTCGGCATAGGCATACACAAACTTTCCGCTACTTTTAAAATCTTCCAGAGCCTTTCGAATCGCTTGCGTCTGTGCGAGGCCCGCGAGAATAAAGTTGTTGTTGAGGCTGATGCCCTTGATATCTTCATCGTCTTTGGCCACGGTTATAGCCTGTAAAATCTCATCGAGACCTTGTGCCTGTTGAAAGAGACCGCCCGAAAAAGGGTCAAGTGCATTATCGCCTACATAGTCGCTTATGGGTAGCTGCAACTGGAGTTCCAAAACCGAGTTTTTTTTAATGGCCACCGAGTCCTCGGAACTGCTTATAAGACTTATAAAAACGAAGAACATGACAAAAACAATTCCGAATGCGATGAGGGTGCCGAAGATAGCGGCCAAGAGGTTTCTTAAAAATTTCATAGAAAACAGCTAAAGAATACGTTCAATTTTTGCGCAAAGATACTGAACTCACCCCGACTATTTCCTTTACCACCATTTTTCATAGAAAGCCTGACGAACTCACCCCGACTTTTTGTTACTTTGCAGTACAATATGACCGACCCTATAACAGCATATCTTTCTTTGGGAAGCAACCTCGGCGACCCTTTGACCAATCTACAGAATGCTGTATTCGCCATTCAAAAAAGGACGGGCGACATACAGCGTATTTCACCCGTTTACCAAAGCAGTTCGTGGGGTTTCGATTCCAGCGATTTCCTGAACGTGTGCCTTTCCCTAAAAACCAGCCTGCCCCCGGATAAACTGCTTGAAACGGTCTTGCAGATCGAAACGGACCAAGGTAGGATTCGTTACAAAGAAGATGGGTACCAAGACCGGACCATCGATATCGATATTTTGTACTATGATACGGAAACCGTAGTATCTGAAAAATTGATAATTCCGCATCCGGAACTGCCTTTCCGTAAATTCGTGCTAAGGCCTTTGGCGGATATTGCCCCCCAATTCTATCATCCTATCCTGAACAAGGACACCCGGAACCTATTACAGGAGAGTCGGGATAAAGGAAGACTGGAGAAAACCACATTTCTCCTGTTCAAAGACAGAACGGAGGTGTTTTCACATACCAATTTTATCGCTATCGAAGGAAATATCGGAGCCGGAAAGACTACTTTGGCCCATAAGATCGCCGAAGATTTCAACGCAAAATTGGTGTTGGAACGTTTTGCCGACAACCCCTTTCTTCCAAAGTTTTATGAGGATCAGGGCCGATTTGCGTTTCCTTTGGAGATGTCTTTCCTGGCCGATCGTTACCAACAGTTTACCGATGACACCTCACAGTACGACCTCTTCAAAAGCTTTATGGTGAGTGATTACGATATTTACAAGTCGCTGATATTTGCCAGGATAACCCTACAACAGGACGAGTATGCTCTTTATCGGAAACTTTTCAGGCTGATGTATAAGGAGGTGAAGAAGCCTAAAATCTATGTTTATCTCTATCAGACGACCGAGCGATTGCTGGACAATATCAAAAAGAGGGGGCGCGATTACGAGCAAAAAATCACGCCAGAGTATCTCGAAAACATCAACAAGGGCTATTTCGAATTCATTAGGGGCTACCCCCAACAGAACAATCTGGTCATCGAACTCGGCAATCTCAATTTTGTAGAAAATCAGGAAGATTATGAGCTTATCATCGATAAGATCGTAAAGTTTGCGGTGGGGTTGTCGCGGTGAAATGGTTGAAGGTTGAA
>JAGXIC010000017.1 GCA_024635875.1 Pricia sp.
GCACCGGCCTGGTTCAGTTGGTGGGCGGAACCGTTACCGCCATAGTTTCCCTTGTGCTGTTGTTGCGCATTAGTCCGGCTATGACACTTTTTACTTTTATTCCGCTGGCGATTTTTTCATTTATTGCACTGAAGGCGTTTAAGATTATCCGCCCTATTTTTCGCAAACGCGGGAAAATAAATGCAGAGGTCACCGGACGCTTGACCGAGACCTTGGGCGGCATCCGTGTTATCAAGGGCTTTAATGCCGAGGCACAGGAGAACCGGATTTTTGAGGATGGCGTCGAGGAGCTGTTCCAAAACGTCAAAAAAAGTCTGACCACAACGGCCTTTATGACCAGTTCGGCTACTTTTCTGATTGGAATCGCGACTACCGGCGTAATGGGGTTTGGGGGATATAAAATAATCGAGGGAACCTTGACCATCGGCGACCTTTTGATGTTCACGGTGTTGCTAGGCTTAATGGTTGCCCCGATCGTGCAGATGAGCAATATCGGAAGTCAATTGACCGAGGCCTTGGCAGGACTGGACCGAACCGAAGAACTTATGAATATGACCCCGGAAGCCGATGAGGCCGAACGTACCGAGGTTCTTGCTGATGTGAAGGGCGATATGGCCTTTCATGATGTTTCCTTCGCCTATGAGGAGGATAAGGAAGTACTGCATAACATTAGCTTCGAGGCCAATTCCGGTTCGGTGGTAGCTTTGGTCGGAAGTTCGGGTTCAGGGAAAACGACCATAGCTGGATTGGCCGCCAGCTTTTTGAACCCAGATTCAGGGAAGGTTACTATTGACGGCAGAGACCTATCGAAGGTAGACCTCAACAGTTTCCGCCAACATCTGGGTGTTGTTCTACAGGATGATTTTCTGTTCGAAGGTACCATTCGGCAAAATATTCTGTTCCCACGGCCGGATGCCTCCGAAGAAAGGTTGCAACAAGCGGTCAAAGCCGCATATGTCGACGAGTTCACCGACCGTTTCGACGATGGCCTGGATACCCTCATCGGCGAACGCGGCATCAAACTCTCCGGAGGGCAGCGTCAACGGATCGCCATTGCAAGGGCGGTATTGGCCAATCCGAAAATCCTTATTCTCGATGAGGCTACTTCCAACTTGGATACCGAGAGTGAGGCCTTGGTGCAAAAGAGTTTGGCCGAACTTACTAAAGGACGTACCACTTTTGTCATCGCCCATCGGTTGAGCACGATAAGAAAGGCCGACCAAATATTGGTTATCGAAAACGGCAAGATTGCAGAGCGGGGCACACATGATGGGTTGATAGCTTCCGAAGGGCGGTATTATAATCTGTTTACCTACCAAGCGCGAATTTAACTAGGAACACGCATTGCGAGGAGCAATTGTTAGAAGCGTTTACGCGGCGAAGCAATCTGTTAAACTATTCGAAAGGTCTCAACAGATTGCTTCGCTTCGCTCGCAATTTTGCACAAAAAAAGGAACCGTGCCGGCACGGTTCCTTTCTCTAAATTGGTTTGGGTTTATTCCCAAATCAATTAATTGTTCTTATTGCTCAACAGCGTTACCTTCTTCATCAACGATAAGGGCACCTGAAGTTCCATCTTCCAAAGAAACTTCTACTTTATAATGACCAGCTTCGTTTTTGGCCGCAGCGTCAACTGTAGCGCCTGGGTAGTTAGTCTCAATCATTGAAGTAACAGCTTCTGGTACTTCTTCGACGGCGATTTCACTAAAATCATCTTGGGCAACGGCTTCAGTCGCAGCTTCTTGACCTTCAGCAGCAGCATCAGTTGCTTCGTCTTGTACTTCTGTAGCAGCATCTTGTGCTTCAGCAGCTTGCTCTTCTTGAGCGAAAGCAGTTAAACTTCCTAATGCAAATACGGCTGTAATAAATACTTTTTTCATAATATTCTAAGTTTTAATTTATAAGTTAAATTCTTAAGCTCAAATGAAAATATAATACCATAAAAACCATTTTTTATAAATTACTGATTCCTAGTAAACTGTATTTATTTCTTCATAGTTCGATTGTGTAAATATGTGGAAATATTCACAATTTGTGTAAATTTTTCACAGTTTCAACTTTCTGGTGCCAACTCAACTTCCAAGCCGTCCAAATCTTCAGTCATGTGAATTTGGCATCCCAATCGGCTATTATCTTCCACATAAAAGGCCTCGGCCAGCATCGCTTCTTCATCATCCGATTTTTCGGGAAGTTTGTGATTTGATTTCACATAGCACTGGCAGGAGGCGCACATGGCCATTCCGCCACATATACCGATAGTACCTTCGGGAGCGAGTTCGTAGGAGCGAACGACTTCCATCAAGTTCATATTCATGTCGGTCGGAGCGTCTATTTCGTGTATGAAGCCCTCGCGGTCGGTTATTTTTAACTTTATATCCAAAAGAAAGTTGATATTAGTGAATTCGTTGGTTAGTAAAATAGTGAGTTAATGGGTTAGTGAACTGGTTTTGTTTGGGGAAGATACTTATTTCATTGATTTTATTTTAATCTATTGCCTTAACCACTGCCTTCGGCGCTTCCTTTTTGCTACCATCAAAACCGGTAACCCCGCCCACCGTAGTATATTTCATGACATATCTTTTATCGGGATAGATACGTTGATAAGCACTTTGGCACATCAGGGTCGCTTCATGGAAACCGCACAGAATGAGTTTTAATTTTCCAGGATACGTGTTGACGTCGCCGATGGCATATATACCGGGTACGTTGGTCTGATAATCGAAAGTGTTTACTTTGATGGCGTTCTTTTCGATTTCAAGGCCCCAATCGGCAATCGGACCCAATTTCGGAGATAATCCGAATAATGGGATGAAATGGTCTACTGCTATCCGTATATCCTCTACCGCCGTGGTTTTCTTTCGAATGGTCACCGCTTCCAATTTCTCATCACCTTCAAGAGCTGTAACTTCAGCAGGGGTTATTAGTCGTATCTTTCCTTGGTTTTTTAAAGACTGTACTTTTTCCACAGAATCCAAGGCGCCGCGGAATTCCTTACGGCGATGTACAAGGATTACTTCGGAGGCTACATCCGCTAGAAAGATACTCCAATCCAAAGCGGAGTCGCCACCACCGGCAATCAGCACTTTTTTATCGCGATAGACCTCAGGGTCTTTGATGATATAGTCTATGCCGTTATCCTCGTATTTTTTCAAGTTATCCAGTAGTGGTTTTCTTGGCTCGAAACTTCCCAATCCGCCTGCGATAGCTACAATGGGGGCCTGATGCTTGGTTCCCTTGTTCGTAGTCACGATAAAAGAACCGTCATCTTCCTTTTTAATGGTCTGCGCCCTTTCGCCCAAAGTAAATCCGGGGGCAAAGGATTTGATCTGTTCCATAAGATTATCCACTAAATCTCCCGCAAGGATTTCGGGAAAACCGGGAATATCGTATATGGGTTTTTTGGGATAAATCTCCGAGCACTGTCCGCCCGCCTGAGGCAAAGCGTCGATCAAATGGCATTTCAACTGTAACAGGCCGGCTTCAAAAACGGCAAAAAGCCCAGTTGGGCCCGCACCGATAATCAATATATCAGTAGTAATCATTCAAAAATCATCTTTAAAAAATCCACTCCCATCATCAGCTCTCATTTGGGACTGCCATCAAAAGCCCTTAAGCTACAGGTTGGCCTACATTTACGACCTCTTCGATTTGGGGCGCGTATTTCTTTATGGTCATCTCGACACCGCTTTTTAAGGTCATTTGATTGACCGAACAACCGATGCAGTTTCCTTCTAATCTCACGTTCACGGATTTCCCGTTATCAATGGATATCAATGAAATATCCCCTCCGTCACTTTGCAAAAAGGGGCGAATCTCGTCCAAGGCCTTTTCTACGTTCATTGTTAGTTCTTCCGAAGTCATGATTTCTTTCCTTTCACGGCGGAACATCCCGCCATTGTTGTTATTTTGATCGCTTCCGTCGGGGGAAGGCTTTTATTGCGGCGCACCAGTTCCTGCACTGTATTTCTGGTCAGTTGCTCGAAGGCTTCTTCAACAGCAGTGGCTGTTTGCAAAGCGGCAGGTCTTCCAATATCACCGGCTTCCCTTATACTCTGCACTAAAGGAATCTCGCCCAGAAATGGAACGCCGAGGTCCTCGGCCAAATGCTTTGCGCCTTCCTTTCCAAAGATATAATATTTGTTGTCAGGAAGTTCCTCAGGTGTAAAATACGCCATATTCTCCACAATACCCAATACGGGCACGTTAATGGAATCTTGTTGGAACATCGCAACACCTTTGCGGGCATCGGCAAGCGCCACTTCTTGCGGCGTACTTACAACGACGGCACCGGTCACAGGCATCGCCTGCATTATACTCAAGTGGATGTCACCCGTACCCGGGGGAAGATCCAGCAGCATAAAATCGAGCTCGCCCCAGTGGGCGTCAAAAATCATTTGATTGAGTGCCTTTGAGGCCATGGGGCCCCGCCAAATTACTGCTTGGTTCGGCTGGGTAAAAAATCCGATGGACAATAGCTTGACGCCATAACTTTCCACAGGCTTCATTTTCGATTTTCCATTGACATTGACCGCTAAAGGCTTTTCCTGGGTCACATCGCACATGGTCGGCATAGAGGGGCCATAGATATCGGCATCCAGAACGCCGACCTTAAAGCCCATTTTAGCCAATGTCACCGCCAAATTGGCGGTTACGGTGGATTTACCGACACCGCCCTTACCGGATGCCACGGCGATTATACTCTGAATACCCGGGATTGGTTTACCCTTGATTTCGTTGGTCTTCGGTTTCGCGGCAGGGGCATCGACCTTGATATTGATTTTTATCTTGGCTTTCTCATAGACTTCCCTATGGATAATCTTTAGGATTTCGACCTCGGTTTTCTTCCGGGCCTGTAGACTAGGGTTGGCGATCGTGATATCGACCTCGATCTCATCCCCAAAAATCTGTATGTTCTTGACCGCGCCACTTTCGACCATATTTTGGCCCTCGCCGGGTACGGTGATGTTTTCCAACGCCTTTAGAACTGCTTGTTTTTCAATCTTCATATACTCTTGCTAATTCGCTTTATGTAAAGTCTTTCTAAATAGCAAAGATACAGTATGGAGGTGAGATGGTAAAGGGATGGGTATTAAATGTAGCTATATCTTCCTCCCATCCAACAAATTAATAGTTCGTTTCCCGTATGCAGCGTTTTGCTCAGAATGGGTAGCCTGAATGATTGTTACCCCATCATCATTAAGTTCCTTGAACAGTTCCATAATCTCGGTGCTTTGTTTGGAGTTTAGGTTACCGGTAGGCTCATCGGCCAAAATCAATTTGGGTTTAGAAATCAAGGCTCGGGCAACACCTACCAATTGTTGTTGCCCACCACTGAGCTGGGTGGGGAAAAGATCTTTTTTACCAACGATGCCAAATCGATCGAGCATGTCCGCGACCATGGCTTTGCGCTCTGAACCTTTCAGTTTTTTGTACAATAATGGCATTTCGAGGTTTTCGTATACCGTTAGCTCGTCAATTAGATGATAGGCCTGAAATACAAACCCGATGTACTGCTTGTAAAGATTGGCCCGGTGTTTTTCTTTAAGCTGGTGTACGGGTTCGTCCAAAAAATTGTATTCGCCTTCGTTGAAATCGTCGAGAATGCCGATTACATTGAGTAAAGTCGATTTCCCGGATCCAGATGGCCCCATAATGGAGATAAACTCCCCTTCCTCTACTTCGAGGTTGATGTCTTTTAATAAAAAGACCCTTTGGCCGCCCTGTTGTACCCATTTGAAAATGTTGTTTAGTTGTAGTAGCATAGATATTTATGGTTTTATATTCTCGCAAAGGCGGGAATCTGATTAATTTAAATTCTTCCTTATTTTTTCTGACCGCATGTCCCCTCCCCGAGGGGGAGGGAGCTACCTATTGCCAGTATTGAAAATTTCAATTCTTCTAAGTTCTTCCATTAAAGGAGTAAACGAGTTCTCCCCCTTCGGGGGGAGTTAGAGGGGGGACTTTTCATTCATCCCGCAGCACATCTACCGGATTCTTTCTTGCGGCCTTGAAACTCTGCCAGCTTACCGTCAATAGGGCGATTGCCATGGATATAAGTCCCGCCAAGGCGAAAATCCACCAATTCACCGTTGTCTTGGTGGCAAATCCTTCCAGCCATTTTTGCATAGCGTACCATGCAAGAGGTACCGCAATCAAAAACGCGAATACCACCCACTTTAAAAAATCTTTGTTGAGCATCGCCAATATTTGGGATACATTGGCACCGTTGACCTTTCGAATTCCGATTTCTTTGGTCCTGCTAGCCATGGCGTAAGAGGCCAAAGCGAAAAGGCCCATACAGGAAAGGATTACGGCCAAAATGGAAAACCAGGTAATCAAAGTATTGACCCGTTGATATTCCTTGTAATAGACATTCAGTTTTTCGTCGGAGAAAAAATGGGTGAGGGTAGCATGGGGAAGCAGTTGTTTCCATTTATCCTCCAGAAGTTGGATAACTTGGATACTGGCCCCTTTTTTCGCCCGGACGGTGAGATAGTCCCAATCCGCAAAATTCTCCTGCTTGCTATAAAAATGGGCCAATGGCTGTGTCTCGGTCTGCACGCCTTGGTAGCTGAAATCGTCGATTACACCTACGATGCGATAGGGCTCGCCATCTTGTGAACCTTCACGGAGCAATTGCCCTTCGGCGTTCTGTAAGCCCAATTTATCCATGGCGGTCTTGTTGAGTACCACGGTGTTTTCAAGGGATGCGGCTTCCGTATCAAACCCATGTCCGTTAAGGACGGGGATACCGAGTGTCTTGAAATAATCCTTTCCGACATAGGCCTTTCTCAGACTGATGTTGGGCAGACTGCTCTTCGCCTCGGGATAGAACGTATTGTAATTTTCGTCATAATCGCCGGGAACGGTGCCCGTAAAACTAACAGAAGCTACCAACGGACTAGCCTCCATCTCCTTGCCGACTACCTCCAGGCTACGTGCCGCAGCCTCAATATCCTTATGCTGCCAATGGCTCGTTTCCGCGACGATTACGTTTTCATTATCGAACTTCGGATTCTTGGTAAGCATGTAATCGATCTGTTTCCTAACGAGAAAAGTGCCTGAAATCAGGACAATCGCTATAACGAACTGTACAACGATAGAGACATATTTCGAAGCGGACGGCCTGCCTTTTGAGGATATTTTTCCCTGTAGGCTTTCCACTAACTTTCCCCTTGCCCACAGATAGGAAGGTACCGTGCCCGAGAACAGGCCTACTATGAGCCATATGCCCAAAAGTAGCAAAGCCAAAATCGCTGCATCGAAGGATCTTAGGGCCAACTGCATCTCAAAAAGGGAATTAAAAGCCGGAAGCAGTACGGAGGTCAAAAGCAGCAGGCCAAAGCATAGCGCGAACAGGCCCAAGCCCAAGGATTCGACCATAATCTGTTGCACCACATGCTTTTTCAATGCTCCGTGTACTTTTTTGATACCGATTTCCTTTGTTCTGGAAAGGGAGTTCGTAATGGCCAGGTTGATGAAATTAACGATGGCTATTCCCAAAATACCGAAAGCGATAAACGCCAAGATGATAATCAGCGTACGGTCGGATTCCGCCTCGGTGTGATACTCGGCAAAAGGCAGGAGTGCGATTTTGGTCGTGTTCTCCCCCACGGGAAGAAAATTCTCTTTTACGATATTGCCAAGTTTACTTTTGATGTCCGATGGCCGGATGCCGTCTTGTAGCACCACATAGGTCTTGGAAAAGGTATTGTACCAATCATGCACGTCTTTGACCCAAGGCGATATGGTTTGCCCGGTGTCATAGGAAGTCACGATATCGAATTTCACCGAGGAGTTTTCGGGGATGTCCACCACCCCGTTCACAGTCAAAAAGGTATCCACGAAACCAACCTGCAACTGCTGGCCCATCGCCGAAGACGTACCGAAATACTTTTGGGCAAAGGGCTTACTGACGACCGCCGTGAATTTCTCGTTCAAAACGTCCTTGGCCGACCCTTCGGAAAATGGAAAGGTAAACACGGAGAAAAAACCCTCGTCCACATAATATACATTTTCGGGAAAGGCCACTTCGTCGTGACTCAGCCGGTATCCGTCCCAATCGAAAATTCGAGTGCCGTTGACGATTTCGGGAATCTCTTCCCTCATTTTCGGGAAAAGCAATCCTTTAGTCTGCATCCCTTTGCCCTCTTGATATTCCTCTTGTATCCTATAGATATTCGCAAGGTTATCGTTGAAATGGTTGTAGGTCAAATCGTTGTACACATATAGTGCGACCGTCAAAAATGAGGCGATACCGATTCCTAGGCCAACGGTATTGATCAAAAAGGTGCCTTTATTGTTTTTTATGTTCCTAAAAAATAGTTTTAAGTTGTATCTTAACATAATTGCTAATTTTTCACTTATTGTCCCTTTTTCGACTAGCCTGCAAGGTTTAAGTTCGAGATTCTGCCCGAAAAGTCCCCTCCCCAACCCATTCATTCCTCTCACTCCTAAGGTCGCTCGTCGGATGCAAGCGGGGAGGGAGCCACATTTTATAGGTATTTAAAGCTTCAATTCTTCGACATTCTCCCGTTCAAGGAGAAATCGAGTTCTCCCCCCTCCCTTGTCTCCGAAGAGAGAGGCATGACCGAGAGGAAGATACAGTTAGAGAAGGGATTTACTCCGTCCGCAAACTTTTCACCGGATTTCTATTCGCCGTAGCAATCGTTCGTATGCTTATAATCACCAATGCAATTAACAGCATGGCAACGCCGCTGAGCACAAAAACCCACCAGCTCAGTTCCGTTTTATAAGCGAAATCCTGTAGCCAATTGTCCATACCCCACCAAGCGATTGGTGCGGCAATAGCAAAGGCAATGCCGACGAGCATCAAAAATTCCTTGCAGAGCAGGAGGTTCAGTTGTGCCAAGGTTGCGCCCAATATTTTCCGGATTCCGATTTCTTTTGTCCGGCGTTCAGTGGTGTGGATGACCAAGCCTAGAAGGCCCAGGCAGCTGATGGCTATGGCTAGACCGGTCGCCCATGCCAGTAGTACGGAAGTTTTTCGTTCTTGTTCATAGAATTGTTTGATGGTGTCGTCCATGAATTTGGGGGCGAATTCAAAGTCGGGATATGTGTTTTCCCAAGCCCTTTCCAATTTGGCAATATTTTGCGTCCATTCGCCAGCCCTATCGGGGTCAAAAGAAAGATGCAGGGTGGTAAACTGCGAATACTCTTTCCGGTCCCAATCGCCTATCAGTGCCATAGGTTCGATTCCCGTTCGTAACGATCGTTGGTAAAAATCGTCCATCACACCTACAATGGGGTACGCATATTCTCCTTCGCCCAAAAGTTTGCCGACAGCTTCTTCCGGAGCTTCGAAACCTAATTGTTTCATAAAGGTCTTGTTGATGACGTATTCGCGTATGGTATCGTTCAAAGGAGTTCTGCCCGCCAACAACTTTAATTTATAAAGTTTCAAATAGTTGGCATCGCCATAAAGCAATTGTAGATCGGAACGTATTTCCGTCTCCCCGTCCTTATACAAAACGGCCGATGCATGTGTCCCTCCTGAAGCCGGGGGATTACCGCCTAAGGTAATTGCATTAATTTGCGGAATCGCTTTTATCTCTTCCATAAACCGAAGTTTTTTGTCCATTGATCGGTCATGGTACGGGGTTCGTACATAGGCGATGGCGTCGGTCTCAAAACCCATGTTTTTGGTCATCAAAAAATTCAGCTGTTTGCCTACCAACAAGGTCGCAATGATAAAAATCTGGGCGACGGCAAACTGGAAAACGGTCAAATACTTTCGCAATGAGCCTTTATTATTTCCCGGTAGAATTTGATTTTTTAGGACCGACACAGGTTTGAAATGGGAAAGTACCAAAGCAGGATAAAATCCGGATAAGAGGGTCAAAACCAATAATAGACCAATGACCAAAACGATAAGCACCGGATTTTTAAATATGCCGAAGCCAACCCCTTGGGGCATAAAGTCAACAAAAAATCGCAGTAACCAATGTGATAGCATAATCGACACGATGGCGGCAGCCAAAGTTAAAATCAAGGTCTCGCCTAGAAATTGGTAGATCAACTGTTTTCGTGAACTCCCCAAGGTTTTTCGGATACCGATTTCCTTGGCACGCTGAGTCGCCTGTGCGGTATTCAGGTTGATAAAATTGATGCAGCCCAAAAGTAGAAGGAACAAGGCCACGAACGCCAAACTGATTAGCACGGGCCTACTGGCCTGGACCCTACTGTAATCGTATGTTCCGTAATCGGGATTGAGATGTATATCGGACAAGGGCTGTAGATGGAAATTCTGTCCGTGTCCAAAACTGACCATCTCTTCATCTTGATGTTCTTTTGCCAATGCCGTCAACTGTTTTTGTAACGCAGTCACATCGGTATTTGGCTTCAGTTTTATAAATAATTGGGAGGCATTATTTGTACTTGACCAGCCATCGTCTCCCAACAAACCTTTAAGGCCATTGGTACCCAAGGTATTTACAGATATAAATTCCTCAAAAATAAGATCAGTCCGGTTTTTGAAGTTCTCTACAACACCGGTAACCGTTGTTGGTACCGAATCATTATAGATTAAAGTGCGACCAATTATTTCTCCGGAAGGTATATCGGGAAAATATATATGTGCCCTATTCTCGGTCAAAACCACCTCGTTGGGATGGGCCAGGGCACTTTTTTCATCTCCGGCTACCCAATTGTATTCAAATATTTGAAAATGGCCGATGGTCGAATAGATGACATTTTCGGGTTCCATAAAAACCTTATCGGTTTCTTTGTTCTCCACTTTATAAGGCGGATTCGTAAAAAAGGGACTTACGGTTTCAACATTCGGCGCCTTTTCTTTTAGGGCCTGTGCCAAAGGTACGGTAATGCCCGAATTGCTAAAGTTTCCTTGTGGCGATGAGAATTGGGTAACAACCCGATAGACCCGCTCTCCATCTTTATGGAACGTATCAAAGGTCAAATCATAATATATCATCGCCCCTATGACAAAGGCAGCACTCAGCCCTATCGAAAGCCCGATGATGTTAATCAGGGAAAACGCCTTGTTCTTCCAGATGTTTCGGAAGGCGATTTTTAGATAGTTTCTCAACATGGTTCTCTTCTTTGTTGTAGTGCTCCCATGGCTTTCAGGGTCGTTCTGACGTTTTTGGGAGCCCCTACGCTATAGCTAACGTAAGGAATTTATGGGATTGAAGCCGTTACTCCAAAATCGATTTTCGTGCCACATATATAAATAACTATAGTTCAATGTCTTACAAATAAAAAAAGCATTCAAATCTCATCAAAATGTAAAATATTTGGACAGTCGCTGTACAATATATGGACACTCCCTAACCTTTTGGTGCCGCTTAAGCGCACTAAAACCATCTAAGGTTTCCCTTTTAAAACCTTCGCCGTATCACTTCCGTAAATTTGGTTATGAATCGATGCTTCTTTTTGATGCTTTTTCTTCCGAGCTTTATTGTTGCACAAAAAATAGATCACATGGTCTCTTTTCGCGACCTCAACAGCGCTTCCTATTTTAGGATCAATTATGATAACGACTTTTTTTCCGCGACCGATAAGGACTATACGCAAGGCTACAACTTGGAACTGGTAGCTCCCTTTCTCAAAAAAAGCCCGCTCAACTTTCTTCCCTTTGCTCCAAAAGGAACTGTTTCCAAATATGGACTTTCTATTGAACATATTGGTTTTACGCCGCAACAGTATCAACTCCCGGACATCCAATTCGGCGACCGGCCGTTTGCCGCAGCGATCATGCTCAAAAGTTTTCGTGTGGCGACCGATACCGTTAAAAAATCTAGAATAACATCTTCATTGAGCATCGGCCTGATTGGTCCCGGTGCCTTTGGCAGGGAAATGCAGGCGGGCATCCATAGGTGGACCGGTAACAAGGTGCCCTTGGGCTGGCGAAATCAGATCAAAAACGATGTGGTGCTCAACTTTCGGTTGGCCTATGAAAAACGGCTGTGGTCGTATACCGACCTCATGGCCCTTAACGCTGCGGCGAGCGCGCAGTTGGGAACCTTGTTCAACCATGTGTCTGCAGGAATCAATACGGCGATAGGTCTTGTAAACCGCCCCTACACTAAAGATAAAAAAGGGTTTCGATTATACCTTTATACACAGCCCACGGTAAAACTCATAGGGTATGACGCAACACTTCAAGGCGGTTTGTTCAATAGGGACAGCCCCTATACCATTTCCGTTAATACCGTGAAACGCCTTACCGGCCAATTTGATTATGGTCTTGTCATCCAGATCCGAACCTTGTACTTCGAATATACCCGTTCCCTTATCACCCGGGAATTTGACTCAGGACAAGCTTCCGCTTGGGGCGGGATAAACGTAGGATTTAGCTTTTAGTGTTAAAATTAGTATTCAAAAATTTTAATTGATATGGCTATCCGTTTCGCTAAATCGCTTTTTTGTACAGCTTTGGTGTTTTAAAATCTTGAATTACATGGCCGATCACCAAAATTTTGCATCACAAACGAAATCAATGCGGTCTGCATTATCTTATTCCGAACCCAAGCTTGTTGCTGGATTCACTATTGCCGCCTTGACACTTTGATAACTTACTGTTAGTATGGCCACCCCGACCGCCAACAGGGCAGCGATTGCGAAAACACCCCATCCTATTTCCATTCGATAGGAAAAATCTTCGAGCCATTTGTTCATTATGTACCATCCAACGGGCAAGGCTATGGCTATAGCGATTGCGACCAGTTTGAGAAAATCAGTGGTGAGCCTATATGTTATTTGACCAATACTGGCTCCCAGAACTTTGCGTATTCCGATTTCCTTGGTCCGTTTTTGGGCGTTGAAGGCGGCCAGACCGAAGAGACCTAGACACGCAATTAATATGGAGAGCATGGTAAAAACCATAAAGATTTTGCTCAACCGCTGCTCCGCTTCGTAGGTGGTATTAAAAGATTCTTCCATAAACCTATAACTGAAGGGCTGACCAGGGGCGATGTCGTTCCAAATATCTTCGATATCGACTATGGTAATCTTAAAATTATCTGCTTTTAGTTTTACGGCCAAACTTCCCGTAGAAGGTTGCATAAAAAGGCCCAATGCACCGATATTTTTACGTAGGGTTTGATAATGAAAATTTTTAACGACTCCTATCACGGTATAGAATACCTTTTCTTCGAGATCGGCATCCTCAGTAATCCGCATCCCCAAGGCTTCGTTAGGGGTAACGCCCATAACCGAGAGGGTAGCCTCGTTGATGATGACGGATGTTGAATCGGTGATGAAGCTCTTATCAAAATTTCGTCCGGCAATGAGTTGCATGTCAAGAGTAGATAGATAATCCGGATCAACACCCCATTCCTGCATCTGAATGGCGTGCTCCTGACTCATGGCCCCCTCCTCAAAGAAAGAACTGTCAGATCGGAACGAAGGCGTAGGGAGAAAACCGCTCATGGTCGCATTTTGCACCCCACCTAGTTTGACCACTTCTTCCTTAAAGGCCCCCGCCTTATCACCCGCTGCATAGGTATCGTTGATAAGAACAATTTGATCTTTGGCATATCCAAGGTCCCGACCTTGGATAAATTGTAACTGCTGAAAAACGACTAGGGTGGCCACAATCAAAAAAACGGAAATAGCGAATTGAAAGACCACTAGCGTATTTCGGATATTACCACCACCTGCTTTAGTTTGCCCACCGCCCTTTAGGGTTTTCACGGGCATAAAACGGGACATAACAAATGCAGGGTAACTTCCTGAAAAAAGTCCCAAAAATACGGTTGCTGATAACAAAATTATCCAAAACCAGGGGCTTGTAAACGGTATGGCAACGGACTTTCCGGAAAGGTCATTAAAAAATGGTAGAGCCACAATAGCGATGACTACGGCAAACACTAGTGAAAGAAACGAAATAAGGCCCGATTCCGTCAAGAATTGGCGTACCAAATCAGCCTTGTTGGACCCTAAAGTCTTCCGGATGCCGACCTCTTTGGCCCTTTTCAGGGAATGAGCCGTAGAAAGGTTCATAAAATTTACGCCTGCCAACACTATTAAGAACAGACCGATAAACAAAAGAATATACACGTTTTGGATACTGCTGTTGGCACTGAGTTCCGTATTGCGGTTCGAATACAGGTGCATATCGGTCAGCGGCATGGTATGATACCGAATATAGTTGCCGGAAGCTGCAAAAGATTCGGCCGTCATCCCCGGAAAATATTCTTGTGCCCAAGGCAGCATGTATTTTTCGAGCATATCCTGTAATTTTACTTCAAAGCGATCGATATTCGCACTAGGAATCAATTTGACGAACGTAAAAAAGTTGTTGCTGCCCCATAGGTTTTCCCGTGAGGCCGGATTGCCCGCCATGGCCATAAAAACCGTGTAATCCCTTAAAAAGGAATTCTCGGGAAGGTCGTCGATAACCCCATTTACGGTATAGGTATCGGTATTGTTCAGCAAAAGGCTTTGTCCCATAGTATCTATGGCACCAAAATATTTTTCAGCAGCTGTTTTCGTAAGCACCAAGGTATTCGGTTCGGTCAGGGCAGTCTTGGCATCGCCCACAAGCAGACCGATGTCGAACATATCAAAAACAGTGGAATCGGCAAAGGTTACGTGCATTTCCTTCGTATTGGCATTAGTACCGGATTTTCGGATCAATATACTCCCAAGGTTACGAAACCTAACGGTGTTTTCCACTTCGGAATAATCCCGTTGCAAGGCCCCGGCCATGGGTGGGGCGGCCTCGGCGGAAAGGATTTCCGCACCGCCAAACTTGATATCGGTATCTATTCTGTAGATGCGGTCGGCATCAGCGAACATTTTGTCGAAGCTCAGCTCATGGTAAATGTACAGTGAAATCAGCAGCCCCCCGGCCATTCCGATAGCTAATCCAAACGTATTCAGAAAGGTGAGGAAGGGTTGCTTTTTTAGGCTACGCCAGGCGATTTTTAGATGGTTCTTGAACATAAGAATTCTTTATTTTGTCATTCCCGCGAAGGCGGGAATCTGTTTAATATTATTTAAAAATAATCTTATCCGCTATTCGTTTTTTTGATTGTTCGCATAATTCGAAAACTTGCCCCAGAGTCCCCTCCCCAACCCTCCCCGAGGGGAGGGAGCTCCTGCTTAGAATTAATTTGAAGTTCCGATTTATTTTCATTTTCAATACTAAAAAGGAGTTCTCCCCCCTACGGGGGGAGCTAGAGGGGGGACTACTCCGCCCTTAAACTCTTAAGAGGCTGAATCAACGCCGCACCGACCGATTGATAGCTTATGGTCAGAATGGCAATGCCTAAGGCAATACCGCCCGCTGCCAAGAATATTTCCCAGCCTATGTCGATGCGATATGCGAAATCTTCCAACCATCTGCTCATCGCATACCAACCTATGGGTATGGCAAGGGCTATGGAAATCAGTATCAATTTCATAAAATCCAAAGTCAACAATTGATAAATACTCCTGAACGGCGCGCCAAGCACCAAACGGATGCTTATTTCCTTTTTACGCTGTTCGACCATAAAGGCGGACAGGGCAAAGAGGCCCAAGCAGGCGACAAAAATGGCGAACAGTGCAAAGCTGTTAAAAATGATGCCCATTCGCTGAACATCGGCATGCATTTGGGTAAACTCTCGGTCTAAAAAACTATAGTTGATGGATTGGTTCGGCACGTTTTTGTTCCAAATGGATGTGATGGATGCCAGGGCCTCGTTGATATTCCCTTTTTCCAGTTTTACGGATACCGCTCCGATATCTTTACCTATGACCAAGGAAAGGGATGAAATATCCTCCTTCAATGATTTAAAGTGAAAGTCTTCGACAACACCGACTACGGTCAAAATTTGGCCATTGTTGTCCAATTCTTTTCCTACTGGGTCGGTCAACACAAGTTCTTGCGCCATTTTGGAATTGATGATGATGGAATTGATGGAATCGGAAGCAAATTCCCTGGAGAAATCGCGACCTTCTTTCAGCTGAATGCCCAGAGTATTGATATAGTCGTAATCGACCCTCCAGATTTGGGCGGGAATACCCCTGCCCTCGTTGCCTTCATCGGCCCTTCTAAACGTATTACCGTTTCTACTGCCCCCATCGATTGGCAAATAATTTGTGGCGGTAACTTCTTTTACCTGAGGTAATTGCAAGAGCTGTTCCTTGAACGTGTCGGAACGGTTTCCCAAAACTCCCGTACCTTCGAGAACTACTACCTGCTCTTTATCATAGCCCAATTCCTTTTTTAGGATAAAGTCCATTTGGCGGTAAATGATCAAGGTGCCAATAATCAATATCACCGAAGTGGTAAATTGAAAAATGACGAGGCCACTCCGAAGTTTTCCGCTTTTGCTTCCTACGCTAAGTTTACCTTTCAATACGTTGACAGGCCTAAATGCCGATAAATAGAATGCTGGATACAGTCCGGCAACAACGCCCACCATTACCGAAGAGACAAAGAGTATCGGCAAAAACCACCAAGCGGACCAAGGCATGACGATGGTTTTGCCCGCAATGGCATTGAACGAAGGCAGTAACCCCCAAGCCAATAAAATACCCAGAACAAAGGAGATAAGGCTAAAAACGACGGATTCGGTCAGAAACTGGGCCACGAGATTTCGCTTAAAAGCACCCACGGTCTTTCTTAGGCCGACTTCCTTGGCCCTGTTGGCCGATTTTGCCGTAGAAAGATTGATAAAATTGATAACGGCTAAGAGCAAGACGAACCCAGCAATGGCGGCAAACAACCAAACGAACCGGATGTCGCCGTGTTGTAATCCATCCGCCATCCTAATATCAGTCCGCAAATGGATATCGGTCACTGGCTGCAACTTGTATTCAAAAGTTTTCAGCACCTCTATAAAATCCGGGCCGCGACCCCGTTCCAATTGTGCGGGAATCAAATATTTCTCTACGAGAGATTTCATTTTTTGTTCCAGTTGCAAAACATTCGCATTCGGGTCGACCAAGATATAGGTAAAGTAGTTCTGGTTTGTCCAGCTCCCGCTGGGATCCTCAATAGGAAGTATAAAATCGAAGTCGAGATGCGAGTTCTTGGGGACATCTTTCATCACCCCCGTTACTTTAAACGGTTTTGAGGCGTCATTATCCAAGATAATGGTCTGCCCCAATGCATTTACGTTCTGAAAGTATTTGTCGGCCTTCGATTTAGAAATGACAATGCTTTGCGGATCGGTCAGCGCCGATTCCGGGTTGCCCTGCTCTAAGCCAATCTCTAGAATATCGAACGCCTCTTGGTCGGCAAGAATAAACCCATCCTCAAAAGTGTTCTGCGATTTCCCGGTCAAGCGCATTCCCCGCTTGCCGGCACCGAAAATCTCTATAGTATTTACTTTGCCCGCTTTAATTATTTCCGGGAAGTCGGTCTGGATGGCATCGGCAAAATGCAGTTGAAAATGCGTGCTTTTGAAAAGCTCGCCTTCGAACGTCCCTTGCATCACCACCCTGAATATTTGATCTTTGTTGGCGTAATGTTTGTCATAGCTGACCTCATTTCGAATGAACAGGGCTATTAAAAGGCAAGCAGTGATACCCACGGCAAAACCACCGATTTTGATGGAGGTAAAGAGCTTATCTTTTCTGATGCTTCGCCAGGCGATTTTTAGATGGTTTTTGAACATAAATATCTATTTTTGTTATTCCCGAACCTCGACTCCGCTAAGAATAAACCCCGGCGGGAATCTGTTTCTTCTCTCTCTGAAATTTACTGTATTTTACGAACTGTTGCCTCCCCTATAATTATACCTTTGTTGACCTTGGGATTTCCTTCATAAGTCACCGTGGCTTCTCCAAAAGCGGTAACTTTTAGGTCGTCAGTTACTTTCAGGCGATAACTACCTTCTCCGTAGGCAATTATCTTGGCAGACTTACTGTCAACACCCAAGGTGTTGATCTTGGTTTCTCCATAAGCCGTAATCTTATGTCGCCCGATGTTACCTTCTTGAATCTCTAGATAACTTGCACCGTAAATCGTGGTCTTTAAATGGCCAAGGTCGACTTTGTCGAGATATACTTGGGACGCACCATAAATCGTCAAGTTGAACTTTGTAGCCTCCAACGCGCTTTTACATACAATTTTTTCCTCGCCGCGTAGGGAAAGTTCTTTCAGCTGTTTATAGGTCACGGTCGCCTTTACCACCGTTCCACTATAAATGGATTTCCGTTGTTCGTACCCGTTTTCGTTGGTTTTTTCACTTTTGGTCACATCCCTGGCACCATCGAGATAGATGCGAAGCGTCTTACCGTTGACCTCTATATTGATGTTATCTTCTGGTTCTGTACTACTTTCTACGGACACGCTTTCGGAATTATCCTGCTGGAAGACTACCTGTATGTGTGGACTTACGATGACCTTGTCGAAGGTATCGACATTTGTGGTCTTTATTTGGGCGAAACTGGTTTGGATGGCCGAGAAGGCTAATAGAATTGTGAAAATGGTTTTTGTATTTATTTTTCTTTTCATCGTTGTTGTTTTATGTTTTATCCGGTTAAAATCTTACTGATTTAATTGAACATTCTACCTCCGAAAGTCCCCTCCCCGGCCCATGCATCCCTATCGCTGGTCGGATGCAAGTGGGGAGTTAGAGGGGGGACTTTTCACTCTCTCCGTAAACTTTCCACAGGATTCGTCATAGCCGCTTTTATGGCCTGGTAGCTTATGGTAATCAAGGCGATTGCAACTGCAATGCCTCCGGATAGCACGAACATCCACCACTTCACATCTATACGGTAGGCGAAATTTTGTAGCCACCGGTCCATGGCGACCCAGGCAATGGGAATGGCAATCAGGGCCGCGATGGCCACCAATCGACCAAAATCCTTGCTCAACATTAGCGTTACAGAGGTTATCGATGCTCCCAGTACTTTTCGTACGCCTATTTCCTTTCTGCGCTGTGCGGTCATAAAGATGACGAGCCCTAACAGCCCGAGGCAGCTGATGATAAAGGCCAGAATGGTAAAAATCACCGACAGTTTTTCCTGTTTTTGCTCGGCCACATATTGCCGGTCAAAATTGTCGTCTAGAAAATGGACGTCCACTTGATTCTCGGGGTCGAATTTGTCGAAGGTGTTTTTTAGAAATGCGATACCGGCCTCGGCACGGCCTTTCGCGATCCGTACGTAGAGATTGTCCCGCTCCCCGTCTTCCGGGGGCAACAGTAGTACCATGGGCTCGATTTTACGCAGCAGCGAAGTGGAATGAAAATCCTTGACCACACCGATTATCTTTCGGTGGATCGTGCTGTCGTTTTCTGTGTTATATTGGACTCTTTTTCCGATGGCATCCGTATAGCCCAGCGATTTCATCTGGGTCTCGTTGATGAGAACGGCATCGGCCGCATCCGTTGACATATCCTTTGAAAAATTCCTTCCCTGTACCAATCCCATTCCGTTGGTCGATATAAAATCAGTATCCACATAAAAGAAACTTGCCATTTGGGGCGTTGTTTGTATTTTTCCGTCCACCTCAAAATTGAAACCATATTTGCCGATGTAGTCGTTACCAATGGGATTGCCCGCCGTGGCCGCAGCTTCGATCAATGGACTTTGCAACAATGCTTGTTTTAAGGCCGGTATTTTGCTGCGCAATTCCATATTGTCGATATGGGATATCAGTATCTGTTCTTTCTCGAAGCCCAGATCTTTTAGGGATACGAACTGCATTTGCCTGTAAATAATGTAGGACCCGCTTATCAGGCAGACCGTGATAACAAACTGTAGTACGACCAGGGATTTGCGGAAGACAACGCTCGTGCGCATATTCCCCAACTGGCCTTGCAGCGAGGGAATCATTTTAAACCGGGACAAGAATAGGGCGGGATAACTACCGCTGAGGATTCCCGTCAAAAAGGTGAAAATGATGATTGACGCCACGGTGTTTGCGATGCCAAAATGCCAAAGGTTCAAATCCTTTTCGGCGAGCCGATTAAACATGGGCAATGCCAATTGGACCAGAAAACAGGCAATCATAGCAGCGATAAAAGTAACGAGCAATGCTTCGAGCATAAACAGGCCTATCAGCTGTTTTTTTCCCGAGCCCACCACTTTCCGTATCCCGATTTCCTTGAGCCGTAGGGTGGCGCGGGCCGTGGAAAGGTTCATGTAATTGATGACCGCGATCAACAACACGAGCAGGCCGATCACGATAAACAGGTACACTCGACCGATGCTTCCGTTGCCGCCCATCTCATAGTCCAGATCGGAATGCAAATGGATAGCGGTCAGCGGCTGCAGTTCCATCCGGAAATCGGTAACATCCATTCGTTGGGCGATGTCTTTTTCAAGGGGAGCCAGCTTATTTTTGAGCGATGTTATATGCGTTCCTTTTTTTAATAGGATGTAGGTATACAGGAAGATATCGTCCCAATTTTCACTTTTTAGGTCCTCCTTTTCAAAGGAACGGATTCCGCTGAACTGTAGATGCGAATTCTGTGGCATATCCCGTATAACACCGGTTACCTTGACCGGATTTTTTCCGCTGCCGAAACCTATAATCCTGTTGATGGCAAGGGACGCATCCCCAAAAATGGTACCGGCCAGGCTTTCCGTAACAACAATGCATCCCGGCTCGGCCAAAGCGGTATTCGCATCGCCGTATAAAAAGGGATGGTCGAACAATGTAAAGAAGGAACTTTCCGCGTAACAGATATCATCCTGTTTAATGGTTTTTTCGTCGTAGTGCATTACATCGCCGGCCTCGATACCGATACGTACGGCCTCTTCCACTTCGGGAAAGTCATTTTTTAAAACGGTCGCATAGGGTGGGGAGGTCAGTGCCAGATCAAATTTTCCACCGTCCCAGTTCGCATGCTGCGCGACCCGGTAGATACGTGGCGCATCGGAAAACGATCGGTCATAGCTGAGTTCATCGGCCACATACAGGGCGATCAACCAAAAGGCCGCCAGCCCGATGGCGATACCTCCGATATTCAGAAGGCTGTAGCCCTTATGGTGTTTTATGTTGCGCCAGGCGATTTTTAGGTTGTTTTTAAGCATATTTAACGTTTTTTGTCATTCCCGCTAAGGCGGGAATCTCTCCAATTAAATCACCAAGTTTCTTCAACATACCATTTATTCCGTACGCAGGCTTTTTGCAGGATTGATCGTTGCTGCCTTGAACGATTGAAAACTGACGGTAAGCAGTGTCAATACCAAGCAGGAAAAACCTGCAAACCCGATGGTCCACCACGCAAAATCAATACGGTAAGCAAACCCGGAAAGCCACCTATCCAGTAAATACCAAGAAATCGGTGCCGCTATCAGCAGACCGATCAACACCAATCTTACAAAATCTTGAGACAGAAGATATAGTAGTTGCGGCACGCTGGAGCCCAAGACTTTTCGAATCCCGATTTCCTTCGTTCTACTACTTGCTATAAAGGCGCTTGTAGCAAATAGCCCCATACAGGCCAGAAACACCACGATTACGGAAAAGAAGTTCAAAAGCTTGAAATGTTCCAAATCGGTTTCAAAAAAGCGGGAAAACTTATCATCCAGAATATTCAACTCCATGGGCGTGACGGGATCGAAGGAATCATTGACACCTTCGAGTGCCGCAAGAGTCGTTGACCAGTCGGATGTTTTGATTCGCAGGGTATAATAATCGATGGAATGTATCGGATTGTTCCAATTGGCAATAATCAAGGGTTTGATATCGGTCCGAAAATCCTCTATCTGAAAATCTTCGATCAGACCACTAATCTGGACCTGAAAAGGCTCGGGTAAGGGTTCACTGCTTCCTCCAAAATTCACGTTAGGTACTTCTACATACTGGCCAACGGGGCTATCAAGGCCCAAAGCCAAAGCCGCCGCTTTGTTGATAAGTACTTTGGTGCTGTCGGAAGCTGTGCCCGCGAAATTGGTGCCTTCCAAAAGTTTGATATCGTATGCTTTTAAAAAGTCCTTATCGGCACCCATAAAAAGCATATCCTTGGATGCATTGCTAGCTTGTCCGTTCCGTTTCACTTTGGCTAGAGGAATATTTTTCCATTCCCCGGGAACCCTCGAGCTCACGCTAATGGCCTCCACTTCCGGAATGCGTAAAAATTCGCTTTTTATCGCCTGAAACTGTCCCCGTAAAATCCCACTATTGATATCGACTGTCGCCAGCCCTTCCTTTTCAAAGCCCAGTTCCCTGTTCTTCAAAAATTCCATTTGTCCATTGAACACTAAGGAAGCCGTAAGAAATGTAATGACCGCAACGAACTGAAAGGTTAGCATTACTCTTCTAAAAGGAAGTTTCGAACCCCCGGAGATCGTATCTTTCAATGAGGACGATACGCCCGTTCGCATAATTGCCCAAAATGGATAGGCTACGGATAAAAGTCCTAAAACAAGACCCGTAATTAGTACCAGCAACATTTCCCCGAAAGGTATTTGCGTCAAATTTAATGTGGTGCTGAACCATTTTTGAACCATGGGTTGTAACATCCATAGTAATGCGTAAGCCAATGTCATTGAAACGGAAATCAGCAAAAGACTTTCGGACAAAAATTGCCGTAATAAATGGGACTTGCTCGCTCCGACAATTTGGCGAAGTGCAATTTCCTTGAATCGGTCGATAAAGGCAATGTTCAACAGGCCGGCATAATTGAAACAGGCCACTAGAAGAATTATAATAGCTATCCAGAAAAATAGGTTGACATAAAGCGCATTGCCTTTGGCCTTGTTCATCTCGCCCTCGACTTCGTTTTCATATAAGTGGATGTCCTGAACAGGTTGTACGGTGAACGTGCTACTGAACTGTTGATCCGTGGGATAGTTCTCCTTGGTCAGTGCGGTAATCTTTTCTCCCAACTTTCCCATTTCAGTACCCGGAACAAGTTTGAAATAGGTGATTAATTGGTTATTCGTCCAGTTGGATGCCATAAACCCATCATACCAATCGAAAGCTTCCGAAGCCATTTGATGGCTGATGAACACTATGTTTTCCAAATGGGAATTTTCTGGAAAATCGTCCAAAACACCGACTACGGAATACTGTTCTTCTCCCATTTTTAATAATTTGCCCAAAGCCGGTTCTTTTCCGAAATAAAGTTTTTTGGTCGATTTGGTCAAGATGATACCATTGGGGTTTTCCGACAAGGCGTCAACAGTACCTTCAAGTACCGGAAAATCGAAAACCTTTAAAAAATTATCGTCCAAAATGGCCATCTCTTGATGGGTTATGGTCTCTGGATCGTTTCCGACATTGGTACGCCCCATATAAAAAATCTGGGTCTGGTTTTCGATTTCGTCGAACATTCTTCCTGACTCGATTCCCACTTTTGGTGGCGTCTGGGCCATTTCATGCACCGTACCGTTTTCATCGGTAGTCTTCTGTAGCAGCCGATAAACCCCTTCTTGATCTTTATCAAAAGAAGTTTCCTTTAAGACATAAGCGTTTAACAGAAAAAAACAAAAGAAGCCCAGCGTTAGCCCAAGTATATTGACTATCGCAAACGATGGATGACCTTTTAAATATCTGAACGCAACTTTGAAGTGGTTTTTTAACATTTTTATTTCTTTTTTGATTGATGATTTACTCCGTACGCAAACTTTTTACCGGATTCGCATTCGCCGCCTTGATGGCCTGAAAGCTTACCGTTAAAATCGTTATTGCCAATGCCCCGACAACGGCTAGTGCAAAAATCCACCAGGATAGTATGACCCGATACGGATAATCCTGTAACCAGCCGTTCATCACGAAATACGAAATGGGAATCGCAATAAAGCAAGAGATAACGACCAATTTTAAAAAGTCTTTAGACAGCATATTCCACACATTGAAAACAGAGGCCCCCAGAACCTTGCGCACACCAATTTCCTTGGTGCGTTGTTCCGCGACAAAAGAGGTGAGCCCGAACAGGCCGAGACAGCTGATCAGAATGGCCAGGGCCGTGAAAATACCGGATAACGTACCGATACGTTCTTCGGCCGCGAATTTTTCGCCGTATTCTTCATCCACAAAATCATATTAAAAGGGAAGATCTGGAAAGTGTGCCTTGAACACCCTTTCAATTACAGCCAAGTTTTGGTTTGCGCTTTGATTCGGATTCAACCGCAGATTATAAAAACTCGCGTTTCCGCTTTTATCAAAAACGTAGATCCCTTGTTTTACTGGTTCGTAAGGAGATTGGGTAATCATATCTTCCACCACACCGATGATCTTTAAAGGGTCATTGGGATTTTCTTCGTCATCATCTTTTAAGAACTTGCCGATAGGGTCTGTAAGCCCCATATATTTTAAAGCCGTTTGGTTGATTAGCACGGCATTGGAATCTGTTGCAAATTTCCTTGAAAAATCCCTCCCCTGCACTATTTTCAAGTTCAGCGATTGGGCATATTCGGGGGTAACCTCTGTCCAGGCCAAATCTTCTTGAAAGCCTTCGGGCTTGCCCTCCCAAATAAAACCACTACGGTTGGACCATATTTGCGTAGTAGGACTGCTGGAAGCGGACATTTCAACAACAGCGCCGGAGGCCAAAAACTCGTTGCGCATAAGATCATACTTTCCTTCGAAATCTTGGCTCATGGTCGGAATTTGTACCAAACCCTCTTTATCATATCCGATCGGACGGTCTTTGGCATGGTTGATCTGCTGCACTACGATAACCGTTCCGATAATAAAGGCGACCGAGACCGTAAATTGGACGACTACCAAAATTTTTCTTGGCAACCCTGCATATTTCCCGCCTCTAAAAGTTCCTTTCAATACGTCAACAGGCCGAAATGAAGATAGGTAAAGGGCGGGATAGCTACCGGCCAACAACGAAGTAAACACGATAAAAACGAGTGAAATCAGCCAAAAATTTAAATTTCCCCAGGGAAAATCGATTTCTTTTCTAGACAGTTCGTTGAACCCGTTCAATGAAATCAGCACAATCACCATGGCCAATAAAAAGGCAAATGCCACTACCAAAAAAGATTCGCTCAAAAATTGATTGATCAGTTGACCTCTTTGTGAGCCTATGGTTTTTCTGATGCCAACTTCTTTGGCTCTTTTTTCGGATCGTGCGGTACTGAGATTCATGAAGTTGATACAGGCCAACAACAGCACAAAGGCTCCAATAATCGCAAATAACCAAACATATTTTACCCTTCCTCCGGCCTGTTTTCCATTTTCAAAATTGCCGTATAAATACCATTCGTCCATCGGAAAAAGAAACAATTGTGGGTTGAACTCGACCGAATTTTCGTTCAAGGTCTTCTTAACATCTTTGATGGTAGTGGTAACCCTATCCATTTTAGTATTATCTGCAATTTGCACGAACATCTGAAATGAGTTATTGCCCCATTGATCAAAAGCATTTTTTATCCACTCCTGTGTTGTGATGTATTTTTCCCAGGGCATTAGAAATTGGGCATCGTTGAAGGAGTTATTTATAGGAATGTCTTCATACATCGCGCTTACGATCATATCGTATTGGCTGTTGACCTTTATTACCTTGCCAATCGGTGCTTCATCACCGAACAGGGCATCGGCGGCCGATTCTGAAAGCATGATGGAGTTGATTTCCCTTAGGCCATCCTTTTCGCCTTTGAGAATTTTTAGATCGAACATTTCAGGGCCCTCCCGCTGCATAAAATGGCCCGTTCTTGTAAGGCTCTTTTCCTTATAGTTAAGATATTGGGAATTATTCCATGAAGCCATCACGAGATGTTTGAAGTTGTCAGCATAATCGTCCCGAAAGGCTTTTTCCAAAGGTCTGGGGATGGCCGGGCCTGTATCTGTTTGGCCATTAAACGTCTGCGATTGAAAGACCTGGGCTATTCGGTCCCGGTTTTCGAAGTAGTCGTTGTACGTCAGTTCGTCTTCGATCCAAAGTCCGATGATCAGGGTCACCGCCATGCCCAGGGCCAGCCCGCCTATATTGATAATCGAGTAGCCTTTGCTCCGCTTTAAATTGCGCCAAGCTATTTTTAAATAATTTTTGAACATGAGTAACGTTTTTTTGATTTGATTGATGAATAAACCCCCTTTTTACACCCGCACTTCCAGAGCCCGATTATGGCTCTCGGTAACAATTTGCCCGTCGAACAGATTGACCACCCGGTGGGCGAAATGCGAATCGTGGTCCGAGTGCGTCACCATCACAATGGTGGTACCTTCTTGGTTCAGTTCGGTGAGCAGGTTCATGACTTCAAGTCCGTTTTTGGAGTCTAGGTTGCCTGTGGGCTCATCCGCGAGAATCAGTTTGGGGTTGGTGACCACCGCCCGCGCGATGGCCACACGTTGTTGCTGTCCGCCTGAAAGCTGATGCGGGAAATGTTTTTCACGATGGGCGATTTTCATGCGCTCCAGCACCTTCATGACCTTTTCGCGGCGGCTGGTCTTGTTTTCCTTGAGATAAATCAAAGGCAGCTCCACATTTTCGAAAACGGTCAATTCGTCAATTAGGTTAAAACTTTGGAAGACGAAGCCCAAGTTTCCCTTTCGTAGCTGGGTACGCTGACTTTCTTTAAGTCCCGCTACTTCATTGCCGGCGAAATTGTAGCTGCCTTCGGTGGGATTGTCGAGCATACCGATGATGTTCAGCAGCGTGGATTTCCCGCAGCCCGAAGGCCCCATAATGCCTACGAATTCGCCGTCCTCCACTTTAAGGTTGACCTTATTTAAAGCTAGGGTTTCGACTTCTTCTGTTTTAAAGCTCTTTTTTAGGTTTTGGATCTGTATCATATTGGATTGATTTTAGTTGTTTTTATTTAAGGCATCTCGACTGCGCGTGTGCCGTGCATAATCGAGGTGCTCGATACGTTATTTTATTTTAACACAATCTTCTCCGCCTCCCCAAACGAATCATAATTACTTGTAATCACTTTCTCCCCGGCCTGCAAGCCTTCCAAAACTTCGTAATAGCGGGAGTTCTGCTTTCCTATTCGGATGTTACGTTTCAAGGCTTGCTCGCCATCCGGGCCGACCACGAAAATCCATTGGCCGCCGGTACTTTGAAAGAAGCTGCCTTTAGGAAGCAACAGCGCGTCGCTTGATTCGCCCAATTGCAATTTGATGTTATAGCTCTGTCCGGTTCTTATGGTCAGAGGCCTACTATCAGTGAAAACCAGATCGACCTTAAATTTGCCATTTCGGACTTCGGGATATACCTTGCGCAAACGTAATGGATATTCTTCGCCGTTTCTATCCAGCACGGCACTGAGATCACGAACGACCCGGTCGATATAATGTTCGTCGATGGTGGCCTCAATTTTATAATCGGTCAGTACGTTGATCTGTCCGATACGTTCGCCCTGTGCGATACTTTGTCCAATTTCGGCATCCAAGAAACCCAATTGACCATCGGCGGGGGCGCGGACATTCAGGTGGTCTAATCTTTGGTAGACCATGCCCAGGGTTTTCTGCATTCGGGCCAAATCTGCATCAAGACCTTTCAATGATGTCTCTCGCAGCTCATTATCATTTTCAGTCTGTACCTTTACGATTTCGAATTGTTTTTTGGATAGTTCATAGTTTTCTTTGGATAATTGATATTCCTCCTTCGAAATCAGCTCTTCATCATACAAGGCCTGATTTTGCTCAAAGTTCCGTTTCAGCCTTTGCAAATCGGTACTAGCGGTTGCCAAGGATCTACGACCATCTACTTGACGGGAATCAAAAGTCAGTTTCGTCGAACGCAGGTCATTTTGCTTTAAGGCCAAATTACTTTCACTGGTCATAATCTGTTCATAGAGGTTAATATTTTCCAGTTTTAATATAATATCCCCCTTTTTGACCATCGCCCCTTCTTCAATTAGCTTTTCCTCGACGCGACCGCCCTCATAGGCATCCATATAAATGGTGGCAATAGGCGCAACGTTTCCGTTGATGGTAATGTAATCGTCAAACTTGCCCTGTGTGACCTCAGCAACCGAAAGCTTGTCTTTTTCGGTTCGGAATGTCGAGACCGAACTGGCAAAAATCAGTTGGTAGCCCGCAAAAATTATGAGTAGGCCCAAGGCGATATAGCCGTAATGTTTCGGGCGGAGTCCTTTTTTCTTTTCTAGTTTTATATCCATTTTTTAGTTTTACTTACTTATATTTTTTTAATTCCTTACGCATTACCAGCGCAGCGAAGTAATCTGTTGAACATTCTGCAAGGCTTCAAATCTTTGCCACGTCGCGTAAAATGCTTCACATAGACGTATTTCATTTCCTGTCTCCTGTCTCCTGTCTCCTGTCTCCTGTCTCCTGTCTCCTGTCTCCTGTCTCCTGTCTCCTGTCTCCTGTCTCAAAATCTTCATTCTATATCAAAAACAGGTAACCCCCTATAAAAATTCAACGTACTCTTATTGATTTCAGAACGTAGACGCACCTGAAGGTTTTCGTTTTGGGCACTGGCAAAAAGGTTTTTGGCCTGAAAAAGTTCCAAGGCATTGATCAATCCCTTTTCGTAGCGTTTTTGCGCAATAGTAAAGGCCAAGTTCTGTGCGTCTACGTTTTGGTCGCTCTGTTCGTATTCCACTAACAAAGATTCGTATTCCTGAACCAACTGCTGTATCGTCTGAAAAATGACCTGTTCTTGCACTTCAAGATTGTTTTCTGCGCGAAGACGTTCGATTTTCTGCTGTTTGACGCGGGATTGTGCCGACCAAGCATTACTGATGGGTACATTTAAACTCAATCCGATAAACTGAAAGGTATTATCCCGAAATTGATCTCGAAATGGTACGGTCGAACCTAGTGAGTCTCGCGTGGTTTCAAAGTAACCGGTTCCAATTCCGGCAAACAATGATACTGATGGAAATAGTCTCCCTCGCTCTACATCCAACTGTTTTTTTGCTGCTTTTGCCCTAAGCTGTTGTGCCTTGAGGATAGGCATAAATGCTTGCGATTCTTTATAAACCGAATCGGTCTGTATCTTCAAGGAATCGTTTGCCCCAAGATTTTCGACTATTTCGGAATGAATGGAAATATCGGCCGCATCCTCTAAATTCATTTCTTGTATCAATCCTAATTTGGCAGTCGCCAATTGGTTCTTGCTTTGGGTCAGGTTTAAACGATCGGTCAATAAAAGTGATTCCGCTTCGTAAAGATCCGCACCGGCTTTCAGGCCCACTTCAATCTGTTTTTCCACCAGGTCATAATTAGACTGTGATACGGCCAATTGCTCTTTGGAAATCGCCACCAGACCTTCTGCAAATCGAATATCATAAAACGCCTGCATCACGCGAAAGGCCAAAAGGTATTTTTGCTGCAAGGTCTCTTCTTGGGTCGCTTTATATAAAAACTTTGAGGTCTTGATGGCATTAATTTTCTGAAAGCCTTGAAACAGGTCCATCGAAGATTCCAATGAATACCGATTCGAAAAAAAATCGGTCGTGACCACGTCGTTCGTAAAAGGATCGGTACTTCGCCCAAAGTTGACGACATAATCGGTAGAACCGTTTACTCGGGGCAATAAATCACGTATGGACTGACGATAGGTTTCCCGGCCCGATTGCCTCGTGTATTCGAAATCGTTCAATTGAAGGTTATTTTGCAGGGCATAGGCCACACATTCGTCCAGCGTCCATTTATCCTGTGCCTGAAGTCGCATGCATAGCGCGGTTAGAAGTAGGATAGCTATTTTAAATCTTTGATTCATATTATATTGATATGCCAAAAGATATGCGATCCGCGTGCCAAGAATGTAAATTCTTGATTACTAGTTTATTACTAATAATTTCAAGGAGGAAAGATAATCAAAGTGTAAAATAAATGTACATGTATTGTCAAATATTTTTACAGTTTTTGAAAACAAATGGGATTGAAGTTGTATTTTTAGAACGTCATTACGAGCGTAGCTTGGCAACCCATAAACTTTAATAGATGCTGGATGCAAAAATCTTAGTGGTCGACGACAACAAAAGTGTACTTAGCGCTTTGGAGATCCTCTTGCAGTTCGAGTACAATACGGTAAAGACCATTTCAAATCCGAATCAGATATCTTCCTTTCCCGATTTGGATATGTATGATATCGTGATGCTGGACATGAATTTTACGGCCGGGGTAAACACCGGTAACGAGGGCATCTTTTGGCTTCGGGAAATCCGTAAAAAAGCGCCCCAGATCTCGGTCATCATGATGACGGCCTACGGTGCCATAGATTTGGCCGTAAAAGCCCTAAAAGAGGGAGCAACGGATTTTGTGCTGAAACCCTGGAACAATGATAAACTGCTGGCCACTGTAAAATCGGCCTATGAACTACGGAAATCACAGAAAGAAGTTTCCCAACTTAGAGAAAAGGAGAGCAACCTTAAGCAGGTCATCAATCAGAGCAGCAACCACATCATCGGTAATTCTAAACCGCTTAACACGGTTTTGTCCCTTACCGCTAAAGTGGCCAAAACGGAAGTCAATGTTCTGGTAACGGGCGAAAACGGAACCGGAAAGGAATTGATTGCCCGAGAACTTCATAAACTATCCGGGCGTAGCAACGAGGTGTTTATTTCCGTGGATATGGGTTCCATTTCCGAAAATCTGTTCGAAAGCGAACTTTTCGGCCACACCAAAGGTTCGTTTACCGACGCCAAGGAAGACCGTGCGGGAAAATTCGAAGCGGCCAACGGCGGCACGTTGTTCTTGGATGAAATCGGGAACCTTTCCCTTCAGGCCCAGGCGAAGTTATTGTCGGCCATTCAGAATAAAACCATCGTCCGAGTCGGATCTAACAAACCGATTCCCGTAGATATCCGTTTGATATGTGCCACCAACGAAAATTTGGATAAAATGGTTAAGGACGGACTTTTCCGCGAAGACCTATTATACCGAATCAACACCATTCGCATCGAAGTGCCACCGCTGCGTGAAAGAGAAGGCGATATTCTGGTTTTGGCCGATTTCTATCTCAAAAAATTTGCTGTCAAATACGCCAAACAGGGTTTACGCATCAACCAATCTGCCCAAGAAAAATTGATGGTCTATCCTTGGCCCGGAAACATCCGTGAACTTTTACATACCTTAGAACGCGCCGTAATACTCTCCGAAGGAAACGTGTTGAATCCTGAAGATTTTCTGTTGGAGGCAAAACCGACGACTTCCGTAACAACCGGTCCGGAAACCTTGGAAGAAATGGAACTGCTGATGATTACCAAAGCCTTGAACCAAAACGACGGTAATTACAGCGCGGCCGCCGAGCAACTGGGGATTTCGAGGCAGACACTTTATAACAAATTGAAAAAGAAAAAGTAAGCTATAAAATCCTATGAAATTCAAATATATCTATTTGATACTAGCAGTTTTAGGAATTTGTTATACTTGGTATTACAATATTCAATGGTTTCAAACAGTAGAAAATCCCACATTTACAAATTTTTTGAATGATGCACAGGCTAATTTTGCGGGCAAATCTCTTGGAGCGGATCTATCAGTGGTCGTAATAACTTTCTTTGTATTTATGATTTCAGAAAGCCTAAGACTTAAAATCAAATTTTGGTGGCTTTTAATTCCCCTGACGTTTCTAATTGCAATTGCATTTACGTTTCCGTTGTTTTTATATATGCGGGAAAACCGATTGGAAAAGATATAGAACGAAGCTGCTAATACTATAGTTTAAACCGAATAATGGTAAGCAGACACATATATTGGCAATTACTATTCCGGATACTCCTAATCTCCGCAGCCGCCCTTGGAACAGGCTTTTTCTTTTTTGATGGGCAATATGTGCTATCCGTATTTGTATTCGGCTTCCTCGTGCTACAGACCGTTTTTCTTATCCGCTATGTCAATCAGACCAACCGAAAAATCGCCTATTTTTTCGATGCGATAAAAAATGAGGATTTCACCCTGCGGTTTCCCGAAAAACTGAGTGTAAAGTCCTTAGAGGAACTGAACCACAGCCTGAACATGCTGAATGCGATGATACAGGACATCCACCTAAAAAAACAGGCACAGGAGCAGTATTATCAAGAGATTCTGAAACAGGCAGATATCGGCATCCTGACCATTAATCCAAAGGGACACATTCTGTATGCCAACCCTACCGTCGAAAAACTGTTGAATTACCGGCCGCTGAACCACATCAAACAATTGAACCAAGTCGACGAAAAACTGTACGGACTATTTGAAAATTTACAAGCTTTTGAAAGCAAGACCATTCAACTGACCAACGAACGTGAGAAGATACAGTTGGCGCTAAAATCTACGGTAATCAACCTAGAAAAACAATCGTTATTGCTGGTGGTCGTACAGGATATTCGCAGGGAACTGGATGAAAAAGAAACGGATTCCTATGTGAAACTCATCCGCGTTCTGACCCATGAGATCATGAATACGATTACCCCGATCACTTCGATTTCGGAATCCGTTTTAAAATATTTTAAGAAGGACGGGCAGTTGTTAACCACCGACGAATTCGCGGAACACCATATGAAAAGTACGGTCAAAGGACTGGAAATCATTAAAGAGCAAGGGAAAGACCTCATGGGATTCGTGCAGTCGTACCGTACGTTTCTCAGTGTACCCGAACCCGATAAAGCGCTCATACCGGCCCAAAATCTACTAGAAAAAATCAAACTTTTAATGGGTGGGGATAGCGGTCAGGAACACATCGATATCGAGGTCATTGTCGACCCAGAAGATTTACAGCTTTTTATCGACGAAAAGCAGATTACGCAGGTACTTTTAAACCTTGGGAAAAACGCGCAGCAGTCTTTGATAAATCAAGAAAGTATTACACCATCGGATAAAAAGGGACAAATCAAGTTTTTAGCGGGTATCGATGATAAAAATAAAAAAATCATCAAGGTCTGGGACAACGTCCCCGGAATTCCCCAAGAACATCTCGATGAAATTTTCGTGCCTTTCTTCACCACTAAAAATACCGGAACTGGTATCGGCCTTAGCCTATCGAAACAGATCATGCGATTGCACGGGGGCAGTATTCGGGCAGCATCGAAAGAGAATACGGTTTTTACGCTGACCTTTGATTGAGACTCCATTTAGACCTGTCAGGTTTCGTTTCGAAGCGTCTATTTTCTATCTTGACAGTTCGTTTTCCGATTACAGATATAAACCTGACAGGTCTAACCACCAAGCTCCTTAAAGGGATCCCAAAAATGTGTATCAAAATCCACGATTTGGTGATCGACCACTTTGATGCCCTCGTTTTCCAGAAGTTGTTGCATCAGATGGGTTCCATCAAAATGATGTTTGCCCGTCAATAACCCAATTTTATTCACTACCCGGTGCGCGGGCACCTCAGGCAGGTTTCCGGCCCCGTTCATGGCCCATCCGACCATTCGCGCACTGCGGGCGGCACCCAAATATTTGGCAATGGCGCCATAAGAGGTCACTCTGCCCTCGGGAATCTGCCGGGCCACTTCGTAGACTTTTTGGAAGAAATTTTTGTTCTCGGGATTCATTTCAAATTCAAATGTCAAATTCAACTATCAAGCTTAAATTCCTTTTTCGACTCCGTGTCCTAACCAGATTTAAGGTTCAATTCTGCCTGGTGGCAGATTCAAGGTTCAAAAGGATTCCTTGTAAAATCCTTCAGCATCCATCCTTCATCTTTCATCCGTTATCGGTCACTAGTCAATAAAACACCCTAAACAAGGTAATCACCAACAAAACCACCATTAATCCGCTTAAAATATAATTGGAATTCTTTGAAAAACGGTTCGTTTTGTTTTCGAGCTTGTTAAAATAAATGGTATACATATAGAGTACTGAAAAAGTACCCAGACCGGCGGCCAAAATAAAAATAGCGATATCCCAAACCTTAAACTTTATCCATCCGGAGGCATTCCACATGATGTTAAGTCCACTGTAATAGGGAATGGTCAATAAGTTGACCGCTGCAAGGCCCATCCCCTTAAGAAAACTGTTCTTTTTACTGGTCGTGACCAGCTCTGGATTTGGTACTTTATTCCGTTTGGCGGCCCAGAAAAAATACACCGCGAAAAAGGCAAAAACGACCGTTGCAGTTTTCAATAGCACGTCGATGACATGGGGGTTATTATCCAAAAATCTTGAAATATAGACCGCAACCGTCGCCTGCATCATAATCATGGTAGACACCCCGACACTAAAAATGATGCCGTTCGTTTTTCCTTTCTCGACACTTACCTTTGCCGCGTTCATATTCAGTAGCCCTGGTGGTACCGTGGCCATAAAAGCTGCCGAGAACGTGGCGAAGAAAAGTATGAAAAGATGGTGCATGGTTGTCAAGTTCAAGTTCAGGCGCAAGTTCAATCCCGTTGGCCATAGAAAGATTCAAATTCAAGAAACCCTGAACTGAATATACGTAATCGCCTTTCCTTTATCAAGATACTGTTTTTCGTAGAAAGTCTGTATCCCAATAACCGCTTTCGGGCTACCTTCATTTTTATAGACGTCGTGATTGGCGTAGATGATTTCCAATCCCAGACCGTGCAATATCCCTAAAGTATAGCCATGCATAAATTCGCTATCCGTTTTTAAGTGCACCAGACCTTCCGGACGTAAAATCCTCTTATACTTATCCAAAAAATCAGGGTTCGTCATGCGGTGCTTGGTACGCTTGTACTTGATTTGGGGATCGGGGAAGGTAATCCATATTTCGGATACCTCGTTTTCGCCAAAAAGTTCGTCTATAAGTTCGATTTGGGTACGGAGAAAGGCCACGTTTGCAAAATTTTCTTCTAGTGCGGTCTTTGCGCCGCGCCACAAGCGGGCGCCTTTAATGTCAATACCAATAAAGTTTTTAGCGGGATGAATTTGTGCTAGACCTACGGTATATTCCCCTTTTCCACAGCCAAGTTCGAGCACTATGGGATGGTCGTTCCCGAAATGGGATGCCCAGCTTCCTTTGAGGGAAAATCCATTTTTGATCGTTTCCCGGTCGGGTTGGATGACGTTTTTAAACTGTTCATTTTCTTTGAACCTTTTGAGCTTATTTTTGCTTCCCACTACTTTACTTTAGAGTTTCTATCTTGAAATTACTGAGAAGAAGGTTCAGCCAGTACTCCTTCAAAGAATTTTGCCATGGCTTGATCGCCAAGCGCCCTAAATATTTGGGCATATAGTGCATGGCGGTAAGCGGATTGTCAACAACGGGTAAAATTAATGAAAACTTGTGTGAAGAAATAACTATTGACTCACCTTGACCTTACTCTTTTCCAACGTAAACGAAAACTCGGACCCTACCTCGATTTCACTTTCGACGTAGATTTTTTCTTCGTGGGCCTCAATGATATGCTTTACGATGGCAAGCCCTAGACCTGATCCGCCCTCTTTACGGCTTCCGCTTTGGTCGACCCTATAAAAACGTTCGAAAAGCCGGGGTATGTGGCGTTTCGGAATGCCTTCGCCGTTATCGGTGATCCTGACAATTACCTTGTTTTTGATCAGGTTTTCTACACTGACTTCCGTCGTACCGTCCCGCCGACCATATTTCACGGAGTTGACCAAAAGATTGGTAATGACCCGTTGTATTTTTTCCTTATCGGCATACACGTGAATCGGTTGGGAATACTCCATATCAAAAGTAAGAACGATATTCTTTTTTTCCACCTTCATTTCCAACAGGTCGAAAACACTTTGTATCAGCTCTACAATATCGAAATCTTCCTTTTCCAGATTGAGTTCACCGACTTCAAGCTTCGTAATCAGATCGAGATCTTTAACGATGTATATGAGCCTATCGACCCCTTTACTCGCGCGCTGCAAGTATTTTTTACGGATGTTCTTATCGTTCATGGCGCCATCCAACAAGGTTTCAATATAGCCTTGCACGGTGAATAGCGGGGTCTTAAGCTCGTGCGAAACATTTCCCAAAAAGTCTTTCCGGTATTCTTCACGTACCTTTAGGGTATCGATCTCGATTTTCTTGTCTTTGGCGAACTTTTCGATTTCGTCGGTAAGCGTGCGCATGTCGGTGGTGATCGGATCTGACGTCAATGTTGAGGATTCCAAAAGGGCAACGTCGTCATAGATCTGTTTTATCCTTTTGTAAACAAATTTTTCGATTCGGACTTGAAGGATAAGAAAGGAAGAAAGAAAAAGGAGTACGGTGGATAGCAAAACGGCCAAAAGGTCAAAAATATGGAAAAAGAAAAGTAGGATGCCCAAGACAAGGGCAAAAATTAAGGCTATCAAAAGGGATGATCGCAGGGCGAAGCGATATGATCTTTGTAGCTTGATGGCCATTACAACACGAACTTATAGCCCACCCCTTTGACCGTCTTAAAATGCTCTTCCCCGATTTTTTCGCGTAGTTTCCGAATATGAACGTCTATGGTACGGCCACCGACGACCACCTCGCTGCCCCAAACCCGATCTAGGATGGTTTCTCGCTTGAACACCTTATTGGGCTTTGAGGTCAAAAGGGCCAGCAGTTCGAATTCCTTTCTCGGTAAAATGAGTTCTTTGCCGTGGTTGACAATCTTATATTCCTCCCGATTGATGACAATTTCGCCCACCTTGGTAATATCGTCTTGGGTTCCGTCGTCTTCTTTCAACCTTCTGAGCAGTGCCTTGACTTTACTTACCAAAACTTTGGGCCGGATCGGTTTGTTGATATAATCATCGGCCCCGGCATCAAGGCCGGCCACTTGGGAATAGTCTTCGCCGCGCGCCGTCAGAAAGGTGATAATGGTATTTTCGAGTCCCTTTATCTTGCGTATTTTCTCGCAGGCCTCCATCCCGTCCATTTCCGGCATCATAACGTCGAGAATGATCAAATGCGGCTCCTTTTTTTTGGCCATGGCGACCCCCTCGATCCCATTTTTCGCAGTAAACACCTGATAGCCTTCCGAGGTAAGGTTATATCCGACGATTTCAAGAATATCGGGCTCGTCATCGACTAAAAGTATCTTGATGTCTTTCTTTTTCATGGTGTTCTAAAATTTGGTTAACCCGTCAAAAGTAAAGATAATACATCTAGGGTAAAGCGGCTTAACGTTGATTTAATGTCATAACGTTAAGGTAACAGTATTGCAATATAGGTTTAACGTGGAGGTAACATGACTTTTACAGCATGTGGCGTTCTTTGCGCCAAATAATAGAATTTATTTAATGAAAAATTGCTTAACGTTTCTGTTGCTTCTTTTAGGTGTCATTAATCTCACCGCTCAGCGCACAGGAAGTATCGCAGGTAAATTAACTGACAAAGAATATAATGATGAACCATTGGCCTTTGCGAATATTTTAATAAAAGGAACGACAACTGGCACGACGACCGATTTTGACGGATTGTATGAAATCTCTGGTCTTGAGCCCGGCACTTATACGGTGGTCTACAGCTATTTGGGGTATAAAACGGTCGAGATTCCCAATGTTAATGTGGAGGCGGGCAAGGTCAGCGAGCTCAATGTGCCCATGAGCGCTTCGGAAGGGGTTTCTTTGGATGAGGTCGTTGTGACTACATCTGCGCGAAAGGATTCGGAGACCGCACTCCTTCTTGACCAAAAAAGGGCTATCGAAATTAAGGAAAGTATCGGTGCAATCGAACTTGGTAACCTTGGTATATCGGATGTAAAGTCGGCCGCAACAAAAATTTCCGGGGTTACCGAAAGTGAAGCCTCAGGAGACGTTTTTGTAAGGGGACTTGGAGATAGGTATTTGGTAACCACGTTCAATGGTCTGCCCATCCCTTCAGATAACATTGAAAAAAAGAATATTGACTTGGGACTTTTTCCGACTAGAGTCATACAAAATGTCAGCATTAGTAAGACGTATTCCGCCTCGGTCTCTGCCGATCAGGCTTCGGGAAATATTAACATTGCCTCTAGGGAATTGAACGGTGCCGAAGAGCTTGAAGTTGGCGTTACGGGCGGTGTCAATACCAATGCCATCGGTGATGGTTCAGATGATAATTTTAAGGTTTCCGCTAACTACGATGATACAACATTAGGATTTTATGATACCGATGTAGATATATTCGATCAACTGACCAAACAATCTTGGGATCCGAGTACGGTTGAGACTCCCATCAACCGTGGATTTAATCTAAGTGCGGGAAAATCTTTTTTTGACAACAAATTCAAGGTGTTTTTGACCGCATCCAATAAAAAGTCTCATCAATACCTGACCCCTGGTGTTTTCAAAATATATGATCAGGTTAATGTTACCGATTCCATAAACGATTTCAGTCAATGGGAAACCGAATACGTCAACAACGGACTGTTGGATTTGACCTATCAGAACGAAAAAAATATTGTTAAATCGGTGACTCTCTTCATCAATACGTTAAACGATGTGGTTTCCGAAGGGGGAAGGGATGGTAACGGAGATCTTCAAGAAGAGACCATTGGTAATTTTTCCGATTTCTTGAGAGATCAAAATACAAAACAGACCAGATTATTTGTACAGCAATTCATCGGGAATCATAAAATCTCCGAGAAAAACGAATTAGACTGGGCTGTTAGCTATAATAAACTCAATGCCGATGAGCCGAACCGGATACGAAATATCGTAAACTTTAGTTTGGATCCAACCAATGTTTTCCTTTATGAGAATAGTGGCTTTGAATCCAGAAAACTTTCTCAATTGATAGATGATGAGGAATATAATGGTCTTATCAAGGACCAAATTAAAGTGATAGATGAGGAAAACAGAAATTTCTATATCGATTTGGGAATTAATTACAGGAGAAAAACGAGAGATTTCGAGTCTACCTTTTACGGTGTTTCCAATGTAGGTGAAAATAGGGCCAACTCTAATTCCTTGGACGAGTTTGACCAAATTTTTACAGTGGCCAATTTTCAGAACGACCTGCTTGAGATATCTTCTTTCCAGTCTAATGCAGATGGTGAGGTTCAAGATGAATACAAAGGAGAATATGAGTCCAAAGCTGCATTTGCACAGTTCAATGTAAGTTTCGACAAATGGAATATCAACGCTGGACTGCGCGCTCAATTAGATGACCTTGTTGTCGATTATGATGTAACCAGTGCCCCTGGTGGTGATGTAGGGACGGTCACTCGCGACTATTCCAATTTTTATCCAAGTTTAAACCTTAAATATTCCATAACAGATGAACATGCGGTTAGATTTGCTGCCAGTCGCAGCATAACACTACCCGAGTTTAAAGAAATCGCTCCCTTTCGATACATATCTCCCACTGGCCAACAGGTTTTTGGAACGGTTGGCGAAAATGCCTTGGAGGCGTCCTTTTCAAACAACTTCGATTTAAAATGGGAATTCTTTCCAAGTAGGGGCGAATTGATTTCCGGATCATTGTTTTATAAATCAATCGAAGACCCCATTAATAAAGTGCGTGCCAGGGGAGCTGATGGGGCTTTGTTTACTTTTCGAAATTCGGGAGACGAAGCCACTGTTTATGGTATTGAAATCGAATCCAAAATCGATTTGGTTAAACCCGAAACTGATGACGAAGGAAGTCCAGTCGGACCAGAACTAAACCTAGTCTTCAATGCCAGTAGAATGTGGCACAAACAGGACTTACGCGAGGTACGTGCCGAGAATAATCCCGACCTTATTGCAGAGACTTTCAGATATGGTACTAATACGGAGTCCGGTCTTCAAGGTGCCTCCGATTGGGTCGCCAACTCAAGCCTGAACCTAAAAACCTCTGGTGACAATCCATGGACGGCGAACCTTTCGGCGAGTTATGCTTCTGACAAAATATTCGCTCTCGGTTTCGCACGTAGCCAACAAGATTGGGACGTTCGTTACAACGATGCGATTATTGAGAAAGGCTTTGTGGTTCTGAATAGCCGGGTAAGTAAAGAATTTGGCGAGCATTTGGAAGTTTCACTGTCAGGTCAAAACCTCTTAAATCCCTTTATTAGTCAGACTATCGATGTGTTGACCTCAGAAAGTAGGGCTGAGCTCGAAGCCTTTTCCGACGAAAGGGACGAACGCTTAGGCCCTAACGCCCCGGAGAGGGACGTGTTTACCGATGTAGTAAGATCGTACAAAATAGGCCGTACGTTTAAATTGGGCCTTAC
>JAGXIC010000192.1 GCA_024635875.1 Pricia sp.
TGTAACTGCGAACTATTTCCTATTCTTTCGGCTTCCTTTTTTTAAGAATACCTCCTGCATAATTGAAAATTTCTCCCTTCAGGTTTTGAAAGTCCTGGACACAGCTAACAACTTCAGCCTTGAGGGCGTCATGTTTTTGATAGAAACTTAGGTCAAAGGTGTAATCTTTACAATCGAATATTCCGACAAGCTTTTTTTCATGTTCGATTATCCGTTGCATTATCTTTAGTTTTTTTCTGTCGGCTTTCTGCAATCGCTCCAAATAATCTTGCAAACGAACAAACAAATTGGGGGTGTCGGGTCCAAAAACATACGAGTTCAACAAGCCGTCCAAAAAAATGGTCTCGTCCTGCATAAACCATAGTTTAGATTTCCAATTTTGGCATTCATAATAAAACTCCTCTCCCTTTTTGGCCTGGTCCGATTTTGTACGGGTATCTTTATCGTTCTGTTTCATAGGGTTTAAATCTTCATAAAGTTAATTACCGAACCGACATTTCTAAATGATATTCATCAGTAGTTAGAGCATGATCTCGACGGTATCATAAAGTTTGGGAATGCCGGCCTGCCAACCGAAAGCATCCTTGATCTTAACGCGAAAGGCATCCAAGGCCAAAGGCTCGCCGTGTATTAAAAAGACTTTTTCGGGATAGTTCTTGATTCCGCCCAACCAATCCAAGAGTCCAAATTGGTCGGCATGTGCCGATAGACTTTCCAAGTGTTCGATCTTTGCCTTAACGGGAATATATTTTCCGAACAATTTGATTTCGTGCGCGCCTTCCAACAATTGCCTTCCCCGGGTCCCTTCGGCTTGATATCCCACCAAAAGAACGGTCGTAGATGGCAGGTCTATCATCTGTTTTAGGTAGGTCAACACGCGGCCCCCCGTTACCATGCCGCTTCCGGCAATGACGACCTTGGGCCGCGGATCATCGATAGTTTCCCAAGTGTCTTTATAGGATGTGATGACGTTGAAATGGTCGCACATGGCACGGCACTCCTTTACCGGCAATTTGTGCCAATCGGGATGGTTCTCGAAAACGGAGAGTACATTATTCCCCATCGGACTATCTATGAACAGGGGAATGTTCGGAATACGATTTTTTTTATACAATTTCCAGAGCATGTACATCAACGATTGCAAACGCTCCACCGCAAAAGAGGGAATAATCAGGTTTCCCTTTTCATGGATCGCTCTTTGGATCAAATCCACCAATAGTTGTTCAACATCTTCTTTTGGGTGCAGTTTGTTGCCATACGTGCTTTCCAAGAACAGATAATCGGCCCATTTCGGCCGTTCGGGAGACGATAGCAAAAAGTCTTCCGTCCTACCCACATCCCCGGAAAATACGAACCTTTTTCCGAATATATCCAATTCGATAAAAGTGGCGCCAATGATATGGCCGTTGTAGCGAAAGCGGAATTTGATGTTTTCCGAAAGCGGAATCCAAACATCCTTTTCCTTGGAAACAAAAAGTCCGATGGCCCGCTCGGCCTCTTTTAATGAATAGAATGGTAGTGCGGGGGTATGTTAGCTAAAGCCCTCGGCATTGGCACGTTCGGCCTCTTCTTCATTAATTTTGGCACTGTCCCTCAAAATAATCGTGGTAATGGCCAAGGTCGGGGCGGTTCCGATGATCTGCCCTTGAAAGCCCTCTTTAACCAATCGCGGCAGATAGCCGGTATGATCCAAGTGGCCATGTGTCAGAAGTACCATATCGATTTTGGAAACGTCGATCGGCAACTGCTTCCAATTCATTTCCCGTAGCTCTTTTAAGCCTTGAAACATGCCGCAATCGACCATGATGTTCCGTTCTGGGGTTTCCAAATAGAATTTCGAACCGGTTACCGTACCCGATGCACCTAGGAAATGGATTTTTATTTTGTTCATTTTTTGAATTTCATCAAGGGTCTCAACTTGTCATTTCTTCGTGTTTGTCTTTTTATTCACTCCTATTCCTGCCCTCAAATCTTAATTATATCAGTAGGCGTTTCCACTAAAATAGTCTTGTTGCCCCGCAGTACGATCGGCTGTTTCATAATATCAGGGTTATGTTTTAAGGATTAATAAGGATCAATATACTCGACAGAATGTTCATCCAAAATGATTAAAATCATTCCCACAAATAATTGCCGACTGACTGCCGTCATTTTCATCACTATTTTCTTTTTTTAATTTTATGCTTTATTTAAAATATTGTAGTGATGAAAACTATTTTATATACCACAGACTATTCAGAAAATTCGGTGGCTGCCCTACATTTCAGTTATGCACTAAGCAAAGAACTCGATGCGGAGCTGATGGCATTGCACGTTTTCGAACTGCCGTTGACCTTGGCAAGTACCGTTTCTTATACCTATTCAAGAAAGGAAGTACGGGCCTTCGGCGACCATCGCGAAAAACTGATCGCGTTCTGCACCGAACATTTGAGGAACGAGCCGGAACCCTTAAAAATTACTTGGAAAATCGATGAGGGCAAACCCGCCGCTGAAGTTATCATCAAAAATGCCAAGGAACTAAAAGCAGACCTTATCGTGGTAGGCACCAAAGGTGGAAGTCCCCTCCGAAAGGCTCTTTTGGGAAGCAACACCACCTCCCTTATCAATTCGGCACCTAGCCCGGTATTGGCCGTGCCGGAGGATGCCGATTTTCAAGGATTCAAGAAAATCGTCTATGCCACCGATTTCGAGGTAGCGGATATTTTCACCATCGAAAAAATGGTGGAACTGGCCGAACCCTTCGAGGCCGACGTGCATTTGGTACATGTATCCACCAAGGAAGGGGACACCGGCGAAGACCAAATGGTATGGTTCAAGAACATGTTGCGGCATAAGGTCGATTATGAAAACCTTCGCTTTGACCTGCGCTATGGCAAGGATATATTCGAAACCCTACAAAATTATGTCACCGAAATCCAGCCGGATATGGTCGCCATGTTGGAACGGGAAGGTAACGGCCTGTTCAAAAACCTAAATCATTACGATTTGGTCAAGCGTATGAAGAGCAAAGGGCATGTTCCCTTGTTGAGCTATCATAAAAAGAATGTTGGGGAGTGATTGCGGCTTTGCGTTTCCCAAATTCGATCAACTTGTTGACTTCCCTTTAAGCAAACATTTCTTGATGGATGCCAATAGTTCTTTAAGCTCACAGGGTTTCACCAAATAGTCATCGGCACCGGCATCCAATCCGGTTTTGATGTCCCTCTTTTCAGATTTGGCGGAATAGAAGATGAAGGGAATTCTTTTAAGGTCTGGATGTGCCCCTAAATTGCCTAGCAAGGTCAGTCCGTCCATTTCAGGCATTCGCACATCGCAGATGACAAGATCGGGCGGTATACGTTTGATCTTTTCAAGTCCCTCTTTCCCGTTTTTGGCCGCAATCACGCGATAGCCTTCCAGTTCTAAAAGTTCGGCGGTACCTTCCCGTATAGCGGTAAAATCCTCAATGAGTAAAATAGATGTCATAAGCAAGCCGGTTTCGGGGATGCTTCTAGCAGGGTATGGTCAAAGTTAATGTAATGTTCCATTCGGGAAAAATCAGAAAAGTTATGTTAAACTCTATAGTTAAAATTAATGTTCATCAAGGTAATCAGGCCGCTCTCCAAAATACCCATAATTATTTCTTCCAACTGATCTTCATCATTCCGTATACCTGCCAAGCCTTTTAATTTTATCCTTCAAAATAAATCAGAAAATGCAAGACGAAGAAAAATCATCAAAAATTCCCGATTATGTTTTCGAAATAAGCTGGGAAGTCTGCAACAAGCTCGGCGGCATCTATACCGTAATATCGACCAAGGCACCATTGATGCGGCAAGAATTCAACGACCGGTTTATCATGATCGGTCCCGACCTTTATAAAGGCGAAGCGGGGAACAGGGAATTTCTGGAAGACCCCGAACTCTTTAAGGATTGGAAAACACAGTTCAACGCTGACGGTCTAAAATTCAGGATAGGCCGATGGGATATTCCCAGTAAGCCCATTGCCATTCTCATTGACTTTTCGCCGCTTTTTAGCAAAAAAGACACTATTTTCAGCGAACTGTGGACAAAGAATAAAGTGGATTCCATCAAAGGCGGATGGGATTATACCGAACCCGCCCTCTTCGGTGTGGCTTCCGGTAAGGTAATTGAAAATTTTACCCGATTTTATGCACGGCCGAACGAACATATTCTCGCCCATTTTCATGAATGGATGACCGGTGCCGGTGTTCTTTATCTTGAAAACAACATACCTGAAATTGCCACCGTCTTTACTACCCATGCTACCTTTACCGGCCGTGCCCTATGTGGCAGCGGACAAGCTTTTTACAGTAGGTTCGATACCTACAACGGCGATCAAGTGGCCAAAGATTTTAACGTAACCGCCCAACATTCCCTCGAAAAAACAGCGGCAATTTCCGCCAATGCCTTTACCACGGTCAGTGATAACACGGCGCGCGAATGTCAGCAGCTTTTGGGGAAGGCGGTGGATAAGATTACCATCAATGGTTTTGACGATTCGATTTTGCCGAATACAGCCCAATTTGTCAAAAAACGTTCAGATTCCCGTGAAAAACTGCTGAAAATCGCCTCCGCCGTAACCGGCCATCAAGTGGCAGCAGATTCTTTTTTGGTCGCCACTACCGGCAGGTACGAATATAGGAACAAAGGCATAGACCTTTTCGTCGATGCGGTGGCCGATTTGAACCACAAAGAACTACAAAAAGAGATCATAGCGTTTGTCGTAGTACCAGCGGCACACAACATTGCCATACCCGAAGTTTCTTCCGGCATCGATACGGGGAATTTCACAAGGGGCAATGCGCCCATCGCACTTACGCATTACCTTCAAGACCCCGATAATGATGCCATACTGAAACAGATCCGGAACAGCGGACTGACCAATACGCAGAACTCAAAAGTGAATATCGTCTATGCCCCTATCTATTTGGATGGAAGGGACGGTGTTTTCAATATGCCGTATTATGAGGTTTTAATGGGATTGGACCTGACCGTTTTTCCTTCCTACTATGAACCTTTTGGCTATACCCCCTTGGAAAGTCTCGCTTTTCATGTGCCTACAGTAACCACTACCTTAACGGGCTTTGGTCAACAGGTAAAATCGAACCTGAAGGATTATAAAGCGGGAATGTTGGTCATTGATCGTTCCGATTTCAACGACCGGACCGTAACCGAGCAGATGACCAACCATATTTTTAATTTCAGCACCAAGGATGAAACGGAAATGCAGAAGGCAAGGGAAAAGGCTTTTGAAATTTCACGCTCCTTTCTATGGAAGAATCTGATCGGGAACTATCACGAAGTATATCAACAGGCTTTGGAACGCCACGCCTTGCGCACCCATACGTTTGAACGTTTACGGGAAATGGCACCAAAACCCTACATACCTCAAGCAACATCGAACGAGCCGATCTGGAAAAGTGCCATGGTCAAGTTCAAGGTGCCCGATAGCCTAAAAAATCTGGAGAAACTGGCCAAAAACCTATGGTGGACATGGTATCCCCAAGCTGGGGCACTTTTCGCGGCCATCGATACCGAATTGTGGGAGGAATCGGGCCACAACCCTATTGCCCTTCTCAATCTATTGGACTACGAACGTTTTTTGAAACTGGAAAAGGATACCGAATTTATGTCCCGTTTAAAAACAATTTCCAAAGCATTCGATGCTTATATGGCCAAGGCTTCCGAAAAGACGGGCACTAAAGTGGCGTATCTGTGCATGGAATACGGCCTTCATGAATCCATCCCCATCTATTCCGGCGGATTGGGCATTTTAGCGGGCGATTACCTCAAGGAAGCCAGCGACCAAAATAGCAATATGGTAGCCTTCGGGCTGCTCTACCGATACGGGTATTTTAACCAAGGGCTTACCCTTCACGGCGAACAGGTCTCGCACTACGATAAACAGCATTTTACGATGTTGCCGATTTCTCCAGTAACCGATGCCAACGGCGACCGATTGATCCTCCCCCTACCCTTGCGCGGCCCCGTCATCAATGCCCAAGTCTGGCGAATGGATGTCGGGCGTGTTCCGCTCTACCTGTTCGATACCGATATTCCCGAAAACAGCGACGAAAATAAAAAGATTACCCATAACCTATACGGCGGCGATAATGAGAACCGCTTTCGTCAAGAACTATTGTTGGCCTTCAACGCGCTGCAATTGATAGAAAAACTGCAAATACGGCCTGATCTGTTCCACTACAACGAAGGGCATACCGCATTCACGGGCCTGATCCGCATGGTAAAATCGGTCATCAACGAAAATCTCACTTTTGAAGAAGCGGGGCAGTTTGTGAAGGCCTCCACCCTCTTTACGACCCATACGCCCGTACCTGCCGGGCAGGACCATTTTGGGGAGGGACTGCTCAGAAGTTACCAATCCCACTTTGCCCAGACCATGAATATTCCATGGGAGCGGTTCTTGGGTTTTGGAAAACTGAAATCTTCCGACCCGGACGAAAAATTTTCAATGACCTATCTGGCGGCCCGTTCGGCCGGAGAGATAAATGCAGTAAGTGAAATACATGCCGAGGTAACACGCAAAATGTTCGCTCCCATTTGGAAAGGTTTCCTGCCCGAAGAGCTACAGATCCAAAATGTGACCAATGGTGTGCATTGGGGCACTTGGACCGCACCACAATGGCAGCAATTGTTCACGGAAACTTTTGGGGCGGGCTTTTCAGAAGATGTATCCAATCCCAAACTTTGGGCCAAGGTCAAGGATATGCCCGCCAAAAAAATAATGGATATCAAGAAAGAACTGAAAAAAGAACTGATCGCGGCCCTCAAAAAAAGGCTGCTTTCGGGAATGAAAGACCTCCATTCGGCATCCAAACAAATGTACGGGGCGGTAAATGCCTTGGGCGACGACAATCTCATCATCGGTTTTGCAAGGCGGTTTGCCACTTATAAACGTGCCGATCTGTTATTTCGAGATCTCGATCGACTTTCAAAATTGCTGAACCATGCCGATAAACCCGTAAAAATCATTTTTGCGGGCAAGGCCCATCCCGCCGACCAAATGGGACAGGGTTTGATAAAGCGTATCATCGAAATATCGGAAAGGCCCGAGTTTACGGGCAAGATTTTTTTTATACCAAATTATGATATGGCCTTGGCGCGTATGCTGGTACAAGGCTGCAACCTATGGTTGAATACGCCTGAAAGGGGCAACGAAGCGTCGGGCACCAGCGGTATGAAAGCGGTATTCAACGGCACTTTGAACTTTAGTGTTCTAGACGGTTGGTGGGCCGAAGCCTTCCGCAAAGATTCCGGCTGGGCATTGGACAAGGAACGCATTTATGAAAACAACGTAGACCAAGACGATTTCGATGCAGAGACCATTTACAATATACTGGAACACGAGATTATGCCCGAATACTTTGAAAGGAACGCCCAGGGAATTCCTGAAAAATGGATCGCCCGTGTGAAAAATGCCTTTGCCCATATCGCCCCCAATTTTACCACCGCCCGAATGTTGCACGAGTACACCAAAAAATACTACGATAAAATGTACGAACGTGTGCAAAAGCTAAAAAACAACGATTACGAGGGAATTAAAAATAGGGTAGAATGGGTCCGAAAAATCAACGAGGGATGGGATAAAATTTCTGTGGTCGATGTACAGGTTTCCGATGGCATCAAGCCTTTGGAACTGGGCGAAAAGTTTCAGGCGGAAGTTATTTTAGATCTCGGCACGCTTTCCCCTCAAGATATAGGTGTTGATCTTGTCTTTTCCAAACGTGAGGAGGATGGACAGTTTCAGACCCGAAACGTACAGGAACTAAAACCGACAGCGAACAAAAAGAACCAAACGGTCTATACAGGCGAGGCAACGGCGTCGATGACGGGGGCCTTTCAGTATGGTATCCGCTTCTATCCCAAGAACCCATCCTTGAACTATCGACGGGACTTGCCTCTGGTGGAATGGATATGAACAGGAACAAAAAAAGAACAGTAATTTCAAAAACCAAAAAAATGACAGATTTAACGATTAGCGAGAGCACCAATGTTCTTAGAAACAATTATAAAGGGCACTTGGCCTATCTATCGCAAGGGAGGCCTTATGTGGTTCCCGTTACCTTTTATTTTGACCATGAGGACAATAGCATCATAAGCTATACTTCGGAAGGCCATAAAATCGATGCCATGCGAAAAAATCCATCGGTCTCAATGGTGGCAGAAGAGATCCAATCCTTGGTCAACTGGGAGTCCGCTTTAATACATGGCACCTTCGAAGAGTTGGAAGGTAGCCTTGCCAAGCAAAAACTGCACCAATTTACCGAAGGCGTAAAAAGTATCATCCACCAAAAAGAATACAAAGAAGTCGAGTTTATCAGTGAATTTTCGAGCAAATTATACGCTCGGGGCATTCCCATCGTTTATCGGATCAAAATACTTGAGATTACGGGGAAACGACGGGAGGCTTAAGGTTACACCCCCAGAACACAACTTTGTAAAAAAGAAGATGCGGACAGATTGTATGAATGGATACATGCCGAAAATGTTAAAAAATTGAAAAATATTCCCAAACTGACCTAGGTCAGTTTGAACCCCGTTGTTCCACCTTATTTTAGTGTTATAATTAAAAGAGATAGTTCTTTGAAAACATAAGTAGGTTGGGTTTTTGAATCGTGGGGGTACAAAAACCCGAGGTTAAGGAAGAGGTTACAGACACTCATTATACTTTTTGAGTCTTGAACGGATTTAGCAATGATTTCAAGTAGAGTCCAGTATAAGTGGTCATTGGGTCGAATAACATCTTCTAGGAATCCGGGATATTCCGGTATCCCGGATTCTTTTAAAAATTGATTCCACGCCGCAAGGCTTGGGATCATGATGAAGGGCTTTATGCACTTCATGGGAAACAGGAGACTTCGGTTTCCTGTTTCTTTTAAATTTAGGCTTCTAAGCAGCAATGCCTTAGCGGCCATAAAGTGGTATTCTAAATATTTCTTTGGTCTTACGGCTCGATGAATTACGTAGCTGATACGTTTCTGCATCGAATGGCAAATTAGACGAAGAACGGTAAAATACCCTTAAGGACTGGAATATTCCGGTATTCCAGTCCTTTATAAAACATAGCAAGGAAAGGTTTTTATGGTCGTAAGATGATAACAGCCAGAAAGTGTTCGCATTATTATATACCAAAATCGCACCTATCCCATTGTAACGAGTAGGATGGTTAAGAATAGATTGAAAGTAAGGATAAATCGAACACTTCAAAGGAAACAGGAGACCTCGGGCCTCCTGTTTCTGTTTTGGCCTCCTTAAAACCCTCCTTGGGAGAGGCATTTTAAACATATACTACTAAAAACAACATAATATGGACTACTATTTCAGCAAGACCCTTACCGATACCACTTTTGACGATGCCATCGAAAGAGCCGTTCAAGCCCTTAAAAAAGAGGATTTTGGCATATTGACCGAAATCGACATCAAAACCACCCTGAAGAAAAAATTGGATGTCGATTTCCCCAACTATAGGATTCTAGGGGCCTGCAACCCCCCTTTTGCCTACAAAGCCCTACAGGCCGAGGATAA
>JAGXIC010000018.1 GCA_024635875.1 Pricia sp.
ACAGGCACACCGCATTCCAGATAGAAAAGTAGCCGAGGTGTTTGCAGATGCTGGAATACAACTACACATTGGCGGGCACATGCATTTGAATGATACCGGAATCCATAAATCGGAATCCGGTAATACCTTAGTAAATGTTCAGGTGCCCTCTTTAGCAGCTTATAAACCGGCCTACAAGATAGCTGAAATCTTTAAGAATAGCACAGTGGCAATAGAAACCGTAACCTTGGATTCAGTACCTTATTTTGATGAATTTTTTGAACTATATCTGGGAGAACATCGGTTTTTGGAAGCTATAGCATCCGATGAAGTTTGGGACAAAAATATCTTGAAGTCAAAAAACTATCGAGAATATACCAATTGGCATATGCGAGAATTGGCACGCCTACGTTTTATTCCGGAGGATTGGCCTACTGATATACAGCAGTTTTTTTTAGGATTGAACGGAGAACAGTTTCTTATCCTTTCGCATATCGACCATGGGTTTTCGAAGACCGACTTGCAGCATATACAAAATGGAAATTCCGGTTCAGCCCTTTGGAAAAGGGCACGCGAAGACGTTAAAGAAAAGCTAAGCAACGAAGGTTGGGAAGCAAAGGATTTTAAGGCTTGGACAGGGTTTGACCTCATCTACGATTTCTACCGAATGCGCAATGCCGATAAATTAGCGGTTCACGATATCGGGCAAGACAGATTAACACAGTACCAACTACTATTACGATCATTGGAAAATAATCCGGAAAACCCTAATTTTCATGAGCTATGGCTTTTTGGGACAATTTTTCAAAGGCAATTGCAGGGCGAGCCGGCCATAAATTTTATAATTGACCTAAAAGAAGGTGGTATTTCTCCGGATTGAAATTTATGGTAACGGTTCTGGGTGGCTGAATTTTTTTAAACAATTTTTGCAATTACGTGCAGCGCTCTCGTCTACAGATCAAATAGGCTTGGCAGCCATAAACTTAAGGCAGGAATATAGGTGACCAGCATCAACGCAATAATCATGGCCACAAAAAGGGGCAGTAAGGGCTTTACGACCTTTTCAATCGTAGTTTTGGCAATACCTACGCCTACGAATAGTACAGAGCCCACGGGCGGCGTACAGAGTCCTATACATAGATTGAGTACCATGATAATTCCGAAATGTACGGGGTCAATCCCTAGTTTAGTGACTACTGGTAGAAATATAGGAGTAAATATGAGCACGGCGGGTGTCATATCCATAAATATACCTACAAAGAGCAATAGAAGGTTTATAATCAGTAATATTACAATTTTGTTATCGCTAAGATTCAAAAGTCCCGAACTGATATCCTGTGGTATATTTTCATAAGATAACGCCCAAGACATGCTTATTGACGTACCGATGAGTAGCATTACAATGGCCGTTGTGGCCGAAGAATCCAATAAAATTTTCGGCAGCTTCGGAATGGAGATTTCTCGATAGATAAAACCGAGTATCAGGCTATAGAGTACGGCAATCGCCGAGGCTTCTGTCGCCGTAAAGATACCGGCTACTATACCGCCGATTACGACGACCAACATAAAAAGACTGGGTAATGCGTCAATAAAGGACGTAAAAATTTCCCGTAGCGAACTTCGCTTTCCTAGTTTGAATCCCTTTTTCTTTGCCCATAGCGAAGCTACGATCATGAGGAAAAGACCAGTAAGAATCCCTGGAATATATCCGGCCAAGAATAGTGCGGCTATCGAGGCACCACCACTGGCCAGCGAATACACAATCAACACGTTACTTGGCGGAATGACCAGGCCTGTCGTTGCTGCTGTAATGTTCACTGCCGCACCGAATTCCCTTGAATAACCTTCCTTTTCCATTTCCGGGCCTATAATACTTCCCATGGCCGATGCGGCAGCCATCGCTGAGCCGGCTATTGCGCCCATTAGCATGGCGGATATGATGTTGATCAATGCCAACCCACCGGGCAGTGCCCCTACCATGGTTTTTGCAAAGGCAATCAAGCGGTGTGCGATACCGCCTTTGTTCATTAGTTCTCCCGAGAGTATAAAGAGTGGTATGGCCAAGAGGGCGAAACTATCGAGTCCGGTTCCTATACGCTGGGATACCGTGGTAAAAGCCGGTAAAAAGGGAATGCTTACCAGCATGGTCAGTATCGAGGATATTGCGATGCTCCATGCTACCGGAGTGCCGATAGCCAATAAGACAACAAAACTGATGACCAGTACCAGTACGGGCGCGTATTCCATGGGACTAATTTTTTAAAATATCGGAAAGTTTATAATAGATGATCAATACGCCGCTAATCGGGATGACCAGATATACCAAGGCCAAAGGAACTTGAAGTGCGGGGGAATGTTGGTCAAGCTCATACACAATATAGACCAACCTGGCCCCGCCGATAACTAAAGCGCATAGGCTGAATAAGCTAATAAACCAATTCACTACAAGCCGTAATTTTTTTTGGGTCTTCTCGCTGAAACGCTTTGGTAGTACATCGATGGCTACATGCAAATTTTGACCTGAAACATAGGCTGCGCCCAAGATGCCGATCCAAATCAAAAGGTATCGGGCCAGCTCGTCGGTAAAAGAACTGGGAGCGCCCAAGAGAAATCGGCTGGCTACCTGCCACAGTACGTTCAGCACCATGATGGCCATGATTATGACCAAGGCGTTTGCCAGTACTTTATCGATTTTTTGTCGTAGTTGCATTATAAGTTGGGTTGGTTATTTGGTCGCTCGTATATCCTGAATCAATTGATACATCACTTCATCAGTTTTATACTTATCATAAATTTCCTTTACTTCTTCGGAAAACAGTTCCTTATTGGGTCTAATAATTTCAACACCGGCTTTCTGTACTTCTGCAAGGGCATATTCTTCAGACTCCAACCATAATTTTCTTTGATATCCGATGGAATTATCGACCGCTTGTTTCAACCAGCCTTTCTCTTCTTCGGAAAGCCTTTCCCATAATGCTGTTCCGGCCAACAGCACGTCGGGCAATACGGTATGCTCATCCAAGGTATAGAACTTGCAGACTTCATAATGTCTCGACAAATAAAAACTGGGCGGATTATTTTCAGCACCATCGACTACACCCTGTTGCAGTGCGGTATAAAGTTCGCCCCAAGAAATAGGGGTGGGTGAGCCGCCAAGATTTTTTATCATATTGACGGCGGTAACGCTCTCCATTACCCTGATTTTAAGGCCCTTTAGGTCTTCGGGAGTGTTCACGGGTCGATCTTTGGTGTAAAAACTACGGCTACCGGCATCGTAATAACCAAGTCCTTTAAGCCAATATTGTTCCCCTTCATTTAATAAATTTTGTCCGATAGGGCCATCAAGAACGTTAAACGAGTGCTGTCTGTCACGAAATAGGAAAGGAAGACCCAGCACCTTCATTCTTGGTGCAAAATTTTCTAGCGTACCAACGGAAACCTTTGTCATGTCTAAACTTCCGATTTGCAATAGCTCAAGACACTCCCGTTCGGTACCCAATTGTTGGCTGGGATAGATTTTTAAGACCATTTTTCCTCCGGAAAGTTCATCGAGGTTCTCGCCCATCTTTACCATAGCCTTATGCACGGAATGGCTGGTATCAAGACCATGGCCCAACCGAATGGTTCGGGTATCGATTAATTCATTGCAGGAGTATGACCCAATTATGAGGCATAAACAAAAGATATGTTTTAGAGACGATTTCATCAAAAATCAAAGTATTCTTTAGCGTTAGTATAGCAAATATCCTGCACCAATTTGCCGATCCAATCCATATCGTTGGGCAGTTCTCCATTTTTGATATCCTCCCCGAAAAGATTACACAAAATACGGCGAAAATATTCATGTCTAGGGAATGACAGAAAGCTTCTGGAATCGGTTAGCATCCCGATAAAGCAACTTATAAGTCCCATGTTAGATAGGGTGTTCATCTGTTCGGTCATTCCATCTTTTTGGTCCAAGAACCACCAGCCCGAGCCCCACTGCACTTTGCCCTTAACGCTTCCATCGTTGAAATTACCGATCATGGTGGCCATGACGGCATTAAAAGTAGGATTGACGTTATAGAGAATAGTTTTGGTCAATTTATTTTTTCCGTCTAAAGTGTCCAAAAACTTCGATAGGCTTTCGGCCTGTTGATAATCGCCGATGGAATCCCATCCGGTATCGGGACCCAGTTTTTCGAGCATACGGCCGTTATTGTTCCTTAGTGCGCCCAAATGAAATTGTTGTACCCAACCGAAATCATGATATGTTTCAGAAAGAAATAGAAGCAAAGCACTTTGAAATTTATTCGTCTCTTTGTCCGTTAGCGTATTGCCTTCCCGGCGCTTTTTGAATATGGATTTGACCTCTGCCTCGGTAAAATCATCGGCGGAAAGATGGTTCAGGCCATGATCGCAGAGCCTACAACCATTGTCATGGAAAAAGGAAATACGTTTTTTTAGGGCATCGCATAGGGCATCATAGGTGTCGATGGAAACGTCCGAAATATCTCCTAATGTATTTATATACGTATTGTAGCTTTCGCTGTTGATAAGAATGGCTTTGTCAGGTCTAAAGGCGGTGCTGACCTTGGTACCAAAATCACTTTGGGCCAGCTTTTGGTGCTGTTCTAAAGTGTCCGTCGGATCTTCCGTCGTACATAGCACCTCCACGTTCATTTTTGACATCAGGTTACGGCAACTAAATTCGGGGGTATTGAGTTTTTCAGAAACCGATGTGTATACTGATGATGCGTTTTTTTCCGAGAGTAGTTCGGCACAGTCAAAGTACCGTGAAAGCTCCATATGCGTCCAATGATACAAAGGGTTTCGCATAGTGAAAGGCACGGTATAGGCCCATTTTTTGAATTTTTCCGCGTCGGATGCCTTTCCCGTGATGAATTTTTCGTCGATGCCCAAATTTCTCATGGCGCGCCACTTATAATGGTCGCCATTGATCCAAGCCTGTGTGATGTTCTCAAAGACCACATCATCTGCCAAAGCCTTGGGAGGTAAATGATTGTGGTAATCGATAATCGGCATTTTGGCAGCAAAGTCATGGTATAGGGTCTCGGCATACCTGCTTTCCAATAAAAAATTGTTTTTTAGGAAGGGATTTTCGTTGTTCATTCTATGACTAAGGGATTGAAATACAGCATTAATATGCCGATGGCATAATTTAAGGGTCAAAATAATATGTAAATCTTAAAAATAGTTTTCTATTCCTTTATAAACAAGAAAAAGGAGTAAAGATATGGTACACTTGTCTTGAGCAAGTACAAATAACATTTTAACATCAGTTTGATATGAGCCAAGACAAATTCGGATATCAACCAGGTTATCTTTGGATATATGGTATATTAGAGCTTAAAATAATACTACAAATATGAAAGATTTAAAGGATAAAATAGCATACATCACGGGAGGTTCAAAAGGAATAGGATATGGCGTAGCCCAAAAACTCATCGAAGCGGGCATGAAAGTCGCTATCAGCGGACGTACTTTGAAATCCGTGAAGAAAGCGGCCGAGTATCTTGGGAATGATAGCCAAGTTCTGGCCATTGAATCCGATGTCACCAAACACGGTGACGAGAAAGAGGCCGTTCAACAGATTTTGGACAAATGGGGACAGATAGATGTGGTCTTGGCGAACGCTGGTGTCGGAAATTTTGCGCCCATAGACGAAATGGCCGATAAAGACTGGCATGATATGATAGACACCAATTTGAACGGAGTCTTTCATACATTGAAGGCTTCCGTCGAAGCCCTAAAAAAGTCGAAGGGGTACTACATGACCTTGGCCAGCTTAGCCGGTTGTAATTTTTTCGAAACAGGAGCGGGATATAATGCCACCAAATTCGGGGTAGTCGGTTTTACCCAAGCAGCGATGTTAGATTTGCGAAAATATGACATCAAAGTTTCTACCATCATGCCGGGATCCGTAGCGACCCATTTTGCAGGAAACGAACCCGATGCTTCCGATGATTGGAAAATTCAGCCAGAGGATATCGGTGAATTGGTAGTTGATCTTCTAAAGATGCACCCCAGGACTTTGCCCAGTAAAATTGAGGTGAGGCCAAGCAGACCTGATAAGAAATAATGAGGTGAAAAAGAGCCTAGACTGCTAGATACTAGACTTGTACTGGGTTTGATGATATGTAGATTGAACTTAGGAAGAAGTGCGCTATGCAATACGCCGTTCGCTATGCGAACGGCGTATTGCATAAAGTTTTCAGACCTCTTTCTCTACAAACGGAATATCCGCATCACAGATTTCCAAAATCAAGTGTTTAAGCTCCTTGGAGAACAATTCAAGGGTCTCTTGTGTGATGGCATTGTCTTTGGTGCGGCTTCCTTTCTTAGGCTTCGTAGCGAAACGCATGAGGCCGGCACTTAAGTTTTTAAAGCTAAAGATACCGGCCTCCAAGGTTGAAATGGGCACTTTTTTTTGGTACATTAAGGCGTAACAAAGCAATTGAAAGGCTTTGCTGTAGTCATAATTTGAGGTGATTTCCTCCCAGTCTACAATTTCTAATTGTGTTGAAGTCACCCTTCCGGTTTTGTAGTCAATGATGCGCAAAGTGCCATCCATTTCATCGATACGGTCCAATTTTCCCTTGAGTTGGATAGGAAAATCAATTTCAGGAACTTGAATTTCGACCTGCAAATTTTCTTCTAGGCCAATGAGCTTGATGCTATGTCGCTTAACATCCTCAATTTCTAGAGTAATAAAATTCTCTATATAACGTCTAACCACATGGAAGGCAATCAGGTTCTTCCCCCTTGAAATATGCCCATCGCCATAACTCTTCGAAAAATGGTGTTTTACCAGATGCTTGATGTTGCCTTTAGCCGTTTGCAAGCCTTCTTCGGTCAAATATTCGCCGATAAACGGACGGTACAGGTCTTCAAGGGTATCGTGTACGATAGTGCCAAAGGTGTTGGCGGCAACGGTTTCCTCAACTTCCATGACGTCGTCGACGCCCAAAAGGTTTCTTCGATAAAAATCGATGGGATTCCGAATGTAATTACTCAAGGAAGTCGGTGAAAACCCTTTGGCCGCATGGCTTTTTATAAGGTCGATTAAGCCCGTATCCTTTTCAATGTGTTCCAAAATTTTTAGGGTTGGGGAAATTGTCGGGGAGGCATAGGTCTCGACAATATCTAGAAGCTTGTTTTCATCGGTCAGAAGCTGGTTGATCAATCTACTGCGTTCGCCACCTCCCAATCCGTCATCCGGTTCTGTGCTATAAAGGAGGTAAACGTGCTTGGCGCGTTGCAATAACCGGTAAAAGTGATACGTGTAGACGGCATCCTTTTCTTTGTAGGTCGGCAAGCCGGAATATATTTTCAGATCGAACGGTATGAATGAGTTGTTCGATTTTCCAGAGGGTAGAATGCCCTCGTTCACTGAAGTGATGATGACCGTCTCGAAATCGAGGTTACGGCTTTCGAGCATTCCCATAATCTGCAGCCCTTCCAATGGTTCTCCCTGAAAATCCAAGGTTTCTGAGGAAAGGAGTTCTTGATAAAGACTTTGTAGCGATTTTAAGTCTTTGATAAAGTCATATGCTTTGATGAGGTCATCGAGCTGATTAAAAAGCTCGTTAAATCGGTACAAGTACTCTAATGCCAAAGGGTTTTCCGCACTTTGGGGCCTGATTTTAAGTTCGGCGATAACTCTCAAAACGATAGTTATCATTTCTTTCGGCGTCGGTGTGTTTTCGAAGAACAGTAGCTTTATCTGATCATTACCCTCCCCACATATACTTAGGAGTTTAGAAACGGTTATGTAGGTCCAGTTCTTAGTTTTTATTGCATTTTCGATAGAGCCAACTACATTGGCTTTACCGGCATCCACTAAGTAATTCACGCTCGGGTGCACCAAAAAATCGAGCAAATCACGATAAAACCATCCCTGGGTATTGCGTTGTAGATACAATGCTATGAACTTGTCGAAAAAGCTGGCCAAGGGGGTTTTGTGTAGAGGGTAGCCCATAGTGATATTGACCCCTTCGATTTCTATGGGAACGGAATTCAGTAAAGGGTTTAACAGCGTTTCGTCGCCTAGCACCACTGCAGTATTTCTTAATTGTTCAGGATGCTCCGAATGCAGCTCACGCAATAATTGTCCGGTATATTTGGCTTGGGAAACGTACTTTGGTACCCCGATAATCTTAATATTTTTTTCGGATAGGTAATTTCGGCTTTCGCCCTTTAGCCCATGCGTTGACAAGTAAGGCCAAGTTTTAAGGTGCTGACGGATGAAATAACCGGCATCATGAACGGTATCCTGTAAAAAGTAGCGATCAATATCCCAATAGATTTCAGAGGAGCAGCGGTCAAGTATGTGCTGCATGATTTGGCTTTCGGCCGTGTTTAGGGCGTTAAAGCCTAAAAAAATAAAAGTCTTATCGAATTGTTCCTCTAAATATCCTTCCAGTTTTTCGCAGGCTGTTCGGTAAACCAAACCTTGATGACCAAGCCCTTTTTTCAACAATGCTCCGTTGAAGTTGCGGTAAACCGATTCTAGGTTGTTCCAAAATTGGAGGTAATCTTCCATCATTTTAGTCTTTTCGGTGCGCAGCGACCAGTGGTCCAGTTTTTGGATAGCGGAAAGACTGGCAAACAGTTTTTCGGCGTCTATCAGGTAGCGGTCTATTTCATTGATGTCTTGCAATAAGGTCTGACCCCATTTTGAAAAGGTGTAGAAGTTGTCCTGCTCTGTTGACGTCTTTTCTAGGTATGCTTCGTACAGGAAAAAAAGCTGCTGTGTTTGGGTCGCGAAGGACAATCCGGAAATATTTTCGATAAAACGTTCGATACTGTAGATATCGGGTGCGAAAAAAGTCTTTTCTGAAGTTTTGGCCAGGGCGTTTCTCAAAAACATGCCGGCACGTTTACTGGGCAGCACGAAAATAAGGTCTTCGTATGATCCGAATTTCTGTCCAATTCATTCGACCACTTCCTCTAAAAAACTTTGCATGATAAAAATTCTGGTTTAGTTCTTCCAATCAATACATACTTGCCGCGTACGAATTCAAAAATAGTGGTTAGATTGTTCTGTTTGCAGAAATAAACCCATAAAAAAAGCCCTGACAAAATTGCCAGGGCTTTTCTATTTATAGGTTGAGTGAAACTTACTCTTTTACCAAGTTGATTTCAACTCTTCTGTTCTCTTTTCTACCAGCATTCGTATTATTAGTAGCGATAGGCTTCTCTTCACCGAACCCGATGGCAGACAATCTGAACTCTTGTATACCTTTATCGACTAAGAACTCTTTTACAGAAAGTGCTCTTGATTCTGATAGGGTTTTGTTCAATTGATCACTACCTGTACTATCGGTATGACCTTCAACGGTAAACTTAGCGTTAGGATACTCGTTCAAGATTTGGATGATATCGACCATTACTGAAGTAGATTCAGCCTTTATAGAAGATTTACCAGTATCAAAGTTGATAGTTCTTGCGTATTCGTTCAATTGCTTCTGAACTTCCTCGGTAACCTCTGGGCAACCATCGTTGGCTACAGTACCGGCTTCGTCAACACACTTATCATCTTTATCCAATACGCCGTCACCGTCTGTATCGGGCCATGGGCAGCCTTTATTTTCGGCAGGACCAGCTTCGTTAGGACACTCATCGTCTCCGTCCGCAACTCCGTCACCGTCAGCATCAGGACATCCGGCAAGATTGGCCAAACCAGCTTCGTTAGGACATTTATCGTCTTTATCGGCTACGCCATCGCCATCGGCATCAGGACAACCGTTCATTTCTTTTGAACCAGCTTCATTTGGGCACTCATCTTTGCTGTCTTCAATACCGTCACCATCAGAATCAGGGCAACCGTTGAATTCTTCTAGACCTGCAACTTCTGGACAAGCGTCATCTTTATCGTAGATTCCGTCACCGTCGGTATCGGAACCACCAAATTTTACGGCGATACCGGCCATGTGTTGCCAGTGCTTACGACCGTAATCTTCAAAGGCATGTTTGTATGAAGTTTGAACGGTAAGACCTATGTTTTCGGTAAACCATAGGTTGAAACCTAATCCACCGTTAACAGTACCTGCCCCAATTTCATCTACCCAAGTGTAACCACCTCCAATTTCGATGAAAGGGTCCAATATGAAATTAGGTGCGAAAGCATATTTTACAGTTCCATCTAAAGCATAATGCGAAAGATCGTCAACGCTAACATCGCCCAATTTGTCGATTTTGTTCAACGAACCTCTAACACCAACGGACAAGTTGTCGCCTACCGAACGGGATACGCCAATGTAAGAAATGGAAGGAAGAATGTTCCAATGATCGCTAGCATTAAACAACTCGTTACCAAAAGAGCTGGTCTGTGTAGGAAAATTGTCATCGCTCGTTGGATAAACGTCAATGGCATTGACCCCAAAACTAACCTGCCAAGGGTTGTTCTCGTCTTGCGCTTGCATGCTGACAACGCCTACTAAAAGTAGGGTGACAACCAATAATCTGCTAAGATGTTTCATGTTCAAATTTTTAAGTTTAAGTGTTTATTAGCTGCAAATGTAAGTTGTTAAACATTATTAACAAAATCAATCTTTAATTTTTTTAACGCCCTTTAGGGAAAAAATAACGCATTTAAACGATTTTCAATACTTTTCCGACCTCGATAAAGGCTGCAATGGCCTTATTTAGGTGCGCTGTTGTATGCGCTGCGGATAATTGTATCCGTATGCGAGCCTTGTCTTTTGGGACAACTGGATAAAAGAAACCGATAACATAAATTCCTTTTTTTATTAACCTGCTCGCCATTTCTTGCGCAAGTTTGGCATCATAGAGCATAACGGGAACAATGGCCGATTCGCCATCTATAATATCAAAACCGGCCTGTTTTAGGCCTTTCTTAAGATATGCCGTGTTTTTTTTAAGGGTATCGCGCAGCGAAGTGTCTTTTTCCAATAACTCGAATACCTTAATAGATGCCCCAACTATAGCGGGGGCCAAAGAGTTCGAAAAAAGATAGGGTCGGGAACGTTGGCGCAGCATTTCGATGATTTCCTTTTTACCGGTGGTATAACCGCCCATGGCCCCGCCCATAGCTTTTCCGAGTGTGCCGGTAATGATATCGATACGGTCCATCACCCCTTTTTCCTCCAAAGTGCCACGACCGGTCTCCCCGATAAAACCTGTGGCATGACAATCGTCTATCATGACCATGGCATCATATTTTTCGGCCAAATCGCAAATTTTGTCCAAAGGCGCCACTAGGCCATCCATAGAAAAAACGCCGTCGGTAACGATTACCTTGAATCGGGCATCGGCATCATTGGCTTGCTTCAATTGTTTTTCGAGGTCCCCCATATCGCTGTTCACGTATCGATAACGCATAGCCTTGCAAAGGCGAACGCCGTCTATAATAGAGGCGTGGTTCAATGAATCCGATATAATGGCGTCCGCTTTAGTGAGCAAAGGTTCAAATACCCCGCCGTTGGCATCGAATGCGGCCGCATATAATATGGTGTCTTCCGTAGCGTAGAAATCGGCTATCTTTTTTTCCAGTTCTTTATGGATATCCTGGGTGCCACAGATAAACCGTACCGACGACATGCCAAAGCCGTGGGAATCCATCGTATCCTTGGCGGCTTGAATGACCTCGGGATGCGATGATAGCCCCAAATAATTGTTTGCACAAAAATTGATGACTTCCTCTCCGGTCGAGATTTTGATGACCGCATCTTGGGGCGAGGTAATGATGCGCTCTTGTTTATAAAGGCCATCCTCTTTAATTTGGTCCAGTTCGTTTTGTAGATGTTCTTTTATTTTTCCGTACATAGATTGCAAAATAATAATACCCGCTCTAATAGCGGGACATTTTAGCGTTGGATTTTAATGCTATACCTATTATATTATGTCGTCAATGGTCTTCCCAGCCTTTGGTGCGCTCCACCGCCTTCTGCCATTTCTTGTAGAGACGCTTCCGTTTCACCCGGTCGAAAGTGGGTTTAAAGATACGGTCCATGGGACGATTTTGATCGACATCTTCCTGTTTCCAAAGGCCAACCTGTATGCCTGCTAAAAAGGCTGCACCCATGGCGGTCGACTCGATAACTTCCGGTCTGTGGACTTCCGAATCGAGTATATCGGCCTGAAATTGCATGAGGTGATTGTTAGCGCAGGCCCCACCGTCGACGCGCAGGTTTTTAAGCTGGATGCCCGAATCGTCTTCCATAGCCTTTAAGATATCCTTGGTCTGATAGGCCAACGCCTCTAATGTGGCCTTAGCGAGATGGGCTTTTCCGGTATCACGGGTCAGGCCGAATATCGCACCTCGGGCGTACATGTCCCAATACGGCGCGCCTAGGCCGGCAAAGGCCGGTACGACGTAGACGGGGTTTTCGCCCTCCACCGAGTCGGCCAAAGCTTCTGTCTCTTTGGCATCCTCGATCAATTCAAGTCCGTCGCGTAACCATTGTACGGCGGCTCCGGCGATAAAAATACTGCCTTCGAGGGCGTAATGCACTTTCCCGTCTAACCCATAGGCGATGGTAGTCAGCAATCCGTTTTTGGAAAATTGCGGGGCCGTGCCCGTGTTCATGAGCATAAAGCATCCTGTTCCGTAGGTGTTTTTGGCCGTTCCTTTTTTAAAACAGGCTTGTCCGAAAAGCGCAGCCTGCTGGTCGCCGGCGATTCCCGCAATCGGAATTTTTGTGCCATCCAAATCATAATCCCCAAAATGGTGGGCCGAAGGTTTTACTTCCGGAAGCATCAATTTCGGTATACCGAGTGCCTTGAGCAATGTATCGTCCCATTTTAAATTTACGATGTCATAAACCATTGTTCGGCTGGCGTTGGTATAATCGGTAACGTGATGTTTCTTTTCGGTCATGTTCCAAACGAGCCAAGTATCGATAGTGCCCATCAACAGGTCGCCGTTTTCCGCTTTTTTCCTTGCCCCATCCACATTGTCCAAGATCCATTTGACCTTGGTGCCCGCGAAATAGGAATCTATGACCAAGCCTGTGGTCTTGCGTACATGTTCCGTCAATCCGCTTTTCTTTAAATGTTCGCAGATATCCGCGGTACGCTTGTCTTGCCAAACGATGGCGTTGTAAATGGGCTCACCGGTCTTTTTATCCCAGACCACGGTAGTCTCCCGTTGGTTGGTAATGCCGATGGCCTTGATGTCGGAAGCTTTGACCTTTTCCTTTTTGATCAGTTCTTTGAGTACGCCCAATTGGGTTTCAAGAATTTCTTTCGGGTCATGCTCCACCCATCCCGATTTCGGAAATATCTGTTTGAACTCCTTTTGTACCATGCCCTTGATTTTTCCTTTTTCGTCGACCAGCAGGGCGCGGGAGCTGGTGGTACCTTGGTCTAGGGAGATGATGTAGTTCATGACAGATATGAGATTTATACCTACCTCAGAGAGGGCGGCAAGCAGTCGAGAGTGAGAAGTAAGTTGTATTACTAGATAACGCCTTCTTGTTTCAGTTTTTCTTTAAAGGTTAAATATAGGGCAAAATTCCCGTATTCATGGTGTAGGGCTTATTCTTCCGATTAAAAATAAGAAACTCATTGGAGAGAGCAAATCTAAATTGACCTACACAGTCGATATTATCACGGAAAATTCATTTCAAACGCAACAACTATCGTAATCCGATTGGTTCCTTCGGTTGGCGCACCCCCGTCACACGAAAATTTTCAGTCTAGTGTAGACACCTCTAGTCGAGGTACAAGTGAACTTCGGTCTTAGGTTGGGAATAGGCCTGTTTATGCACCACTTCATTGGTCTTTACGTCTGTTCTGAACCTACGCGTTCTGCCCCCGTGCTCCTTTCTGTTCCTATTTCCGCTAGTCAATTGGTGATTATGTTAAGTTGGCCTTTCTTAATCTCTATATCCACGCAATGACCATATTCCAAGCCCTTTACTTTTGGAAGGATCAGTTCAAGCATATTCGGTATTTGAACATGGTCTTCTTTAGTTTCGGGATCGGGCATATAAATTAAACCTTCATAGGTTTTATCCTTATAATGTAATGAAACATCAAAAAAATAAAAATTCTCCGGTGGTATGTAATCCGACCAATCTATGTTCTTAAAAAAATATTTCGGATTCTTTATTTCATAGGTGTTAGGCGAAATATCCAAATTGATGGTGCCCATGAAATAGGTGCTTAAATCCAGACCCTGTTCTAAAAAATGTTTGGATTGTTGTTTTAGGGTACCTTCCGGATATCTTTTATCCCTTCCTATTCCAGATGCGACGCCATGCCCAGATTTTATTTCGCCCCTTACTTTTGTGTAGTCCGTTGATTTCATCCGTTTTGGTTAAATGTAGGGTTTCGTAAACGGTGCTTGAGATATGCTCACCTAGATGGTTTTACCCCTGAAATCATATTCCCGCTCCACCAAACATATGCGCACTTTATAGTATTTGTACCAATGGGTTTTTCCTTTGTGTTGTGCAAAAAGATGATCGGTGTTGGCCTTCCAATTCGCAATGGCCTCCAGACTTTTCCAGTAACTGACGGTGATGCCAAGGTCGCCCCGTGCACTTTCGATGCCCAGATAACCCGGTTGTTGCGTCGCCAGTTTTTCCATCTGATTCGCCATTTCCGCATAACCGTGGTCGCTATCTGTGCGGATGGAGGTGAAGATTACGGCGTAGTATGGTGTCATTCCGAGCATAGCGAAGAAATCTGATACATCTGGTTCGTAGTGTTGATTTAAGGGCTTCGTACTAGAGGCCGAGCAGTCGAAAACAGACAGATTTCGTCGCCCTATACGCCTTCGGCGACAGCCCTCGGAGTTTACCTCAAGCGATATATTCCCGCTCCAAAAAATATCCCACGATCGCCTCTTTCATAAGCACCGACTGCTCCCCCGCCTTTAACGGGGGCAATTCTTCCTTGGTTGTGTAATGTGGCCATCCCTCTTCATCAAAAAATTCGAATTCATAATAGCCGTACGGCTCCAACAGTCGGCAGATGGCGATATGCATCAAATCTAGCTTATGATCTTTTTTGAATGTTCTATCGTATTGGCCTAGCTCCTGAACGCCTACCAAGTAGATGATGGCGTCAAGTTCCAGCGGGTCGCCGTCGGCGAATTGGGCGGAAAGCTTTTCGACCAATTCTTGCCAGTGCTTTTTTAGTTGTTCGTCTCTTGCCATATTCCTAAGGTTTCTTTTGAATTCAATCCCCGACTACGCCTGTACCGAACCTAGTCGAAGTGCTCGGCCCGAAATTCGACCGCTACTGCCCTACCAGAAAGGGAGGCTTGTCCTAAAAAACAATCAAAGGTACAAATCAAAATGCTACTTTTGTTCAAACGCATCACCGATGAGCTTCTTGGATATCATTTTAGGATTGTTGCTGGTCTGGGGCCTATGGAAAGGCCTTAGAAACGGACTTATCATTGAGCTCGCCTCGATAGTAGCCCTAATCGCCGGTATCTACGGCGCCATCCATTTTTCCTATTACGCCGGGGATTACCTCTTCCAAAATATGGATTGGGAAGAACGTTTCATCAACCTGACCGCTTTTGTTATCACTTTCATCCTAATTGTTTTGGTCGTTCATGTTCTCGCCAAACTATTGACCAAAATCGCTAGTTTCGCCATGCTCGGATGGCTGAATCGACTGGCGGGCGGTATTTTCGGAGTGGTCAAAGTAGCAGTGATACTAGGTGCGCTATTGGTTTTTTTCGACAGGGTCAACACTTCCGCCGGGTTGGTAAAGGATGAAAGTATGCAGCAATCCGTACTTTATGAGCCTATTAAGGAAATAGGTGCTTTAATATTTGACTACGTCTTGAAAGAGCCAGTGGTGGAGAAGGAGACGTTCGCAATTTAACTGGATGCTATCCTCGCAAACATGGTCGTAAGACCTGATATAGCTTACAGAATTAAGAAGAAAATTTATATTAAAGATTGGCTAGAACTCAAACCCTACGAATCGCATAAAGCTACCGATACGTATTATCTCAAAATGGCCAACGAGGTAAAGTCCATTTTTGAGTATATCGATTTTCAATCCCGAAGAAAGTGACGAAGATGTCCATTACATCCTTACATCCGAGGAAATCTCAAAAGAACTCGCCGCGTATTGTCTCGATAATTATAAGGACAAGCTGACGTTTTTCCAGAACCCTATAAACCAAAAACTAATAAAGGACATCGATTTTTTATGGCGTTTTTGGAAAAGGCGCAACTACCACACCGAAACCCAAATTACTTTGACGGGAATTGAGAATTAGGAACAGCCTTGTAAATCGAGGTTTGTATTTTTCAACGCTGAATTACAAAAAAGAATAGCGAAGTCTTCATCAGCTATTTTTTGGCAATCAATTATTTCTTGAATAACCAACCCGTTGCAGGTGAGAAGGCGAAGGTGCACTCATCTAACGCAACAATGCAGTTTGAAATAAAAACTAATACGGTTTTGGGTGAGTATGAAGATTAGGGAAACCTCCATATCAAATAAAAACGAAGATGGAATGGGGTTTAGTACTTGAATAGGGTTGTCAGGAAATCGCATAAATAGGTATTTCATCGAAAAGAAATAATAGGGGAGGGTAGTCTGCAGAATTTTTTCAATATTAGCATCAGCAATGTGCCCCGCATGGCTATCGAGAACATAAGAATTCCCCATTCTTCGCACCTACTTTCCGGAACACCTACTTACAAAATAGAACTTTGTATGAAAATGAGGATGCACTTAATCGCCCTCACCGTATTCGTAGGCATTTTGGGCTCTTGTACAAAAGAGTCCGCTGAACCGTTGAATATCGTCGAGAGCCAAAACGTAACAGAAGTAGAACAGGAATTATTGAACACCGTTAACGACCATCGAATTTCGTTGGGAGGGAACGGGCTGAAGTTCAACTCGATCGCCTATGGGCAAGCCAATGCCCATACCGACTACATGATTGCCAAAGGATCTATCAATCACGACAACTTTACCGCCAGGGCCTCCGATATTTCTACTGAGGTAGGTGCGGTATTTGTGGCGGAGAACGTTGCGAAAGAGTATTCGACCGCCTCCGAAGCCTTTCGAGGATGGCTGAACAGTGCCAAGCACAAACGCACCATGGAAGGCGAATTCACCCATACCGCCGTCAGTGTCAAGAAAGATCCGGATGGAAAACTTTACTTTACACAGATTTTTTATCGGTAAGTTAAGTAAATACTCATGCCATTTAGTAATTCAGATTTTTGCCTCTCTCTCTTTATTTTACTTTTTGTCAATATTAGCATAGCTATAGCTGTGCCTAATAATTTTGTGATGGGAAAGAATCAAATACATTTCTCAAAATCCCCAAATTGCTGAATTGCATGAGTATATTTTTATACTTTTGGAAAAACTGTTTAAGATTTGGTGTTTCAATTCACCCGATAAACTCATAAACTTTTTGCCACCATGCCGATAGCACCCCCGTTCAATCTCACAAAATGGATCGCTGATAACCGTGATACATTGAAACCGCCCGTAGGCAATAAAAACCTTTACAAAGATGCCGGCGATTATATCGTGATGGTCGTTTCTGGCCCAAATGCCCGAAAGGACTACCATTACAACGAGACCGAAGAGCTTTTTTATCAGTTAGAGGGTACTATTGAAGTCCACATTCAAGATGACGGCCATAAAAAGACCTTTGAACTCGGTCCTGGCGATATGTACCTGCATCCTGCAAAAGTGCCGCATTCGCCTGTTCGCCACGAAAAGAGTATCGGTCTGGTCATCGAACGCAAGCGTTCCGAAATGAACGTCGACGACGGACTACTTTGGTTCTGCGATAACTGCAACCATAAACTCTATGAAGTTTATTTTACCTTGAACGATATCGAAAAAGACTTTTTAGGGCACTTCAAATATTTCTACGGATCGAAAGAACTGCGTACCTGTGATAATTGCGGAACGGTTATGCCCGTTGATAAACGCTTCGTTGCCGATAGTTGAAGAATAACCGAAGTATCACGATATGATATAATTTATCAAGAAAAATCCTATTTTTTAAAGCTAAAAATCTTTCCCGTCCGTATAGTGCAATTCCTTAACTTGCGCAACTTATGACGAAGTCCCAACTAGTTAAATATGCGGCGATCTTAATTTTAGGAATCGCTATATCGGTCTTCATTTTCTATTCCATCAATAAAACGTATCAAGAAAGAAATAAGGCGGCTATAGACAATGCCGTTGTAAAGGCAGAATTGAAACTGGGTGATGAACTGAATAAAATAATCCTGGTCATCGAAACGATGGCCTTCTTTTTTGAAAATGAACCCAATATATCCCAAAAACTCTTCGAACGCCTTACTAATCCTTTTCTAAAGGAATTGAACGGAATAGGTGCTTTGGAATGGGCTCCTCGTATCGAGGAATCCTCGGAAGGGGATTTTGAAAGGTTTACCTTGATTACCAAGACTGATTCTATAGACAATCTGGTTGTTTCCACATCAAAAGGGCTTCATTATCCTATAAAGATGTTGAATCCACTAAAATCTTTACAAAAAGCTGTGGGCTACGACCTTTATTCCGATGAGACCAGGAAATCAGCGATCGATAGAACTATCAGTACCCAAGGAATAGTCTTGACAGGACCGATGAACCTTGTATTGAACAACAATGGCATTCCCGGTATTATGGCAGTAAAATCGGTATTCGATTCCCAATCGAACCAAACCATAGGAGTGGTGGCCGGTGTGTACCGTATGGACGCCCTTATCGGTAATACCTTGGAATCCGAACTGAAAGTTCTCGACATCTGCATACATGACGAAACTTCCGATACCGAATTGCTGTATTCCAGTTTTGGGAATGAAAAAACTAAAAATTTTAGTGAGAACGCCATAACCAAACGTTTAAAGGTGGCAGATCGTATTTGGGAATTCCATTTTATTCCGAAACCCCAGTATCTTTCCTTCCCTCATATATTCGAAGCTTACGTGGTTCTTTTGCTCGGCATAATTTCGACCCTATTATTGACCTATACTGTCAAAAAAAGGGACGGATATAACGAACGTTTAGAAGCCAGGGTACGTTTGCGAACGGCAGAACTTCAAGCTTCGAACGAACTGAAGGAAAACCTGCTGCGCGAGATACACCATAGGGTCAAGAATAACCTGCAGATTACCTCGAGCCTAATGAATATGCAGAAACGTAAACTGACCAGTCCAGAGGCTATTGCTGCCATTGAGGACAGTCAGGCCCGGATTTTGGCCATAGCGCTGACACACCAAAAAATTTATCAGGATAAGGATTCAAAGGCTGTAAACCTCTACGGGTACCTGAACGACCTGATGGAACACGTAAAGAAAATCTCTTCGTCGTTCAGTTATAAGATCAACTGTCCCAACATATCTATAGACTTGGACATGGCCGTTCCCTTGGCGCTTATAATCTCCGAACTGGCCACCAATGCAGTGAAACATGCCTATCCCGATACTACGAAATACAACGAACTGCTTGTCAATGTCGAAAGATTGAATGCCGAAGAAGTTTCGTTAACAATGCTTGACAATGGCCAAGGCCTGCCCGACGATTTCGATATCAAAAACGCCGAGGGTATCGGTTTTGAGATTATCAGGGCTCTGTGCAGGCAAATTTCGGCCAAACTCACCTATGAGTCCAACGGGACCGGAACACAATTCAATATTATTTTCGGGAATAAGGCATAAATTCTCCTATTATAATTTTCCAATGTCTTGAAACCATTAAAATTATAGGTACTTTTAAGAATGGCCCAAGACATACTAATAGGCATAATAGCCATATTGCACCTCTATTTTCTTTGGTTCGAAATGTTCGCTTGGACGACCATAGGAAAGAAAATATTCAAAAACCTTCCCGCCGAACTTTTTGAACCTACCAAGCCTTTGGCCGCCAACCAAGGGCTCTACAACGGTTTTTTAGCCGCCGGATTGATCTGGACATTCTTTATCGAAGACCCCATCTGGAAAATAAATATTTCCCTTTTCTTTTTAGGATGTGTCGCCGTAGCCGGAATCTATGGGGCGTTGTCGGCTGAACGAAAGATCTTTTTTGTGCAAGCATTACCTGCTTTAATTGCATTGCTTCTTATTTTTATTGGATAATGGTTCTGTAATTTATGGTGAACTTGCTTTCCACATCAAATAGGACTTACCGAAACTATATTACTTTTCCTGCGTACGTTTTGTCTTTTTTCCCCGTCGTCTGAAAACGTATCTTTGTTGAAAATATAACAATACACATAAAAAAAGATATAAAAATGTCAAAAATCGCCAAGGAATTCGGTATCGACGAGGCTCTAAAAACATTAGGAATCAATGAAATTAACGAAGGCACTTCCACTGGGGCCGAAAATTTTGGTTCAGGGGAAATCATAGCCTCACATTCCCCTGTAGACGGTGTCTTGATTGCTAAAGTAAAAACGACCACAAGTGAAGATTATGATAAGGTAATGTCCACTGCCACGGAGGCTTTTACGACCTGGCGGACCATGCCCGCACCGCAGCGTGGCGAAATCGTACGTCAATTTGGAAACAGACTCCGGGAACTGAAAGAACCTTTGGGGAAGTTGGTTTCCTACGAAATGGGGAAAAGTTATCAGGAAGGTTTGGGCGAGGTTCAGGAAATGATCGATATCTGCGATTTTGCGGTCGGACTTTCCAGGCAGCTCCACGGACTTACCATGCATTCCGAGCGGCCCGGGCACCGAATGTACGAACAATATCATCCGCTTGGGGTAGTCGGCATAATTTCCGCTTTTAACTTTCCCGTGGCCGTTTGGGCCTGGAATACAGCTTTGGCGTGGGTCTGTGGAGATGTCTGCGTTTGGAAACCTTCCGAAAAGACACCCTTATGTGGGGTGGCGTGCCAGAATATCGCTGCCGAGGTATTCAAGGCAAACCGACTTCCAGAGGGCATATCCTGTTTAATCAATGGCGATTACAGAGTAGGGGAAATGATGACTTCCGATTCCCGAGTTTCCTTGGTCTCGGCCACTGGTTCCATAAGAATGGGAAAAATCGTGGCTCAGGCCGTGGCCGCACGTTTGGGAAAATCCCTTTTGGAACTGGGCGGTAACAACGCCATTATCGTTACCCCGGATGCGGACATCAAAATGACCGTTATCGGTGCTGTGTTCGGTGCGGTAGGTACGGCCGGCCAGCGCTGTACCTCGACCCGAAGGCTTATTATTCACGATTCCATCTATGACAAAGTAAAGAATGCAGTGGCCGACGCCTACAAACAGTTGCGTATCGGAAACCCTTTGGACGAGAAAAATCATGTGGG
>JAGXIC010000193.1 GCA_024635875.1 Pricia sp.
GGATTATGGCCGCAGCCAAGGCTTTAAAGGCACCTTCTTTATCGAGCCCAAGCCAATGGAACCCATGAAGCATCAATACGATTTCGACTGCGCCACAGTCGTTGGGTTTCTGCACCAATATGGTCTGCAAGACGATTTTAAACTCAATATCGAGGTCAACCATGCCACTTTGGCCAGCCATACCATGCAGCACGAATTGGAAGTAGCGGCGGCCCATGGCATGCTGGGAAGCGTCGATGCCAACCGGGGCGATTACCAAAATGGATGGGATACAGATCAGTTTCCCAATAATGTTATGGAAGTGACCGAGGCTATGCTGGTATTCCTAAAAGCTGGCGGACTGAAAGGCGGCGGTGTCAATTTCGATGCCAAAATCCGCAGAAATTCCACGGATATGGACGATATCTTCCACGCCCATATTGGAGGGGCGGATACTTTCGCAAGAGCCCTGATTACTGCGGATAAAATCATCTCGTCCTCGAGCTACGATGCACTTCGCAAAAAACGCTACAGTTCCTTCGATTCGGGAAAAGGTAAGGACTTCGAAAACGGGAAACTCGATTTCACAGCCCTTTATGATATCGCCAAAGAGCATGGGGAGCTAGAATTACAAAGTGGCAAACAAGAACTTTTCGAAAATATAGTGAATCAATATATCTAAGAAGTCAACGACCCGCAAGATGTGGTCGCGTAGCGACCTCCTAGCAGGTATGGTTTCAGGCTCAAAAAAAAGCACCTTAGTATTCAACTTTTGAACATAGACCTAGCGGATTCCGCCTTCCCCACGAAAACTTGTGGGTCGGACTATATCGAATTATTTACTTAATTTTGTACCCCAAGAACTTAACATTTCTTGGATGCTGCGTAAATTTATCTACATATTCCTGTTGGTTTTTATTACCGGTTGCGGGTTTAAAAAAAGAACTTCCTCTACTAAAACGCGGACAGTTTCGGTTGAAGCGAGAAAAGATAATACAGAAAACGTCACAAGTCCGTCTAGCAGAACCCCCACTTCAAAGCGTACACAGGCCGATTACATCATCGATACGGCACTAGAATTCTCAGGAGTGCGCTACAAATACGGCGGTACCACCAAAAAGGGAATGGACTGTTCAGGCCTTCTCTATGTGGCCTTTGGAGAAAACAACGTAAAACTGCCAAGGGTATCCTATCATATGGCGGAAGAAGGTAAACCCATTAACCTTCAAGAGGTTACCAAGGGCGACCTGCTCTTTTTCCGAACTACAAAAGGCGCCAAACGAATCAATCACGTAGGCATGGTAGTCACCGTCGAGAAAGGGGAAATCAAATTCATACATTCCTCAACCTCTCGGGGCGTCATGGTCTCTTCGCTTCGCGAGGGCTATTGGAACAGTGCTTTTGTAAGGGCGAAGCGGGTGCTGTAAAATTCAAGTTCAAATATAAAATTCCTACAACTGGGGGGATTCAGAATTCTGAATTAAAATATTTGTCCAGTCTTGTTATAACCTGACTTTCATAGACGGGTTAGCGTCTTTCAACGAATATTTTAAAATTTACAAATCGAAACAGCCCGAAATCGGTACATTGATGCATTTCATATTTGCTTCATTGATACGCCGCCATGAACCTGCTACGCTTCGTTTCTGTAAAACTGACCTTGTTATTGGTTTTGGGGATTCTTTTGGGCAGGTACTTTCAGCCGGATATCATTCTACCCGTGACTTTTACCGGCCTATTTTTAATGCTTCTCGGATTTCTTTTTTACAAGAATAATCGGACAACCTCATGTATCACCTACCGTAGTAACGCTGTCTTATTTGGAATTCTGGTTGCCCTAGTCACTATTTCCATTGGTATGTTGGCCGTTTCATCGACCTCCCCAAAAAATAAACCAGGGCATTATTCCCATAAAGACGTTACGGGAAGCCACCTTTGGAAAATCAAAATTCATGAAGTTCTCAAAGCATCTGCCTTTTCAGATCGCTATATAGCCAAGGTATTAACCCTTGAAAACGAAAAAGCCTCGGGAAGACTATTGTTGAGTTTTGCTCTGGATACTGCGGCGGGGAAGCTTCATGTAGATGACGAGATTATAGTTTACACCGAACTTTCCGTTATAAATCCGCCTTTAAATCCGTATCAATTCGACTATCAAAACTATTTGGAAGGCTTAGGCATCACGAATCAGATACGGTTACAGGGGAACGACTTTTTCACTGTAAAGCGTCCTGATGCTACCCTTTACGGGATGGCCGCCAAGTTCCGAAACCAAATTATCACCAACCTGAAAAAAGCCGATTTTGGAAAAGAAGAATTGGGAATTATCCAAGCCTTGCTACTTGGCCAACGCAACGATATTTCGGCGGATACCTATGACAACTACAAAAATGCCGGCGCAGTACATATTCTTGCGGTTTCCGGATTGCACATTGGTATCATTCTTCTTTTACTACAGTTGTTACTCAGGCCCTTGGAAAGACTTCCCAAGGGAAAAACTTTGAAATTAATTCTTATCGTCGCCATGCTATGGGGTTTTGCGCTTTTGGCCGGCCTATCCGCATCCGTGGTCCGGGCGGTTACCATGTTCTCGTTCGTAGCCTATGCCCTCTACCTCAACCGGCCGAGCAGCACCTTTAACATTCTGGCACTCTCGATGTTCTTTATCCTCTTGATCATACATCCGATGTTGATATTTCAAGTAGGCTTTCAAATGAGCTATGCGGCCGTGTTCGCTATCGTTTGGATGTATCCGCTACTTCAACGCCTTTGGAATCCGAAGAACAAAATCGTACGCTACTTTTGGCAGTTGCTTTCGGTAAGTATCGCGGCACAATTGGGAGTATTGCCCATAAGTCTATTTTACTTCCACCAATTTCCAGGCCTGTTCTTTATCTCGAACCTGTTGATCGTTCCTGGTTTGGGAATGATTTTGGGCATGGGAATCCTCGTTATTTTCTTGGCCCTTCTCAATGGCTTGCCCGACATTTTGGTCACGGCCTACGATACATTGATTCGCTGGATGAACACTAGTATCGGCTGGGTCGCACAACAAGAGGCTTTTGTGTTCCAGAATATCTCCTTTGATGCCACGCAGCTAGTCTTGGCCTATTCCATCCTAATTTGTGCGGTACTTTTCTTTTCAAAACCGAACTTTAAAAAAGCACTTACGCTATCAATAGCAGTTATTGGATTTCAATTGTGGCTATTTGGCACATCCTATCAGACCCGGCAAAAAGAAGCTTTGTTCTTGGCCCATCAAACGAGAAATTCCATCTTGATTCACCAGACCGGAAAACAGCTATTCGTCACGGCACAAAATGCCCAAAGGCTTAATCAATTGACTACGGATTATCAAATTGCCGAACGGATTTCATCCATTACACATTTGCCCCTCAATGCGGCTTACCAATGGCGGGATGAAAACTTAGTTATTATCGACAGTTTGGGCGTCTATCCAAAAGAAAACATCCATTCGGATTATGTGTTGCTGACCGGGTCGCCTAAACTGAACTTGGAAAGGTTGATTGACTCCATTCATCCCAAAAAGATTATTGCCGATGGCAGCAATTACCGAAGTTATATTGAGCGCTGGAAGTCGACTTGCCAAGAAAGAAACCTCCCTTTTCACTTCACGGGTGATAAAGGGGCGTATTATTTCAATCCCATAAATTAATGTACCTTACCCATAAGTCGTTTAATAAACGGTGATGCCAAAAGCACCAGTATACCTGCCCCTAACGCATATTTAGCGATCAATTCGAACCCATCGGTATACACCGCTAAAGTCTCGAAACCACCAACATTCTTATCGGTACTCTCGATCGCCAATTGTTTACCGATAAAACCGACCACTTGAAAAGCAAAGGCGACGGCCAAAAACCAGACACCCATCATAAAAGCTACGATACGTTTTGGCGACAGATCGGTAATCTTCGAAAGACCGACGGGGGACATAAACAGCTCCCCCACGGAAATTAGAAAATACATCAGCAATAGATACGTGAAAGGTACAAGACCATTGGCGTTGGCACTTGCGCCACTCAACGCCAGAACATAGAAGCTAATTCCGGCAAAGACCAGGCCTAGTCCAAATTTATAGGGCGTCCTCGGATTCAGATTTTTTTTGCTTAAATACGTCCACATCAGTGAAACGGGAATGGCCAGAATGATAATCCACATCGAATTTAATGAGTTCGTTTGCGCAGCGGACATCAGGGTAAGATCGACATTTCTAGCCGCAAAAAGAGTGATTACGCTTCCTGAAAGCTCGTGAAACCCCCAAAAAATGGTCATGAAAAACGTAATCAAGATGGCTACAAACAGTTTTTTTCGCTCATCTAAGGTGGCCTTGTACATAATGTATCCCAAATAAACGAATATCGTGATACCTATCAGCTTAAAAATGATATTCACGATATTTTGGTCCCCCAAAAAGGTGCCTTTGTCACCCAAAGATTTGTATGCCGAAAGCAAGTATGCAATCAATGGTGCCGACAAGACCGCCAGTACCGGAACGAGAATTCCTTGTTTGATACCCAATACTTTCTTCTGCAATACGTGTTCGTTCGGCGGCAAGCCCCTTTCACCAAAAACATTACTTTGAATACCTCTCCAAAAAACAACGAGACCTGTCAACATACCGACACCAGCAAGGCCGAACCCATAGTGCCATCCGTATGAATAGGCTAACCAACCACATAATAGGGGTGCAATCCATCCGCCGATGTTTATACCCATGTAAAATATGGTAAAACCTGAATCCTTTTTAGGGTCTCCGTGCGGATACAAAGTACCGACGAACGTGGAAATATTAGGTTTGAAAAAGCCGTTCCCCACGATAATAAAGGCCAGTGCCAAAAAGAAGGCCACATTGTTTTCAATGGCTAGCACGAAATGCCCTATCGACATAAGAATACCTCCTAAAAAAATGGAGTTTCGCATACCTAAGATTTGATCTGAAATACGCCCTCCGATCACCGTAGAGGCATAGACTAACGAGCCGTAGGATGCATAGACCGCCGCAGTCGCAAAATCACGCTCTGTCAACGCCTCGAAAATCACATTGACCATGTACAGCGTCAACAAAGCCCGCATGCCGTAGAAGCTAAAACGCTCCCATAGTTCGGCAAAGAACAGATAGAAAAGTCCCTTTGGGTGTCCGAACATCTGTGGCTGTTCCATGAACTCGTTTTTGGTTTCCATAAAATCTAAAGTTTAGTTTTCAAAGATTTTCCGTAATAAATCGGGTCATTTTATTGAACAGATGTACGCGGGTCATACCACCATAGATGCCATGGTTCTTATCGGGATAAATGGCCCAATCGAACGGCTTGTTGGCCTGGACCAAAGCTTCGATCATTCGCATTGAATTCTGTACATGTACGTTGTCGTCGCCCGAACCATGGATAAGGAGGTATTTTCCCTTGAGTAGTTCAGGATAATTGAAGGGCGAATTGTCATCATACCCGCCCGGATTCTCCTCAGGGGTGCGCATAAAACGCTCAGTGTAGATGGTATCATAGAAACGCCATGACGTGACCGGGGCGACCGCGATGGCGGTTTCAAAAACCTCGTTTCCTTTAAGGATGGAGTTGGTCGACATATGTCCACCAAAACTCCAGCCCCAGATTCCCGTGCGTTTCTCATCGATATAGGGCAGTTCGCTCAATTTTTTAGCGGCCGCAATCTGATCTTCGGTCTCATATTTTACCAAATTCAAGTACGTCGCTTTTTTAAAATCACGTCCCTTAAAACCGGTGCCCCTGCCATCGACACAGGCTATGACATAGCCTTTGGCGGCCATCACCTCGTGCCAATAGTCCCTATCGCTGAACCATTTATTAGCGACACTCTGTGAACCGGGACCACTATATTGGTACATCAGAAGCGGATATTTTTTAGAGGCATCGAAATCAGCAGGCTTGATCATGTACATGTTCAGTTCGTTGCCATTGATGGCAATCGTGGAGAATTCCTTGGGTTGGAATTGATAGCCACCTAATTTTGTAAGTAGTGTCCCGTTATTCTTGATTTCCTTGATCTGTTTGCCGTTCAAAGATTTGTGCAGGGTATATACAGGAGGTGTTGTCGCACTTGAAAATGTATTTATAAAATAGGTAAAATCGGCACTGAAATCCGCCGAATTTGTGCCTTCTTCAGCGGTAAGGGCCATTTTTTTCTTCCCACCGCTTTCAATACTGTAGACGCCACGATTAATAGACCCGTTTTCGGTGGACTGATAGTAGGCCTTGTCTTCATTTTGATCGTAGCCAAAAAAACGGGTCACCTCCCACGGGCCTTTGGTAATCTGGTTTATCAGTTTGCCATCTTGACCATAGAGATAAAGGTGGTTATAACCGTCATATTCGCTCGACCAGATAAAGCTGTCGTCGGCCAAAAAGGTAAGATCGTCGGTAACATCGACGTAGGCGTCATCTTTTTCTTCGTGTAAAAGCGAGACCGTGTTGGTTTTTGTATCGACCGCATGTAATTTCAAATTGTTCTGGTGGCGGTTCAGCGTCTGTAAGCTCAAATGGTCGGCATGGTTCATCCATTTTATCCTAGGGATGTAATATGGACTTCCCAAGTCTACTTTGGATGTCTTTTTCGATGCTACATCATGAAGATGAAGCGTGACCACCGAATTGTTCTCTCCAGCTTTGGGATACTTAAAGGTTTCTTGGGATGGATATAGATTTTCACCATATACATCCATGGAAAATTCAGGGACTTTGGTCTCGTCGAAACGTAGGAAGGCGATTTTTGTTCCATCGGAATTCCATTCGAAAGCCCTTACAAAAGCAAATTCCTCTTCATAGACCCAATCCGTTACCCCGTTGATAATTTTATTCTTTGCCCCATCCACGGTAATCTGTTCGGTTTTTTTTGATGCGATATCAAAAAGATACAAATTGTTCTCGGAGACGTAGGCCACTTTTTTACCGTCCGGGGATAGCGCAGGTTCGCGTATTTTGGCTTCGGAAATTTGGGTCAGCGCTTTGCTATCGACATCATAGACATAAAAAACACCCAAAGTAGAACGCCTAAATAAGGACTCCACTTCCGTCGCCAAAAGGATTTTTGACGCATCATCGTTGAATTCATAGGACGAAAAATATTCAATTTCCGGCAAATTGGTGGAACTCACAACGGTACCCACCTTTTCTAGGGTGGCATAATCATAGGTATCGATAGATGTGGTCATGGCCGACCTATCAAAGTTCAAGACCGTGTATTGTTTTCCGTTTGGAAGGGAATGAAGGGCGTCAAGACCTTCAGTACGGAAGTCTCCGTTATAGATTTCCTCAACGGTTATCGCTTTGTTTTGGGCGTAGGCCGTGGTCATCAGACCTATTAAAAATAATAGGAGTAGGGAACATTTTTTCATAGGCGCTAAAAATAGATTAAATCATTCATGTTTAAGGCTAATCTGAAAAATAATTAATTTTGAGATGATACCGGAATGATTTTCTACTCAATTTGATCTCAGATGATCATATGACCATTATCAGTATCTTTATCCCTCGAAACCGTTCACAATGACCAAACCCATCGAGGGATTCTCGAAACTGCCCAAGGCCGAAAAACTGGATTGGATCACCGCCAATTATACCAACGACCCAGAAGCTGCCAAAAAGCTCTTGAAACGCTACTGGAATCCGGACAAGTCACTTCAGCAACTGCACGACGAGTTTATCGAGAACACCCTGACCAATTACTACCTCCCCTTCGGTATCGCACCCAACTTTTTAATCAACGATGCACTGTATGCCGTTCCTATGGCTATCGAAGAAAGTTCAGTTGTGGCCGCCGCCAGCAAGGCAGCAAAGTTTTGGTTGACACGTGGTGGCTTCAAGACTACAGTTCTGGGTACCGAAAAAATCGGGCAGGTACACTTCATCTATTCAGGAAATCCTGAAAAATTGAAGGCTTTTTTTAAGGAAATAAAGGCCAAATTATACTCCGATACCGCTTCAATAACCAAAAACATGGAAAAGCGTGGTGGCGGTATAACCAACATCGAGTTGCATGTCAAAACAGATGCCCTTAAGAACTACTATCAGCTGCATTGCACCTTCGAGACCTTGGATGCCATGGGCGCCAATTTTATCAATTCCTGTTTAGAGCAGTTTGCCGCCACCCTAAAAGAAGGCGCACAGAATTTCCCCGCCTTTTCCGTGGAAGAAAAAAATATCGAGGTGGTTATGGCCATTCTATCCAACTACGTGCCAAACTGTTTGGTGCGTGCAGAAGTAAGTTGCCCCTTGGATCAATTAACTGTAGGCGGGCAGCTTTCTTCCGAAGATTTTGGAAGAAAGATGGTCAGGGCCATTGAAATCGCCAAGGTGGAGCCCCATCGGGCCGTAACCCACAACAAAGGGATTATGAACGGTATCGATGCCGTGATTCTCGCCACCGGAAACGATTTTAGGGCGGTCGAAGCAGGTATTCACGCCTATGCCGCCAAAAACGGAAGCTATACCAGCCTGACCAGTGCAGAAATAAAGGACGGTATCTTTCGATTTTGGATCGAAGTTCCCCTGGCCTTGGGAACCATAGGCGGATTGACCAGCCTGCATCCCTTGGTAAAACTGGCCTTGGAAATTCTGGGGAATCCTTCGGCGGAAGAACTTATGCAAATCGTAGCGGTCGCCGGTTTGGCACAGAACTTCGCCGCCTTACGCTCCCTAGTGACCACCGGCATTCAAGAAGGCCATATGAAAATGCACCTCTTGAACATTCTCAACCAGTTGGGAGCGACCCAAGCTGAAAAAATCACATTGACCAATCATTTTAAGAAAAATGCGGCGACCCATAGTGCGGTTGTTGAAGCTTTCGAACAGCTAAGAAAGTCGTAAATGACAAAATCTTTCTACAGCAACGGAAAATTACTGCTCACTGGGGAATACGCGGTGTTGGATGGTGCTTTGAGTTTGGCCGTACCTACTAAGTTCGGACAGTCCTTATCTGTTAAAGAAGTTAATTCTTCTCAATTGGTTTGGAAAAGTTGGGATGATGTGGGAAGAGTCTGGTTTGAAGAAACGTTCTTCTCATCATCACCCGAACACACCCCTAATGAGCAAAGCTCCTTTATCTCCTACTTCGACCAAGCTCCGCATAAGTCTCAAAATGGGAAGACGCTTTCCAAAACACTTTCCAAAATTTTAAGGGAAGCAAAAAAATTGAATCCCGATTTTCTTACAGGTGCCAAAGGATACGCGGTAGAAACAAAAATGACATTTCCTCGAGATTGGGGGCTTGGCTCCTCCTCCACTTTGATCAACAATATTGCCCAATGGGCCAAAGTTGATGCTTTTCAATTAGTATGGAACGCATTTTCCGGAAGCGGTTACGACATTGCCTGCGCACAGCACGACCATCCTATTTTGTATAGTTTAAAGAACGAAAAACCGAACGCTACCGAAGTGGATTTCAATCCGTCGTTTCGGGACATGCTCTACTTCATCCATTTGAATAAAAAACAGAACAGCAGGGAGGGTATCGCAGCGTATCGAAATAAGAATTTTCACAAAGCCCGACTTGTAGAACAGGTGTCCGAAATTACCTTAAAAACCGTTTCCTGTAAAAGCCTTTCGCAATTTGAATCGCTGATGTCGCAACACGAGACGCTACTATCCCGAACACTTCAAATTCCGACAGTTAAAGAATCACTATTCCCTGATTTTAAGGGGAGTGTAAAAAGTCTAGGCGCTTGGGGCGGGGATTTTGTTTTGGCGACAGGAGATGAGACTACGCCTTTGTATTTTGAGGGATTGGGATACGGTACCGTGGTACCGTATTCGCAGATGGTGTTAGAACCTAAGGGCTAGACCTACAAGGGAGGTCACTGTCGCGACAACACATTGCAGGTCAGGGAGAGGTCGCCTTCACCTTGCAGTCATATTATGGTTTTTCCCTTTAGGTGTTCCTCGCCCTAGGCGAGGCTTCTTGTAGGTCTAACGAGTGCCTAATAAAATACCGCCCGATTATCCTCGATTTCCGAAGCGTCCTTTAGAGCGTTGTACACCGCGGTGTTGACTTGCGCCTCGCGTGCCGCTTTCACAGTACTGGCATAGGTACTGTAATTGTCCAGCTTAGGGGCCGGAATTTTCTTGGTTACCGTGAGTTTAAAAATACCGGTGTTGCCCTCGATAAGTTCTGATGTATCGCCTTGTTTCATAGCGAATGCGGCACCGACAACGGCAGGTTCGGATCCGGATCCGGGAATGGTCGGCGATTTCACGTTCAAGGCCGAAGCGGTTGAAGTGCTCACGTTATTGTCTTTCGCAATATCTTCGATGGATTTTCCTTTGTTCGCTGAAATAATCTGGGCCGCCTTGCGTTCTTTCCTGATTTTTGGAAGAACCGTTGCCGATGCATCCTCTACCGACATCAGGCCCTCGTCATATTTCTTGGTCAACTGGGCTACTGCGTAGCCGCTATTTAGATCGAAACGTTTGATGTCGCCGATTTCAGTCTCCTCGTTAAAGGCCCATTGCACGATGCTACGCTGAGACGATAGTCCCGGTAGATTTTCATCGGTATCCTTTATTTTGTTTACCGGTCTCACGGTGTACTTGTTCTCCTTGGCCAAATCTGAAAATGCCTTGTCAGATGAAATGGATGACATCTCAAATTGTGTGGCATCGGTAAACAGTTTGTTTATGGTGCCCTCGGATGGTTCGATCTCTCTGGCCAAATTGGCTATCTGTACGATATCACGCTTATCGTCGACCTTGATGATGTGGAAACCGAAACTGGTCTCGACCATTCCGATAGTTCCTACAGGATTCTGAAAGGCAAAATCATTGAACTCGGGCACCATTCTTCCTTCTTGAAAATAGCCTAAGTCTCCTCCGTTGGGTGCAGAGGGGCCGTCGGAATTTTCCCTTGCCAGTTCCACAAACTTGGCATCCGTTTTTCGGGCCTCCTTTAAAAGTCGCTTGGCTTCTTTTTCCGCTTCCTCCTTGGTTCGGGTTACCTCTGGGTTCGCCCTTTCCGCACCTTCATATCCAATTAAGATATGGCTTGCCTTGACTGAACCCTTGGCTTTTCTATCCATCATTTTTGAGATTTTAAAAAAATCGCCATCGCGATAGGGCCCGAATATCTCACCGACCTGTAGTCCCATCAACGTGTCGGCAAACTTGGTTGGCAATTGGTTTTTCTCCTTATATAGGGTATCCAGTTTGATATCGGAATTCCGATCCAAGAAGGCGGCCATGTCATTGGTATTTCGAAAACCGAGTAAAGTATCGTTCGTATCGGTTCGGTCGTTATATTCTACCCTATCGTCCATTACTTCGGAAAGTTCCGTCTTTACGGCATTTTCATCTTCGGTTGAAGGTTTTTCCTCAAAGTACACGAACTGAATATCGCGGGCGGCCTCCTGTTTAAAATCTTCCTTATGCGCTTCTATATAACTTCGAATCTCGCTTTTTGAAACGGTAATCGAGCTATCGGGAATCGAGTTGTAAGGAATGCGTACATATGTAATGTCGCTCTTTTCGTTGGCCAGGCGATAATCGAATTCCCCTTCCTTCAAAGTAGCGCCGACACCGGCTTTGACCAAATTGAAATAGGCCTGCTGTTTGGCACTTTGTATGATGGAGGCTTCATTCTGTAACCAAAAATTATACTGCGATGGTTCGTTGACCTTTATTTCGGCGATGAACGAGCGAAATTTACTTGGATCAAAAACACCGTTCTCGTTCTGAAATTGAGGGTTTTGGGCATATCCGGGAATCGTAGCTATATAGTTCATAATTTGATCCTGCTCGATGTTCAAGCCCAAATGCTCGAGTTGTTGCCCCATAATGGTATTGCGGACCTCTTGATCCCACACTTGGTTCACCGTTTGCATGGTAGAGACGTTCGGCCCTGAATTTCTTGAAGCAATATCCACTTTTTCACGGAAGCCATCGATGGACACCTCTTCCCCGTTAATCTCCGCAATACTAGATCCTACTTTGCCCCCACCCAGTTCACCGCTGGTAAAGACACCGGACACTACAAAAGCGAACAACGCCAGACCGATTATCAGTATCAGGATTGTCGTCTGTTTTCTTATACTCTCTAAAATAGCCATCTATGGTTTTTTTGAAATCAGTTTGCAAAATTAGGGTTTTCTTTTTAATAAAGAAAAGAGAATATCGAGAAGCGAACAAAGACAAAAAAATTCGAGTTTGGGCAAATGAATTAAACTTCAAGGTCCTCACCTACTTTCTTTGAACTTGTATTTGCGCTTGAACTTAAACCTGCCTATTCCTTATCAACGATCTGTAGCGTTACCAAATCAATTTTCGTGCTGGACACTTCGAGTATCGTGAATTGAAACTTATCAATACGTATTTCGGAATCCTGCTCGGGTATCTCACCACTTTCGTTTATGATAAGGCCTCCCAAGGTCTCATATTCATCGCTCTCTGGAAGTTCGAATCTATAGGTATCGTTAAGGTAATCGACTTCGAGCCTCGCGGAGAGTTTATAGGTACTCTCATCGACCTGTTCTTCGATAAGATCGGTGGTGTCGTGTTCGTCCTCAATCTCACCAAAAAGTTCCTCTACAATATCTTCTACGGTCATTAGGCCGGAAGTGCCGCCATATTCGTCCAACAC
>JAGXIC010000194.1 GCA_024635875.1 Pricia sp.
CCAGGAATCGAACCAGGGACACATGGATTTTCAGTCCATTGCTCTACCAACTGAGCTAAGGCACCATCCCTATAAGGGGCTGCAAATATAATTTCAATTTTGCGATATACAAACAAATTGTAAAAAAAAGGCGTTTGTTTTTATTCGTTTTTTGATCTTTGCGATATGAACTTAATAGTAGATGCCGGAAATCACGCTGTAAAGCTGGCTGTTTTTGAAGCAGGAGGACTGGTGTTCCATCAGACTGTCAAAACGGAACATGTGGCAAGGCAAGTAAAAGAAGTGTGCGACCATTATCCCGGTATAGAACGAAGTATCGTTTCTTCGGTAGGAAACCTTGACCGAAAGGTTGTCGCCGTACTGGCCGTGTTTTGTGAAGTACACGAGTTAAGCCATCTATCGAAAATGCCCTTTAAAAATTCGTATGCGACGCCGCGAACCTTAGGTTTAGATCGCATCGCTTTGGCCACATCGGCGTTTTATTACAATACAAAAGGGAATTCCTTAGTGATTGACGCCGGCACCTGTGTTACCTATGATATGGTAAACGATTACGGTGAATATTTGGGCGGGGCCATTTCTCCAGGGCTATATATGCGCTACAGGGCTTTGCATGAACATACCGCAAAACTTCCTTTGCTCGAACCGGCAGCGTTTGTCGATTTTATTGGAAATTCTACCGAGACTGGTATCCACAGTGGCATTGTGAACGGCATTTGCCTTGAAATCGACGGCGTCATCGATCAATACCGATCACGCTTTACAGATTTAACAGTTATTTTAACAGGCGGCGATGCCCAATTTTTGTCAAAGCGGCTAAAAAATACCATATTTGCGGATTCCAAATTTCTGCTGGAAGGATTAAACTATTTGTTGGAATACAACAAGCATTAAAAGCATAAATATCCCCGAAATATGGGGGTTGATTCCAGAAAAAAGGAAATCGGTAATCAGCCTGCCTCCTGCCCACAGGCAAGGTGTGGCTGGCAGGTTAAAACCAAAGTGTTTACATGATCAAAAAAATAGGTTTTGTCATCGCATGTCTAACCCTAACGGGCATGTATGCCCAAGACGGTTCGATTTCCCCATATTCCTATTTTGGTCTCGGCGATATCAGGGAATCCAATACGGTAGAGAATCAGATGATGGGCGGTATAGGTGTGTACGCCGATAGCATCCACATCAACCTGGACAACCCGGCCGCCTACAGTAAACTAGGGGTTCAGGTCAGGGATAATTTCGGTATTACCACCTACACCGCAGGCGTGTCGCACAAACTCTTGCGCTTTAAAAGTTTTGCCGAAGAACAGAACAGTTCCGTTACAAATCTTGACTACCTCGCTTTAGGGCTGAGCCTTAAAAAAGGCTTAGGTCTGGGCTTTGGGATAAAGCCTTACACCTCGGTCGGCTATAATTTTGAGGAATTAAGTGGTATCGAGGGCTCAAGAATTCTGAACCAATATTCTGGGGAAGGCGGTATCAATAAGGTCTATGGTTCCGTAGGTTACGAGTTTTTAAAGGATTTTAGTCTCGGGTTGACCGTCAATTACAACTTTGGAACTATCGATAGTGAAAGGATACAGAGTACCGAAAATGTACAGTTCGGCGCAAAGGATACAAGGTCGTCGAGAATTAACGGCTATGACCTGAATTACGCCTTGAACTACACCCCGGCCATCGATAAAAATCATACCCTTTTTACTTCTGTACGGGTAAATACCCAGGCAAATTTGTCCGCCCGTAATACACAACAGATCGGTTCTTTTTCTTTGACCACGGGGCAAGACATCGAGCTCATTGACGTAGACCTTGAGGCACACGGTCTGAAGGATACCGCAGTGAAGATACCGACAACTACGACCTTGGGTGTCGGCTACGGTGAGAACATGAAATGGTTTTTAGGGGTCGAGTACAGCTTTCAGAAACTGGATGATTTTTCGAACGAATTTTTGGAACTCGAAAATCTGGTGTATGACAATGCCAGTACAATTGCCTTAGGCGGATTTTACACGCCCGATCGAAATTCTTTTGAAAGTTATTTAAAGAGGGTAACCTATCGTGCGGGATTCCGTTATGATACTACCGGAATGGTGATCAATGATAAGGACATTAAAAATCTTGGCATAACTTTTGGACTAGGTCTACCACTTGGCAACGGTCTTTCCAATCTTAACCTTGGTTTCGAGGTGGGAAGAAGGGGAACTTCCGCCGCCGGGCTTATCGAAGAGAGCTATTTTAAGATTAACATCGGCTTATCACTGAACGATCAATGGTTCCAAAAGCGGAAAATCAATTAAAGTAGTTTCTGATTTGGATGGTATAGTCCAAGAATTGGCAAGGCAATGATCGATAAGGGGATAAAAATAGCCTTTAAACGGGCAAATTTTAAATTTCCTATGGTTCTCTTGGCAAAAAATTAGTACATTGACCCCCTCGGAACAATCAGGTCTCGATCGCTATCGGGGCGAAATTTAAAACACGAATAAAAATATAAAAAATGAAAACTAAGATCTACGTCACCGCGATGCTTTTTCTAGGCGCCATGGGTTTAGGCAATGCCCAGGCCCAAAACCAAGAATGTATGACCAACCTATCTATATATGTTGAGCATGCAAAAGTAAAAAATTACGAAGCGGCCTACACACCGTGGAAAGCGGTATACGATCAATGCCCCGATATCAATAAGGCGAATTTTATTTATGGAGAACGGATTTTGAAGGACAAAATCGAAAAATCCTCGGGGGCTGAAAAAGACGGATACATTCAAGATTTAGTGGCAATGTATGATAACAGTGCCACCCATTTCCCGGAAAAATACACCCCGGCCGTTGTGGGTATTGACAAGGCCTTGCTGATGTACGAAACTAAAATGGGCTCGGATGCCGAAATTTACGACATGCTCAAGAAAGCCTTTGACGAAGATCCAAAAAACTTTAAGAACCCAAGGGCCTTATACCTATATTTCTCTAGCTTGGTCGATCTTCATAAGGGTGGAGGCAAAGAACTTCAAGAGGTTTTCGATGTCTACGATGACGTGACTGAAAAAATAGAGGACGAAAACAAGAAGCTTACCGATGTAATTACAAAGCTACTGCCCAAAGATTCTACGGGAACAATAACATCCAAGGAGAAAAGGTCTTTAAAGATAGCCACCACCAATTCGGAATCCTACGGTAAAATTGCCGGTAGCGTAGATTCAAAATTGGGTGCTTTAGCCGATTGTGATAATCTTGTACCCTTATACGAAAAAGGTTTTGAAGAGAAAAAAGGAGACGTGAAATGGGTAAAGCGGGCCGTAGGTAGAATGTTTAGCAAAGAATGTACCGACGATCCCCTGTTCCGTAAACTTTTTGAAGCTCAATTAGCCTTGGAGCCTTCTGCCCAAGCGTACATGTATGGCGGATTGTTAAAACAGAAGGCGGGCGACAACAAGGGCGCTTTGGAAGATTTCAACAAAGCTGTGGGTCTCGAGACCGATTCTTATAAAAAATCCAACATTCTGTATAAAATTGCGACTATTACGCGCAAGACGAGTAAGTCTCAGGCTCGAAATTATGCGCAACAGGCCATAAAAGCTGATGCTGCAAACGGTAAGGCTTATTTGTTGATTGCCAACTTATACGCGACCAGTGCCAATGATTGTGGCAGTACCCCGTTCGAAAAACGCTCGCTATACTGGAAAGCGGCCGATATGGCGCGTCAGGCCGGTAGGGTCGATCCAGCTTTAAGCTCGAATGCCAGCCAGTCGGCTGCCAGTTATTCTGCTAAAGCACCGTCTAAGACCGATATTTTTAATTCGGGTATGGCCGGCAAGAAGATAACATTCGATTGCTGGGTGGGCGGTAGCGTTACCGTACCGAATATTTAAGATGTCATCTGTAAACAGATATCACTTTAGAAGTATTGCCATGACCTCTGTCATGGCAATACTTTTTTTCTCATGTTCCGATACGTACAAAAGGTCCGGGGAAGAAAAGGTACCTTTGGTCTATCCGATGGGTATCGCCGAAGACCTTACCTTTACCTATACCGAAACAAGAACCGAGTTGGATAGTGAAGATTCGACCTCCACGAAGGTAATAGCGGTGTTACGAAGTCCTTTGAGGAAGGATTACACCAATTTGGAGTTTCCTTATCAAACTTTTCCGGACGGTCTTGTAGTAGATTTTTTCAATGACGAAGGTCAAAAAAGTATCATTAAGGCTGATTACGGCATTATTTATTCTGCGACGAATGTGATAGATTTGCAGGGCAATGTGGTCATGGAGACCCATGATGGAAAAATAATGGAAACAACCCAGGTGTATTGGGACCAGGAAAACGACTGGGTATTTACCCAAGAAAAATTCAAATACACCAATCCCGAAGATGGCTCCGTCATGTTCGGAACGGGAATGGATTTCAAAAAAGATCCTTATTTCTTTAGCGCCCACAAGACCAATGGGCTAATGAGTATAAAAGAAGAACCGGAATGATCAAAATATTGAGGTATACCGAGTATTTGTACCTAGGTGTGTTTTTTTTCTCCCTGTATAGAATCTTCACGGACTGGAACCTCGACCGACAGAATGCCTACTTGTTCGTTTTTTTCGCAGTAGTTTCTATTGGTATGTTTTTTTTCCGCAGAAACTATCGAAAGAAATTCGAACAGCGCAAACGCGATAACGAACGTTGATTTTGGAAGCAAGCCTGCTAATAATCGTTCTTTCCCTACTTTTTTCGGCTTTTTTCTCCGGGATGGAGATCGCTTTTATTTCGGCCAATAAGATTCACATAGAGATTGAGAAGAAACAAGATGGATTTTTGGCCAAGGTGCTCACGCGACTGACCAAAAAACCATCTAAATTTATTGCCACAATGCTTATCGGCAATAATATCGCCCTAGTCATTTATGGCCTTTTTATGGGCGACCTTTTGATGTTCTGGTTTCAAAGTATGTTGCCGGTATCGAGTAGCTTCCTTACCCTGATACTGACCGATTTCAGTCTTTTGGTCCAGACGATTATTTCGACGCTCATCATCTTGTTCACTGCTGAATTTTTACCGAAGGTGCTCTTCCAAATTTATGCGAACAATTTGTTGAAATTACTGGCCATCCCCGCCTATCTGTTTTATTTGGTTTTTTCGGTAATCTCGGATTTTATTATTTGGATATCCGATATTATCCTGAAAACCTTTTTTAAGACCGATGGCGACGAGGTGCAACTTTCTTTCAGTAAAATAGAGCTGGGCGATTACATTACCGAACAGATGGAAACCGTGGAAGAGGAGGATAATGTGGATTCCGAAATACAAATTTTTCAAAAAGCTCTAGAGTTCTCGGCCGTCAAGGCCAGGGAGGTCATGGTGCCAAGAACTGAGATCAGTGCGGTCGAAATCCACGAAACCCCGAAAAATCTGGCGAAACTGTTCACTGAAACGGGACTGTCGAAAATTTTGATTTACAAAGATACCATTGACAATGTCATCGGTTACGTGCATTCGTATGAACTGTTCAAAAAGCCGAAGACCATTAAAAGCATTCTGCTACCGGTAGAGTTTGTGCCGGAAACCATGTTGATTCAAGATATCCTGAACATCCTGACCAAGAAACGAAAGAGTATTGCCGTAGTGTTGGACGAATATGG
>JAGXIC010000195.1 GCA_024635875.1 Pricia sp.
AAAAGAGGATTTTGGCATATTGACCGAAATCGACATCAAAACCACCCTGAAGAAAAAATTGGATGTCGATTTCCCCAACTATAGGATTCTAGGGGCCTGCAACCCCCCTTTTGCCTACAAAGCCCTACAGGCCGAGGATAAGATCGGTACTATGCTGCCCTGTAACGTTATCGTACGTGAAACGAAAAATGGGGGCATAGAAGTGGCCGCCGTTGATCCGATGGCTTCTATGATGGGAGTCGAAAACGAGGCTCTTGCCGGAATAGCTGAAGAAGTGCGGGACAAGTTGAAAAGGGCTGTTGAAAGCCTTTAGAATTTTCGATAAGCTTATATAAAAAATCTTGAACCAAACCCCTTGGAATAAAATTACACCTCCAATTTTTTACCAATAAAAAAGCCAAAACAAGGCAATAGCATAAATTGAAGGTTGGGAGATGGATTATTTTTCCTTAAAGCTCATGCCGTAAGCATTCCCCCATCGATTACATAGGTACTACCTGTGATATATTTGCTCTCATCAGAAGCGAGGAACAAGGTCAGTGCGGCAATCTCTTCGGATTCCGCATACCGGGCCAACGGAATGGACGCCTCAAACCCTTTTTTGACCTCTTCGGGATTTTCGGGAGAACTATCAGCTTCAATACTTCGCATCATACGGTTGTTCACAGGAGCGGGATGTACGGTATTCACACGAATTTTTCTAGGGGCAAACTCCAAAGCGGCAGTCCGCATAATTCCTACGGCGGCATGTTTGCTGGCCACATAGGCTCCCAATCCTTCGAAACCTTTCAATCCTGCAACGGAGGAAGTAATAATAACGCTTCCCCCCTCCACCATTTTGGGAATAACATGTTTGCACCCGAGCCAGACGCCTTTTAAGTTTACGGCGATGACCTTATCAAAAACCTCGTCCGGGTATTCGGCGATGGGCCGTATCCTGCCCTCGATACCTGCATTATTGAAGAAAATATCGATTTTTTCATGAACTTCCAAGGTCTCCATTACATACTTTTCCACGTCCTTGGCCTTGGAAACATCCGCCACACAGAACGACAGGTTCTCATGATCCAGTTCATAGCTGGCCTTTTCCAAAACCTCCTTGTCCAGATCTACAATAACCACTTTAGCGCCTTCTTCCAAAAAAAGTTTTGCGGTTGCTTTTCCTATGCCGCCCGCACCTCCCGTGATGATAGCGACCTTATCTTTTAAGCGTTTCATTTTTCTATTTTTTGAGTTTGGATAAAAGTAAATCAGCATCGGATTTTCCGAAATGATTTAAATCAGTAGCATCGAAAAAGTAGCGTACCGATTGAAACTGAGTGACATAATCTATAGTTTGTAAGTGAAATATAAATTTGGTTATTTCTTCTTGTGCCCCAAATGACCTTCGTCATATTAAAAGGATTTTTTGGTAATTATCTTTGAGGGGTAGGAAGAAATGATTCCCGTCCCTGCCGGCAGGCAGGTTTACTGAAGTCCCGAAGTTTCGGGACGGCACAAGCACGGGAATGACAATAAAAAATCCAACTCATGAAAAACATATTGATTCCCACCGACTTTTCGCCCAATGCCTGGAACGCTGTGGTCTATGCCATGCAATTTTTAATGGATGAAAACTGCAAATTTTATTTTCTGCATACTTATACGCCCTCCTTTTATCGGTTGGATTATATGATAGGAGGCCCCGAATTCAGTGCGATCCCCGATTATGAAGTCGATGTTTCGGTGGAAGGCCTGGAAAAAACAGTTCAGGATGTCAAGAAACAATTTCCCAACAAAAAACACAGCTACAAGACCGTATCGGCCTTTAACACATTAACGGACGAAATCAACGCGTTTTCGAAAAGAAAGAACATCGATATGGTCGTTATGGGTACACAGGGAGCGACGGGTGCTGAACAACTCTTTCTAGGCTCGAGCACCGTATTCGTTATCCGTAAGGCGAAAGTACCCGTGTTGGTCGTTCCCAAAAATTGCAGATTCACCGGGGTCAAAAATATGCTTTTCCCTACGGATTATTGGCCGCAGTACAAGAAAGAAGAGGTACAGACCATTATCGATCTGGCCATAATGCACAAAGCGGAAATTACTTTGTTGCATATCAATGATGGATACGACCTGACGGAAGAACAGGTAGCGAACAGATCGGTCTTGGAGGATGAACTACAACGTGTTCCCCATAACGAAATCGAGATGATAGGTAAATCGATGCCTGATGCCATTTTGGAATATATAGACGAGCACCATATTGACCTATTGACTATGATGAACCGTGGACACTCCTTTTTTGATCGGATACTCATTAAACAAAATATCGATCAGATCGGGTTTCATGTACATATTCCCTTTTTGGTCGTACGTGATACGGCGGAAATCAAAAAAAAATGAGCGCTATGAAAAAAATACTCCTTCCCACCGATTTTTCGAACAACGCTTGGAACGCCCTCTTCACGTCCTTAAAATTATATACGGACGTTGCATGCCATTTCTATCTGCTCAACGCCCATGAACCCAATTTTGCCAACCTGATGGGCAACAAGGGCAAGCAACGCCTGGGATTCATTTATGACTCCATGGAAGCCTATTCAAATCAAGAACTGGACAAGATGCTCGACTACCTCAAAAAAAACCATAAAAATAGCAAGCACTCCTTCGAGAAAATTTCCCGAACCGATGATCTGGTATCGGCCATTACCGAAATGGTTCTAAAAAAGGATGTCGAAATGATCATCATGGGAACGCAAGGCGCAACGGGCGCAAAAGAAGTCTTTATGGGCAGTAATACGGTAAAGGCGATCAAGGCCATACGTAACCGCCCGGTTATCGCGGTTCCAGAAAATTATGATTTTAAAGCTCTAAAAAATATCGTCTTCCCCACGGATTTTATGAGGCCTTATGAACGTTTTGAACTAAAGCCCTTGGTCGAACTTGCCTCGCTTTGGACAACCAAAATACTGGTCTTTCAAGTCGGACAGGAATTCCTGATGAACGATATACAAATCGCAAATAGGGAACTTTTGTCCGAAAGGCTTGAAGAGATAGCCCATGATTTTTTTGATGTGGAATTCAAGACCGGCGTAGTCGATGCCATCGGCCAGTTTGCGAAAGAACAAGATGCCGACATGGTATCGCTAGTTCACTACGAACATACCTTTATGGAAAAACTGATCCGTGAACCCGTGGTCAAGAAAGTAGCCTTTCACAGCAAGGTTCCATTTTTGGTTCTTCCCGAACTATCCTAAAAAACACAACTCGATAAAACAGCACACACATGAAAAAAATTCTATTGCCCACCGATTTTTCCGATAATGCCCAAAAAGCCATCGACTATGCACTTTACCTTTTTGAAAAGGAAGCATGTATTTTATATCTGATGCATGCTTATTATAGTGCACCCTCGGCATCCGGCACTAAAATGACCGCCAAAGAAGATTTGAAACAGCTGGCGCAAACTTTAGAGGCCAACAACAACCGGAAACACCGTTTTGAAACCATTTTGGAAACCGATTCCGTAATCAACTTGGTAAACAGAACGGTCATCGACAAAGGTGTGGATTATGTTTTTATGGGCACCAAAGGGTCTTCGGCCCTCCGTGAGAAATTCATAGGCGGCAACACCACCGATGTTCTTAAATATCTTGTTGCCTGTCCGGTCGTCACCGTGCCCGACGGGTACGACTACGATTTGCCAGAGGAGATTGTCTTCGCAACCGATTTTAAGCATACGTTCAAAAACCACGAACTTGCACCTTTGATTACACTAGCCAAACTTTGGAATTCCAAATTGAACGTAGTACACATCCATACCGAAAAAGAATTGAACGACGACCAAAAACAGAACAAAGAACTGCTCAAAGGCCTTTTAAAGCCCATAAAATCGAAGTTCAAGGAAATCACACTGGAAGATACGATTGCCGGTACCTTACGCAATTTTGAACGGGAAAACCCCGAAATCGGTATGGCGGCCCTTTTAAGGACAAAACACGGATACTTTCAAAAATTATTGCGCGAACCTGTAGTTCGAAATATGGCCTTTCAAACCGAAGTGCCCTTGTTGGTACTTCCTATGGTAGGATAACGTAGCTATAGTACAGCACTGAAATAAAAGAGCTGGTGGTTGCCTTCCCTAAAACTCATGAGCGGAACTCTGCCATACGATTCCATTTTTTTGACAAGATCGCGACGGAACCATTTTTTGAAGATGCCCTTATGCTCCCGCTCCAGCATAACCACCATATCGGCATTGACATCGTCAAGATAGATTCGCAGCGATTCGAAGATGTCACCGGAAAAGAACAGTTTGAACTCCATCTTGTCATAAGATACCTTCGCCTCGAGCATTTCCTTGAACCATTCCATCTGTGCTTCTCCCTCATATTCATCCTCGGTAATGATATGCACCACTTTTATTTTGGCATCAAAGGCCTTGGCCAGTTCTGTCAATTTGCAAATGGCGTACACATCTTCTTCCTCAAGATCGGTGGCATATACGATGGTCTTGAAGGGTTTATAATTGGCATCTGTAGGAATCGCCATAATCGGACAAGGGGCTTTCTTGATCAATTGTTTGGTAGTATTGCCCATAATGATTTCCTTCAAGGCGCTTTCGCCCTTTGTACCCACCACGATCATTTGTGCGTGCCACTCGTTGGCAACACCGATAATACCGTCAACAATGGACATATTCTCTGCAGGTACGATCTGTAGGTCCATCTTTTTCCGATCCTTGCCTAAATGTTCCGTACAGAATTCTTCCAATCGGACGCGATTTGCCTTCAAGGCATTTTTTCGTAGCTCCGGAAGCTCATCGAGAACTACGCTTTCGGCAACGATGCGGTAACCGAAAACATGCGTGACCACCAAACGGAAATCCATGGTATTACTTAAGTTTTGGGCATATTTCAATGCGACTACGGAATTTTTGGAATAATCGGTGGCGTAGAGGATGGTTTTCATGTGTTTATTTTATATTCGGTCATTTGGCAGAATTTTTGAGCACCAGTATGGGAATATGCGAGTGGTAGCCCAAATGTTTGATCAGCGGATCGGTAAGCGTACTACCAAAAAAGAGATGCTTTCGGTTGATAAAGGCAATCATATCACTATCGTGGTTTGCGACAAAGGTTCTGATGCCCTGTTGTACCTTTGTATTCTTTCGGGTATGAAATCTGTAAACCGTATCCTTCAGAATAGCCTCCAGCACATCTTTGTTATTTTGTTGTTCTTGATCAAGTTCTTCACTATCCTGTATGTGTAGTATTGTTATGTAAGCATGGTGGGCCTTGCTTATTTCAATAAGATATTCAAGGGCATTATGTGTAAATTTTGATTTAAAATCGGTTGGAAAAACAATTTCCCTAGGTGGTATAAAGCACATACTTTCGGGTATGACAAGTATCGGGCAAGCGGTCGCCTTTTCCAGCATATCCATTGCGTTAGTGCTATAGATAACCGCTGTTGAAACTGGCCTGGATTTCGTGCCCATAATCAAGAGGTCGATATTCTTTTGTGTAATGATATCGTTGACTGCCACCAACAGGGAGCTGATTTTAAAAATGGTATGATAGGTATGCTTGGGGTTATCACGGTACAATTGCAACTGATCGATCAAACCTTTGAACTGTGTCTCCGATTTTCGTTTTGCGGCTTCATAAATGTGTTCCTCGACTTCGGAAACCCTCTTACCTTCATTCGGGGACGGGCCATCAGCATGAAACACGTTTAAAAAATAGAAGTCGCAATCGACCGCCTTATAAAGGTCTATCGCATATCGAATGGCATTGAGGGAGTTCGTTGAAAAATCGATTGGCAACAAAATACGTTTTTTCATGGCCCAGCTTTATAAATAGTATATTCCAAAGTTAAAATCGGAAAGCCTAACATACAATGACGAAAATCAGTTAGTTAGCAAATTTGCTGTTTAAACGAATTATTAGCTCGGTCATTTCTTTTACTGAAGCCGTTGCAAAGAGTAACTCAGCAACTGCTGGGCTCCCAATTTCGTTTCCGCAAGCATCTATATTACCTGCAAGGTTTCTTACGGTATTCCGAACGGGAAATGACGAACGGGAAATATTTCAATCATTTAGACCACTTCATAAAAAAAGCAGACTAATTAGGCCTCTACATCGCCCTGCTGCCCACCTGGGGCGATAAATTGTTTACCGGTAGTCTGAACATAGGCCACCCCGACAAATTATAATATCAATCTATACCAAAAACCTGTTAATCGTATGATTTACAGGTTTTTGGTGTTTTTAAGATATCATAACAATTGATATGATTTGATTAAAAATGTCAACAAATCGGATAACAACTTGAAATTTCAAAAAGTGTTGACCAGATTTATAGCCAACGGGCTGTTAATCAATGGTGGATTCAAAGTCATAAATGCAACAGAACCCTCATTTTCGATGGTCGCGGCAAAAACTTTGCTCGGCGTTAAAAACCGGAACCTTTTTCTGGCTCTTTACGTTAGTCATTATTCCAACTTTGTGCTTTTATTTTACGATGTTCATATTGAACGCTCCATTATTGGTAGCTCCGTAAATCCTGGTCCAAATCAATAAAGTGGATTCGGTTCCTCTGGCATTTGTAATATCCCCCAAATCCAAGATGTTTTCTTTTTTCCAACCAAAATCTTTTAAAATGGACACAACCGTTTCTTTTGCGTTTGTATCATTTCCACAAATATAATTAGTATGATTACCATTATTTATCATATTTGGATTTATCATAATGCCATTGTACATTGTGTTTAAAGTTTTTACCACTTTTGAACCTGGTAGCAGCTTTTGTAATTCCTCTCCCAACGAGTTTGTGTTATTTAATCCATCAATTAATGATGGCGGAAATCCTTTACTGAAATCTAAAGGGTTTGAAATATCGATGATTATCTTGCCGTTCAAATCATCTGAATTGCAACTTTCAAAAACGGGCAATACTTTTGCACCTTGTAAGGCATTGATTATTATTTTGCCAAATTGTACTGCTTTGGCGAATGGTTCTATTGGTACGCTTTCATTTGCTTTATGCCATTCCGAAAAGGGTGGGTTGCCATAGCTGTCTGTAGTATTTTTGTGCAAAGTGTCCTGCACATTTCTTGTTCCCATCATTACTTGATGATCAAGGGAAGTTAATTTTTCAGCAAAAGACCTTCCTACTCCCCCGGTTCCTAAAATTGTTATTTTCATTGTTCTTGTTTTTAAAAATTACTATACATTTTATAGTTGCAAAATTAAGTATAGTAATTTATATTTGCAATAACTATCAATTTTGGTAGTATAAAATTTTTATAAAATAAGATGAGAATTGATGACAATGAATTCCTAATCGAATTGGATGATAAAAAATTTCATTGTGCAATGGATTTGACAATGGAATTTATCGGTGGCAAGTGGAAAACGGTGGTTTTATGGTATTTGAGAAAAGAAAAAAAGAGATACAATGAATTGCGTAAGCTGATGCCACAAATAACGGAAAGAATGTTAAGCATCCAACTTAAAAAATTGGAAGAGGACGGTTTAGTCAAAAGACAGGTATTTACAGATAAGCCGCCCTTAAAGGTTGAGTACTCATTAACAGATTATGGCAAAACCCTTGTTCCAGTTCTTGAGGAAATTGCCAAATGGGGAAGAAAAACGGCCCAGGAAAAAGGAAACATCATTAAAATAAGATAGTGGTTGGGTCAACCGAGCCCTTTACTAATGAAAACCGTTTTTGGAAATGGTATCTTCATTTTATTCGTATCAATTGTTTTACTTTGTTTGTAACTATTCAGGTTCTTAGTAATTATCGTTAACCATCCGACGATTCCCAAAAATAATCAAAAGAAAAGTGGCCCCATATTTGGATCCTATGGAACTATTTCGGATCTTTCTGGAAAACGCAAAGGTTTGACCGACAGGGAGCTTATAGAGGGCCTAACGGCCCGTTTGGACTTGTTCGAGAAGGAGAACGGGGCATTGCGCCTTCGGATCTCCGAACTCGAGGAACGCCTTTCCAAGTACGAGACCCCCAAGAACAGCCGCAACAGTTCCGTACCGCCGACCAAGGACGAGAACCGTCCCAAGAAGAACCAGAGCCTCCGCCCCGGATCCGACAAAAAGATCGGCGGACAGCCGGGCCACAGGGGAAGCACCCTGGAAATGACGGCGGCCCCGGATTCCGTGATATAC
>JAGXIC010000196.1 GCA_024635875.1 Pricia sp.
ACAAAAAGGCGGCGACCGGCTATGAACAATATGATCTGCGTATCAACCTCGATGCCGATATTACCGATAATGTCAAGCTTAGCCTTGGCGTTTTGGGCCGTGAAGAGTTTCGATTTTTCCCTACAGAAAGTGCGGGTGCCATTTTTAGGATGCTGACTCGGGGGAGGCCTACCGAACCGGCCTATTGGCCCAACGGATTTCCTGGACCGGATATCGAAAACGGCCAACAACCTGTTGTAATTACGACCAACCAGACCGGTTATGATAGGGACAAAAGGGATTTTTTTCAATCCAATGCCACCTTGGATATTAAAATACCTTGGGTCAAAGGCTTATCATTTAAGGCGAACGCCGCAATAGATAAGAGTTTTTTTAATAGAAAGCGTTGGGCAACGCCTTGGACCTTGTACACTTGGGACGGTGAGAATCGCAACGAGTCCGGACTGACCCCGGTACAAAGGGGACCTGCCGACCCCCGACTTAATCAGTATACCTCCAATACCCTGAACATCTTATTGGGAGCTACCATGCAGTATGAACGGGAGTTCGGAGATCACAGTCTACTGTTCTTGGCCGGTACCAACAAAGAAACTACCGAATACGAGACATTTAATGCTTTTAGACGGTTTTTTATATCATCGTCCATAGATGAACTGTTTGCCGGTGGTGATGATCAAAAGGATAATGACGGTGTTTCCGATAGGTCGTCAAGATTGAATTATTTCGGTCGGGTTACCTATGATTTTCAGGATAAATACCTATTCGAATTTCTGTGGCGTTACGACGGATCTTATTTGTTCCCCGAAGAGACCCGATACGGATTTTTTCCCGGCTTCTCGGCAGGATGGGTCTTAACCAAGGAAAACTTCTTGGGGGACATTAACAACGATTCCTTTTTGAACTTCCTAAAATTTAGGGGTTCTTGGGGGCAATTGGGGAACGATAAGTTCAACGATGCCGATTTTCCCCAAAATCAGTTTCTGGCTACCTATGGTTTTGGTAATTATGTAATTAATAATGTACTGACCAATACCTTAAGTGAATCCAGGGTGCCGAACCCAAACATTACTTGGGAAATCGCCACGAATATCGATATCGGCTTGGATGCCCGATTTTTACAGAACAGGATGAGCCTTACCTTCGACGTATTTTTGAACAAACGTTCGGATATCCTAACCCAACCCTCGGCCTCGTTGCCCAATTTATCGGGCATTACGCCTCCCAGAATCAATATCGGGGAAGTCGAAAACAAGGGTTTTGACTTTATCCTGGGCTATAACGGCAACATTGGCGATGACTTTACGTATGGTATAAGTGTAAACGGGGGCTATGCGAAGAACAAGATTATTTTCAGCGATGAGGCCGAAGGGGCACCGGATTGGCAGCGGGCAACGGGAAGACCAATACGATCTAACTTGGTGTACGGCTATGAAGGTATTTTTGCAACCCAGGCCGATATTGACGCCGAAACATTGGACTATTCGGCCTTGGTCAACGAGCTTCGCCCTGGAGACATGAAACTTCTAGACTTTGATGGGGACGGTGCCATAACCCCCGACGACCGTTTCAGGACCGACAAAAATGCAGATCCCACATTTCAGGGAGGTATGAACTTGACCGCGTCCTATAAGAATTTTGACTTGAGCCTGCTCTTTCAGGGGGCCACCGGAGGAGAACTCTTTTTAAGCTTCGGAGAAGCAGGTACCATAGGAAACTATCCCGCGACAATCTACGATAACCGGTGGACGGTTGATAACCCAAGCACTGTGGATCCCAGGATCACGAACAGGGCCGATCAGTACTACAGTAATGGTAATACCTACTGGAGACAGGACACGGATTACTTGCGCGTTAAAAACCTCGAAATCGGCTATAATTTTCCGGAAGAAATTGTCGGACCCCTTGGTTTAGGCAAATTTAGGATGTATCTAAGTGGAAATAACCTATTTACGTTCACCAACTCGCTCTTCGATCCCGAATCGCTCAATCAACAGGGAAGGGACTATCCGGTTTCCAGAATTATCAACGGCGGATTTTCGTTGACTTTTTAAACTATGAAAATTAAAATTATTGTTATGAAAAAAAGAAAATATTTATACGTATTGTCCCTGACCGCCATCACCGCGGTTGTCGGCTGTAATGACGACTTTACCAATATTACTCCGCTCAGCGAGGTATCCGAAACGAGTGTGTGGAGCGACCCGGGATTGGCGGAAGCGGCCGTGACCGGTATTTACAATGGTCTCGGTTCCGGTGGTATGGAAGAGCAAATGTTGGCTTCCCTATCCGATGAGGCCGTTTTTACACATACGGGCCGGGGAATCAATACGGTCAACGAATCTAGGGCCAATTCCGCCGACCCGGGCTGGATTGACGAGGCCTACGATTGGAATAACATGTATGCCTTCTTAAGGGATGCCAATATTGCCATAAAAAACCTGAACGAAGGTGGGATTGAAGATACCGATTTAAGGGATAGATTGTTGGGCGAAGCCTTATTTTTAAGGGCCTATTTTTATCAGCAATTGGTACGGCATTATGGAGGCGTAACTTTGGTAGGTGAACCCTTTGAGTTGGATTCCGATTTTAGCCTTCCCAGGAATACCTATGAGGAGTGTGTAAACTTTATTATCGCCGACTGTGATGCGGCTTTTGCCCTTTTGGACGGTAAAAATCTAGCATCCGGTCGAGCCGATGCCGCCACTGCGCTGGCTTTAAAGGCTCGGGTTTTGCTGTATGCGGCAAGTGATCTCCACGATATTTCGGTGGCTTCCCAAAATTCGGACTTGATTTCCGGGTATTCGAATCCAGAATTACTGGGGTACACTTCAGGTAACCAACAAGAACGATGGACCGCGGCAAAGAATGCGGCCAAGGCCGCTATGGATTATTCAAATGCGGGCTACAAATTTGGTTTGACAGGGCCGGTATCTCTTGAAGAGGGCGAACAGAACTACTCAAATATATATCTGGCACGGGATGGTGGGGAGACCGATGCCATTTTTAACCGACAGTTTGTTGCATCGGAGGGCCCAGGTCGTCGAGTGGGTCTTTGGAACGGTCCGAACGGCTATCATAACTGGGCCGGAAATGCTCCTTTGCAGAATTTGGTCGATGATTACGGCATGAGCGATGGTTCGGAATTTGACTGGGACAACCCAGATCACAGCAATGCTCCCTACCAAAATCGGGAGCCGCGTTTTTATGCGACCATACTTTACGACGGTGCCGATTGGAAACCAAGGCCCTCCGATGCCGCTAGTAGAGATCCAGCCAACCAGATTCAGACCGGTCAGTATGAAATAATGGAAGGAGGGGCAAAGACCACCCATTTCGGCCTGGATACCCGCCAAGGGCCGATTGAAGATTGGAACGGAACCCGATCAGGCTACTACTTGAAAAAGTTTGTCAATCCAGATCCGGATTTTGTCGACCAAAACGATTTTCAGACCATTCCTTGGCCATTTTTTAGGTACACCGAAGTGGTACTTAATTACATAGAAGCTGTCATGGAAGCCGATGGTGACGACGCCGAAGCTCGGGCATGGCTAAATCAGATACGTTTCAGGGTAGGCCTACCAGAGGTTACGGCATCAGGTGAAGAATTAATGCAAATCTATCGGAATGAACGAAGATTGGAACTGGCCTATGAAGACCATCGCTATCACGATGCCAGACGTTGGATGATTGCGCCGACGACCTTGGGGGCTCCAGCAGGTATCATACAAATTACCGGAACCTTAAGGCCAGGGGAGGACGTGACAACCTACAAATACGACCCCGAAAAATATAGCTACACCTACGTTCGAGGGGTAATCGATCCCGGATTTGAAAACCGTCTTTGGTTGGATAAATCCTATTTTAGGCCACTCCGGAATGATGAATTACAAGCAGATACGGCTTTAATTCAAAACCCGGGTTACGAGTAATCGATTATTAGGGCATAAGTACGATTAGAACTTATGCCTAGGAAAAAGGCCCAATGTTGCAACATTGGGCCTTTTTCTTTGTATTCCTTCTAGGTTTTAATACTTTAGGCATTGCTTAATCGTCAACCAGACATATAAACAGCAAGTCTGCTAGAAAATTGCCGCTAAATATTCCACATTTTCACAATCAGAATTTAAAATGACAAAAAATATTCTATTATATATACTTTTGATTCTTTTAACGGGCAGTTGTACGAAGGAATACCATATTTCAAACCTCGACCCCGAAAAAGAAACGCTATATACCAAACTTGACAAAGCGGAAACCGGTATCGATTTTTCGAACGAACTCGATGAAAACCTAAAATTCAATGGTCTACAATATGAATATTACTACAATGGCAGTGGTTTGGCCGTTGCCGATTTCAACAATGACGGATTAAAGGATATTTTCTTCATCTCTACCTTAAAGCAATATAAACTGTTTCTAAACCAAGGCAACCTAAAGTTTTTAGACGTATCGAACACAACCGGTATCCTATTTCGTGAACGGTTTTCAGGAGGCGTTACCATTGTCGACATCAATAACGACGGTTGGATGGATATCTATGTGTCCAATTCGGGCAAATACAAAGTAGCTGAAACAAGAAAGAACAAACTCTACATCAATACGGGAGCCAAGGGAGAAAATAACATTCCTGTGTTCAAGGAAGAAAGTGAGAAATACGGTTTGGATTTCGCAGATTGTTCCACCCAGGCCGCGTTCTTGGATTATGACAAAGATGGCGATCTCGATATGTTTCTTTTGAACCATTACCCCTCTCCCTATCCTACCGACAAAAGTATCGCAGAACTTACGACTACTGATGGCGGCGTGGCCAACGACCGACTATTACGAAATGACAATAGCCATTTTACGGATGTCAGTCAAGAAGCGGGAATAGCACAAAATAGGCTGGAATATGGCCTGGGTGTCTCTGTAGGTGATGTAAACAACGATGGTTGGCCCGACATTTATGTCTCCAACGATTATTCGGGCAAAGACCACTTATATATGAATACTAAAAAGGGAGGGTTTTCCGATAAAATTCTCGAGGCTACCGGTCACATTTCGTTCTTCGCGATGGGCAATGATATTGCCGATATCAACAATGATGGTTGGATGGATATGATGGCCGTTGACATGATGGGGGAAAGCAATTATGATATCAAGACCAGTATGAGCGGTATGAATCCCAAAAAATTCCAGGAAGCGGTCGATGTAGGCCTTCATCATCAGTATATGTACAATACCCTTCAGTTGAATTCCGGGTTCTTAAATGATAACGATGTACCTATATTCTCCGATGTAGCTCAACTGGCCGGGGTCGCCAGTACCGATTGGAGCTGGGGGCCGTTATTTTTTGATATGGACAATGACGGCCGAAAAGATCTTTTTGTTTCCAATGGGATAAAAAGGGATTTTCGTAACAATGACTTCGTAAACTATGTCAACAAAAAACAGGACAGCATCATCATAGCCGAAAAATTCGATGCTAAAAAGTATATTATCGACGTTTTAGATAAAATGCCCGAACGAAAAAGGGAGAACTTTTTTTTCAGGAACCAGGGCAACCTCAACTTTGCCAAGATGAACCAAGTTTGGGGCGACAGCACCCTGACCAGTTCGAACGGAGCCGTATATGCCGATCTAGACAATGATGGCGATCTTGATATCGTATTGAACAATACGGATGACACTGCCTCTATTTTAAAAAATAACGCTAGGGAGCTGGGTCTTGGCCATTACTTGGCCGTCAAATTGAACGGCCCAAAAAATAACCGTGATGGAATAGGTGCACGGGTCATTGTAACCACACCAAAAGACCGTCAGGTCCAAGAACTTTATTTTACTAGGGGTTTTATGTCTGCCATGGGCCGAGAACTCCATTTCGGTCTCGGCGCCTCCCAAAAGGTAACCGTAGAGGTAGTTTGGCACGATGATAAACATCAGATTATAGAAGACTTGCCGGCCGATCAATTGGTGACGTTGGATTATGCAAATGCCGAGGCCGACCCTCAAATGAACAGGAAAACGGAACCTAAGTCACGTTTGTTCGAAAAAAACAAGGTTCAGGGCGTCGATTACCTTCACGCCGAAAATGAATTCGATGATTTCAAAAGGGAAAGCCTACTTCCCCACAAAATGTCGAACGAGGGACCTTCATTGGCAATAGGCGATGTTAATGATGACGGCCTCGATGATATGCATATTGGAGGAGCCATTGGGCGGCCAGGAGTACTATTTGTGCAAAATGAGGATGGCACCTTTTCGGAAACGAACACAGAAATATTTCAAAAAACATCAGATTACGAAGATGTAGCCTCAAAGTTTTTCGATGCGGACGGAGATGGTGACGTAGATCTTTACGTAGCAAGCGGAGGAAACGAATACGATGAAGGCTCGCCCTATTTACAGGACAGACTGTACATAAACGATGGAAAAGGCAGTTTCAGCGACGCTTCAAATCGACTACCGAGGATAGCTCTTAGTAGTTCTTGTATCAAAACGATCGATTACGACAATGATGGCGATTTGGACTTGTTTGTAGGCGGTAGGCAGGTGCCCGGAAAGTATCCTGCGCCCGCTACAAGTTATTTGTTACAGAATAATAGCAGTGAAGGCCACATCAAGTTTGATAAGGCCCCAAGTCCTATAAACGATAACTGGCAAAACTTGGGCATGGTAACCGATGCGCTTTGGGTAGATCTTAATGAGGATGATTTTTTGGATTTGGTGGTGACAGGAGAATGGATGCCCATACGGATTTTTGAAAATAACGGCGGCAAAAACTTTATAGAAAAAACTGACACCTACGGGTTTGAAGGCACCAACGGTTGGTGGTACAGCTTGGCAGCGGATGATTTTGACCAAGATGGGGATATCGATATAATCGGCGGAAATTTAGGGCTTAATTATAAATATCGGGCTAGCGCAGATGCCCCTTTCGAAGTGTATGCGGGCGATTTCGACACTTCCGGCACCAACGATATCGTTCTCAGCTACCATGAAAAAGAGAAATTAGTACCCTTAAGGGGTCGCGAATGCTCTTCGAAACAAATGCCCTTTATCAAAGAAAAATTCCCGACCTACGATGCTTTTGGAAAGGCATCCGTCGATGACATTTTTGATGAAAAACAGCTGAAAAAATCCACGCACCTAAAAGCTTTTACCTTTGCTACCACCTACTTTGAAAATAACAACGGAAAGTTTAAACCACATGTACTGCCTAACCAAGCTCAATTTTCGTCCGTAAACGATATTCTTGTCGATGACCTTGACGATGATGGCCTCACTGATTTGTTGCTGGTCGGAAATCTCTATGCCTCGGAGGTAGAAACCCCTCGGAACGACGCATCACATGGATTGTTTCTAAAGGGAAATGGAAAAGGGAATTTTGAGCCCCTTTCACCAGGCGAAAGTGGTTTAATGGTCATCGGGGATGTCAAGTTCGCCCGAACTATTGAAATAAACGGAGCCAGGAATATCATAGTGGCCAAGAATAATGATTCTCTTGAAGTTGTTTCCGTGAGGTCACCACAAAAATTGGCACAAGGATTTTAGAACGGGAATTCAATTGATGAAAAGCGTCTCCAAATAGTAAAGATTTTGCGTATTCAAGAAAACGGAACGAAGACTAGCCTAAAATTTTAATTTGATAAGGCCTAGAATACTGGTTTTTACGCCCCACCTAAATTTTGTAGATTAGAATAAATGTGCTGGCCTTTCAATGGATAATCTTCAAGACTATATAGAAAACAAAAGAGCGCTTAAACAGTTTCAAGTGGCCGCACTGTTGTTTGCAGAATTTAAGTGTCCTGCTCAAGAGGAGAAAAACAGTGTCTGGTGGTATAATAATTTCTTCGCTTATGTGGTTTCCGGTAAAACAAAGCTGCAAACCCAACAGAAAACATATACACATGAGGCAGGCGATTGTGCCTTCGCGAAGAAAGGTAGCGTTAGTGTAAATTCATGAGTTTTATCGTTAGAACGAAATACAGGTATTTGAAGCTGACAACACTTTTAATACACTTCACAACAAATACGACGCTTAGTTAAAGATTTATTTTATCTATTTTAATAGTTAAAGTAAAACTGCACGCTTAACTCCCAAATTGGGCCGGTAGTTTTATTTCACCAAGTTGTACCTACTTATGCATAATCAACTCAAGAAATTGTTGATCCTGCTCGTTTTTGCGGGTACAACAAGTTTTAGCTTACCTACGGATTCGATTCTCTCCCTGAAATCGACACATAGTAAAACTGTGGGATTAAACAATCCCCTTTCGAGTGCTTTTGCCCCAACTTTTTCAAATTGCCCTTCCGATATAAACAACGTTCTACCCAATTCGGGCGACTGTACGGCCGTGGTAACCTGGGTGCGCCCACCGCGACCGGCTCGGGTGCGGTAATCCTAACGAGCAATTACAGTCCCGGTGATTCTTTTTATCCCGGCACGCACAGGGTTTTACAGGGCCACGGATAGTAGCGGCGATACCTCTTTTTGTGAGTTCAAAGTTACTGTGTTAGATAATCAATCGCCGGTCATTAGCGTTCCTGCCAACATTACGCGGAGCGCCGATCCGGGTAGTTGTGGAGCGGTAGTCAATTTCACCTATCCAACGGCTACGGATAACTGTCCTGCGGGTGAGGGTGCGCCTATTGATCAAAACTTTGACAGCGGTGGAGACCCAAGCTCCGAGTGCTATGATTTTGATGGAACGTTTGTAGGTACGGACGGAAGAATCAACGGCTCGGCCGGGGAAATCGAGACCGTAGAGTTGATAGGAAACGATATTCGCTCGTTCACTAGCCCGCTCACACAATTCAACGGCACCGAGGAAATCTTCTTCGATCATCGCATACTATCCGGGCATCGGAGGATTGAGGAACTATAACTCAGGAACCCACGAAATCTTTCTAAGGTTTCAATGGATTTCGCAAATTAAGA
>JAGXIC010000019.1 GCA_024635875.1 Pricia sp.
GCCCAACACATTAAAGAGGTGGGCGGGGAAATCGCGCAAATTATCGAAACCATACAGGAAAAGGAATATCCCGAAATGGCCGAATACCCCGAAAAAATCAAAAGGGCCATCGGCGCCATCGTTCCCAACCAAGAAATTAATGGACAAAAAGAGAATATCAATGCATTTTTCGATGCCTGCGGAGATGCGCTAAAGGAAATGAACCCCGAAAATAAAGAGCAATGAAAACACCCGAAAAACATTTATACTATCTTAGCGAACTATCGGACTATAAAATCGCAGGGGGCTACCCGGATGTACGGAACTGGGAAGTAAAGGATGAGGCATTACGCAAAATAGGTACCGTAAACAATCTATTGGTAAACAAGAAAACAGAGCGTGTGGTCTATCTGGATGTCGAAGTGGACCAGACCATAATCGCTGCCGACCATGACCCTTACGGTAGGCCTGCCAATTCGGAAATACGTGAATTCATCAACGAGAAAGGGGAAAACCATATCATCATCCCTATCGGGCTTGTGGATCCTAACCACGAGCAAGAATATGTGTTTGCCGAAAGCATCGACCACAAAACCTTCGCCGAGACCAAAAGAATCAGCAAGGATACTGTTATAGAGCGGGACTATGAGAACGCCGTACTCGATTCCTATGGTAGAAGATACGTGCATACGCCCGTGGACAAAAGGATGGATTCGGATGTTGAGAACGCCGAGGTGTACAAAGCAGAGCGAATGGATATGATAAAGCAACGCCATAATGTCGGGGAGTACCGCGATTCAGAAACGCCTTCCAAGAATATAGAGGATGAAGCGGAACAGTACTTTGACGAAAACGACGGTGTAAAAAGCCGGGGAAGGTTAGAAGACGAAGAATTTTACGGGCGGAGCGAATTTGACGATTCCCGTTTCATTAGGGGGAAGAAATAATCGTTGGATGTGCAAATTTGAAGTAAACGAAAGCCGTTATGGAAGAAAATAAAGAAAGAGGCGTGAACCGGGGTAGCAACGTGGATTGGAACGATGGCGATGGCGATTTGAACCAATACGAAACCCTACACGACAAATGGAACGACATACAGGAGGAATATCTAAAGAAATATCCACAACTGGAAGATGAAGATCTGCATTTCGAAAGCGGCGGTTTTGAAGGGCTGTTGGAAAAAATAAGCGAAATACATGGAAAGCCCGTAAAGGAAATCCGCTCCGAAATCGAAAATTGGTGATTGTAACCTTTCGTTTGATTGGAGAATTAGCGATATAGACTTTAATACAAACATTACTATTATGGTAAGAACAGAGAATGCATGGGACGTGCAACTGAAAAACCTTTTGACGGAAATCCGGGCCTCGGAAAAGGCTTACGGCACTTTGGTGCAATCGGACCGTTACCCACGTTTTCGTCCTTTTTTTAAGAAACGCTATTTCAAGCAGCAACATTCGCGCATGATTTTAGACGAAGAGTTCGAGGTAATCAAAGGGAGAAAAGCAAAGGAAAACGGCCCCAAGAGCAATCTGATATTTTCCTCAATGGAAAACAGGTTACTCGAAGATAAAATGACCGACAGGGAGATAGACGCCATTATCATCCGTTCCGAGGAAGAACTCCTTTTAAAATATCAACAGGTACTATCACACGCTGAATTGCCGAATGTGACGGATGCCCTATTGCAATCACAAGCCGAAGAGGGCAACAATATGCTACAAGGTTTACGAACGGATTATAAAATCAATCTTAGGAGGCCTCTTCCCGAATATGGTTGATGGGAATAGATACCCGAAATTGGAATGTAGGGGTTTAAAACCCTAATTATCGGCCTGCCATTTTTGGTATTTCTCGAATTGCACCTCGGAAAGGATGCTTTCCAATTGTCGGGTACGTTCGTCTTCGACACTGCCCATCATCTCGCCGTTGGGCTTACTTACCCGCTCTTGCTGAAACTTGTCCATGGCCGATTTGAAAGCCCTAATTTGATCATCGCGCATCTCCAGATCCGCATACATTTGGTCTTAATCCATCGATGGGCTCTAAAACGATAATTATTGCTTGAACTGAGTTCTAATAATGATTAAAAAGCATGAATTGATTATATTGTCACCATCCAAATGCCTATTTGCAAGAAACCATTATTTGGAAATTGAATTTAGACAAAAAACGATAAGAGAACCATTGAAAAATGCAAAAACTTCCGGTTTCCAAAATTATCCAAAACATTACCGATGAAATCGCTTTTGAAGCGGTCTCCGAGGATTATTCCTTTTCCGTCAAAGTAGAAAAATATGTTCCCTTCATCTGCGCTGCCGTACATAACGGCCACCAGTTCCGAAAATCGTTATGGGAAAATTGCCTACATACCGAATATGAACGCTGGTACGAGGAGGACCCTTGCACAAAAGAGATGGTCCGCTCCCACCCTATCGTAATCGCGGGCCGTGACAGTCGGTTTGAATATGACCTGAACCGAGATCCCGAAAATGCCATTTATGAGGACGCGTGGGGGAAAAAGTTATGGAAGAAGGCATTGTCAGAGGAGGAAAGGGAACTCAGTCTGAAAAAACATGCGTCCTTTTACAAGGTAGTCCGTGCTTTGGTAAACCAAATCGAAAAACAACATGGAACCGCCATAGTGTTCGATATGCACAGTTATAATCTGAAGCGCTGGGACCGGGACGTCCCGACATGGAATTTGGGTACCACCAACATCGATAACCAACGTTTTGGAGCAATTGTCGACTCTTGGAGCAAAAAGTTGGGAGCGATGGATCTCCCCAATGGCATCAAATCCACCTCAAAAATAAACGATACCTTTCAGGGAAACGGTTATTTCTTAAAATACATCACGAAAAATTTCAAGAACACTCTTGTTCTCGCTACGGAAATAGCCAAAGTATATTGCGATGAGGAAACCGGGGTCATATATCCCGAAGTGGTACGTTCCGTTGCAGATCAGCTGAAAGAATCGATACCTTTGCAAGTCGAGGAATTTTTAGAGCAAAATTTATGATCGAGAAGAGAATCGTTCGAAGCGTCTGCAAAAAACTGTCCGAAGAGAAATCCGTTTTCCAAAAGTTGCCGAAGGACGGTGTGATGTATATCGAAAAACTATTGCCCTATATCTGTGTCTTTCGTTATAAAAAAGAGGATGCCCACTTTGCGGGATTACTGAAAACACAAGCCTCCTATCTCATTGTAGACGAAATCGTCGATATTTCGAAGCTTTTGGAGGAAATTTCCACCACTGTTTCCAAATCACTGAACGCTTTTCTGATTTTGGAACTTTGGCCCGTTCGGAAAGACCATCAGGCAGAATTCGAAATTTTTTGTCCAGAGAACAAAGCTCCGGCGACCGTGGCAGCATTGAAGGAAGGATTCGAAAGTATAAGGGATATTTACCAAAACACCACCGTTACGGTAATCAACCGGCTAGAAAGGCATCCCGAAAGGTTGAAACCGTTAATGGCCATAGACGAATCCAAAGAATCCGGTAGCTTGCTAATCGGGGTGGCCGTACCCGCACTATACCAAAACATTGAAATAGACGAGATATATTCTCTGTTCTATAGGAAATTCTATACCCGCTTTTCCGAAACCATCAAACGGGCCGCATACGAATTTATTCGGGTACAGACCTCCAATCCCTTCAACCATTATCTGATGTTGGGAAAGACCCATCTTGACAAGGTTACGTTGAAAGCGGATGCCGAACTGGCAAAAATAAGCGAGGGCATGAAGTTTCTATTGCGGACCACACCGGTAAACAGCACCCCCGAATGGAAAAAGTTCAAAAAAAACAATTTCCAAAAAGCCTCTTCCTTCAATTATAGGCTAATCGCCCTGGATCCCGAAAAGAAAAAAAGAAAACTGTATGACCTCCCGATAGATCAGGTCGAAGATCCCACGATTTCCTTTATCCTTCGCGACAAACGGCTTGAAATCGAAAAGCAATTGACCATGTTGGAAGAACGTGGCACCGATAATTTCCGTTTTATCGGGGAAAGCCTATACGGCAAAATAGAAGATGATGTAATCGAAGCTGCGATGGCAATTTTAAGGCAATATCCCAAAGGGGACGACCGGAAACATATGCGGCGGTTCAGCTGTCATGAGTTTGCCGAACACGCCGCAACTGAAATGACGTATTATCAAGAACAATTTCCCGATATCAAGTTATCAATGGAAATACGCAAAGATGTTGCCGGTGTCATGGTGTCGAAGAGCGAACTATTGATAAGCGACCAGTTCTCTTTGGACGAAAGCCGCTGTGATGGCTTGATACAGCATGAAATAGCCACCCATATACTTACCTATTGCAACGGCAAAAGTCAGCCCCTAAAACAGATGTATGCCGGCTTCTCGGGGTATGACCAGCTGCAGGAGGGGCTTGCGGTACTCGCCGAGTATCTGGTTGACGGAATGACCGTCAACCGGATGCGTACCCTTGCGGGCCGTGTGGTCGCAGCGGAATCCATGGTAAAATGGGCAAACTTTATTGAAACCTTCAATCTTTTGCGAACGGACCATAACTTTACGGAAAGCACGGCCTATTATATTACCATGCGGATTTTTCGCGGAGGTGGTCTGGTCAAGGATTTCGTCTATCTTGCCGGACTGCTAAATGTTATGGAGTATTTAAAAAACGGGGGCAACCTTGAGACGCTATATACCGGTAAGTTCAATATCAATCATGTTGAGCTCATAGAAGAGCTGTTGCATCGCAAGGTACTTAGAAAACCCATAACTCCACGATTTTTGGAACGTGATTCCGTAATAAGGCGTTTGCAGAAGTTAAGGAACGGTCTAAAAATCACTGAGCTCTTGGGATAATTTCCGTATTTCGAAAGAATCAATAATTATTCTCTACGGATTCATTTTAATCCGTAATTTCAGACGAAGTCCTGGGCGGTATCGGCCCAATAAACTTAATTTTATCACCAACAAAATAACCAAAGAAAATGAAAATAGCTTTTATTATCAACGACCACGAAACCGAAAAAGCGAATTATACCACTCCGGCACTGGGCTATGCGGCCTATAAAAGGGACCACGAAGTTTTTTTCATCGGCATCGGGGAATTGGCCTATGCCGCTGACGGACATTTCTCCGCCCGCTGCAAAACGATTAAGGAGGCCAACTTCAAAAGTCAGGAAACTTTTTTCAAGGCGGTACAAAAGGAAAAATTCAGTAAAATTACTTCGGAGGATCTGGATGTACTTTTTCTACGCAACGATCCATCGGACGAAATCGACGAGCGCAGTTGGGCCCAAAACGCCGCTTTTATATTCGGGGGCATTGCGATGAACGATAAGGTATTGGTGGTCAACCATCCCAGCAGCCTGGCCGGTGCGGTGAACAAAATGTATTTCCAACATTTTCCCGAGATCCTACGCCCCAATACCATCATATCAAGGGACAAAAAGGAAATCAAGGAATTTTTCAAGGAACAGAAGGGAAAAATGATCTTAAAGCCTTTACAGGGTTCGGGGGGCAAGAACGTTTTTATGATGGACAAAAAAAACGAGCATAACCTTTCCCAGACCATCGACGCCATCTGTAGGGACGGGTACACCATTGCCCAGGAATATCTACCGGAAGCAAAAAATGGCGATACCCGCCTGTTTTTAATGAATGGGGAACCGTTGCAGGTCGATGGGCAATATGCCATGATGCAAAGGGTCAACGCCTCCGGTGATATACGCAGTAACATACATGCGGGCGGTAAGCCCGAAAAAGCGAAAATGACAGATCAAATATTAGAGCTTGCGGAAATCGTACGACCCAAACTGGTACAGGACGGCATGTTCCTGGTGGGGATAGACATTGTCGGTGACAAATTGATGGAAATCAATGTATTTAGCCCCGGTGGACTCAATGTGATGGGACAGATGTACGAAGTGGATTTTGCCACGGAAGTGATAAAATCGTTGGAAAGAAAAGTACGGTACAAAAATCTATACGGCAATTACCTGTACAATAGCCGCTTGGCAACTTTATAATGTTGATTTCTCAAAAAATTTTCATGATTCTTCCTGGAACCCGATGTTCTCTAAGCTTCTAAGAACGCCCAGACCTTGTTCTAGTTTGGTGCGTTGGGCATTTAAGATCGTTTCCGTTGATGAAGGCAAACTGATTTCGCCCAATACTTCGTTGTATTCGTTCAAGGCCGCCTTCTCGCCACGAATGGCTTCTTTCAGCATTACCTCATCATTATCCGCTGAAAACAGCGTCCTCAAATCCATCCAAGTACGGTGCAAATCACCCGTTATGCTACCGCTCTCGTCAAAATCCTGTCCGAAGGAAAGGATTTCGGTTTTTAAGTCCTGATTAAAAGCCTTGCGCTCAACAGATTTATCGTTGAACCATTCGGCCAATGATTTCGCCTTGGCTTTATCGGCCGCCTCCGCGAAGCCTTTTTCCGCATCCCGGTTTTTTTCCATAAGGGAATTTAATTTTGCGGCAATTTTTTCAGTGTATGTTTCCATAGCTACATTCAATTTACTGATATAGGTTAAAATCGCTTTTCTCTTATTGCTGATTGCCCATAGAA
>JAGXIC010000197.1 GCA_024635875.1 Pricia sp.
GCAGAAAGGCTCCGGTGCAGATAGTGGCAATCTCAGTGCCTTGCTTATACTGTTTCGTTATCCAATCGATCAAAGGCTTGTTTGCTTCGACAGCCATTTGATAATTATTGTTTAATGATGGAATAATGATAAGATCGGTCTTCGTTATTGCCGAAATGTCGGTATGCGGTTTCACGGTAAACAAACCCTCATAGAAATCCACGCTTTTCGAAATACCCACCAATTCTATTTTGAACAATTCACTTTGGTTCACTTCTTTCCAATATGCATTGGCCTTTGTAAATATTTTATAGGGGCCTACTATACTGCTTAGGTTGTTTTCCCCCTCGGGAACGATGATAGTAAGATGTTTCATTTGTGATTTTTAACAAAGATACTGATTTTGGATGTCCAAATCAACCTACTATAAAGTCCATATCACACCTTTTATATATCTAATTTAGACGCTACATTTGTAATGTAAAATTTTTGATCACTTAAAATATAAAGGAATACAATGTATAAAATCGACCTAGACCAAAGTTGAAAACCCAATAACTTACTTTGGATGTAAACTTTGATAAAGGTTAACCCAATTGGAAAACTATTTCAGTTTCTTTACTCACCACATAAAAAAATAAAACATGGACAATCAAAATTTCACTACTACCATTTTGGTGGACAAAACACCAAAAGAAGTCTTCAACGCGATTACCAATCCACGCGGATGGTGGTCGGAACAAATTGAAGGAAGTACAAACAAGCAGAACGACGAATTTACATACCAATATAAGGACGTTCATATCAGTAAAATGAAATTGGAGGAAGTCGTTCCGAACAAAAAAGTGGTTTGGCGGGTCCTTAACAACCATTTCAATTTTATTGAGGACAAAAGCGAATGGGTGGGCACAAGGATTATTTTTGATATTTCCGAAAAGGATGGCAAAACCCAATTACATTTTACCCACGAGGGACTGGTTCCCCAATACGAATGTTATCAGGTTTGCAACGATGCCTGGACCAGTTATATCCAAGGGAGTTTAAAAAGTTTAATCACCACTGGAAAAGGACAGCCCAATACCAAAGAGGAAGGTTTAAATACTGAATTGATTGAACAATGGGGGCTGCCTAAAAAATAACCCGATGAAACATTCAATTTCAATTTTTTTGGCCGCTGCCTTTTTACTGAAGGGCTGTGGCAACCCTACAAAACAAATTGTAGAAAACAATGATTCAATTATAACAAACTATTCAAAAAACTTAAAAATGGAAAATAAGAATTTCACCACTACCCTTTTGGTAGATCAAACCCCAAAAGAAGTGTTCGATGCCATCACTAATCCCCGCGGATGGTGGTCTGAAGGGATCAAAGGGGAAACAGAGAAATTGGATGACGAGTTTATATTTGAAGTAGAGGATGTCCATTACTCCAAACAAAAATTAGTAGAGTTAATCCCGGACAAGCAAGTTGTTTGGCTTGTTATAGAAAGTGAATTGAGTTTTATTAAAGACAAAAACGAATGGACAGGTACAAAAGTTATTTTTGATATCTCCAAAAAGGGCAACAAGACGCAACTTGTTTTCACTCACGAAGGTCTAGTGCCCGAAGTAGAATGTTACAGGGCATGCTCACCAGCCTGGACAGAATATATTCAGCATAGTTTGTTTAATCTAATAACAACGGGCAAAGGAGACCCCAATCTGGAAGGGAGAAGTATTGAAAAAATTAAATGATAAAATGAGAGATACAATTTCAATTTTTTTCGTCATCGTTTTTTTGTGGATCGCTTTATAATAACAATGCAAAGCAAACAGCTGAAAACAACGCGAAGAAAATGGAGGCAACACGAGTAAACTCAATGATGAGTTTACTCTTCAGTACGAAGACAAGCACCGCTGCAAATCAAAATAATAGAAGTAATTCCAGACAAAAAAGTCGTTTGGCTGGTGATGGAAAATTATTTCAATTTCACAAAAGATAGCGACGAGTGGGCGGATAATAAAACACAACTTCAGTTTACCCAAGTAGGATTGGTTCCAGAATCTGAATGTTATGATATCTGTTCGAATGCATGGGTCAATTATATCAACAATAGCTTACGAGATTTGATTATTCACATGCGGGAGTACACCAATATCTGAATGTTTTTTTATCTTTATTACCTTGAATCTAGGGTAGTACCATGGTAAAGAAAGACATATTGATCATAGAGAACTTGGCCTCTTTTGAAAAACTGGTCAATAGGGACGATACTTCCTATGACATTAATATGATGGTAATGCCCGGTACGCTTCAGGACAAGCACAAAAACGTAGACCCCAAAAAAGGCATCCAAGCCCTTCGTAGACAATTTAATTTAATTTACCTCCTACAAAGTGGAGAACACGATGTACAACTTGGTGCAACCCATACTTGGCTTAGACCTAATGATCTGGTCATTGTACCAGAAAATATGGTATACGCATCGGCCCATATCCATAATTGTATTGGATATTGTATTCATTTTAAGACCGAATTCGTAAAACCACTTCTAAATGGAACCCTTGACCAGGCTTTTCCTTATTTTAATTTGGAAGCCGATCATATTATAAATATTACCCAAGAGGAAAGTGAGGCCGTTAAGCGCTCTTTTCAAGATATTATTTCCGAGCATGGGCGTTTTTCACCGGAAAAAGATTATCTGCTCCGTAATTATATACATATCCTCCTGCTACGGGTCCGCGAGATCTATCGCAACCACGCCGGGCTCCTTACCGGAAGAATCACCCATGGCATGAAGCTGGCCAACCGATTTAAACATTTGTTAGAAAGAGATTTTATTGAAAAACGTGAGGTAAAACAGTACGCCAACGAACTCAATATCACTCCCAAATACCTATCGGATGTGGTTAAAAAAACTTTTGGCAAAACACCTCGACAACTAATCAACGACATGCTGCTCTTGGAAGCAAAGGTATTATTGGGTTCTACAGATCTGGGCATTTCGGAAGTAGCCTACAGACTGCATTTTGATAGTCCATCGCATTTTTGCCATTTTATACGCCAACATTCCGGTTTATCACCCAAAGACTTGAGAAAAATGCTCTGATCCATACAATTCTTTCCGAACAATCTACAAACATTATGACATGCCCATGGGATAACTTTGTTGTTATAGTTTAACAATAAAATAATTTTATTATGGAAACAACAACAAATGTGGACCCTAAAAAGATGGAAGCTTTTTTAGGTCATGTAGTGGAAGATTTTGGAGCCGCCTTGGGGGTAACCCTTGGGTTTATAGGTGATAAACTGGGGCTTTACAAGTCAATGGCATTTGCGGGACCCTTAAGTTCGGAAGAAGTTGCAGATCGTTCCGGCACCACCGAACGCTATGTACGGGAATGGCTTATTAACCAGGCAGCCGGCGGATATGTAATTTACGATGAAACCATCGGAAAATACATTTTGCCCGATGAACATGCAATAGCGCTCACCGACGAAAACAGCCCATTTCATGTAGCAGGTGGTTTTCAGGTCATTAACGCCATGGGAAAGGCCGATGAACGCATTATGGAAAACTTCCTGACCGGCAATGGCATGAAATGGGGCGAACACCATCACAACCTCTTTGAGGGTACGGAGCGATTTTTTAGACCTTCATACCTTGGTAACCTATTGGAACAATGGTTGCCTTCGATTACCGCTATAGTTAAAAGATTGGAATCCGGAATAAGGGTAGCCGACTTGGGCTGTGGTCATGGTGCCTCTACCTTAATTATGGCCGAGGCGTTTCCCAATTCCGAATTTATCGGTTTTGACAACCATGGGCCATCCATTGAAAAAGCAAACAAGGCAGCTGCCAATGCACGATTGAAAAACGTTTCGTTCAAAGTATCCGGGGCCAACGATTTTAATGGCCAAAAATACGACTTTATAACCTTTTTTGACTGCCTTCATGATATGGGCGATCCCATAAATGTGCTTGAACATTGCCATACCATGTTAATGCTAGATGGTGCTATTATGGCCGTTGAGCCAATGGCCGGCCGTAAAACCGAAGAAAATTTCAATCCGGTAGGTCGTGTGTACTCCGGTGCTTCCGTACTGTGTTGTACCCCCAACGCGCTGGCTTCCGGGGGTTACGCTTTGGGTACCGTAGCAACTGATGGTGAGTTGGAAAAAGTGGCCAAGGCCGCAAAGTTCAACAACTTTAGAAGAGCCACCGAAACACCGTTTAACCGGGTGTTCGAAATTAAATTATAGGGAAACATTAAATTTAAAAACTATGAAAACTTCAAGAAACAATTGTATCCCGGTAATACCGTTCTTGGTATTATTTACCGGCCTTCTATCCGCAAGTGTACAAGGGCAGGATCTGGAAAACAAGACCTTTGAAATTTCCATGCACGATGTTAATATGCCCGATGATGCAAAGACAGATGTGCTCACATTTAAACATGGAAAATTGGATTCCAAAGAATGCCTCCCCTATGGGTTTTCACCTTCTGCCTATACTTCCCATAAAGAAAAAAATGGGGTTGTATTTAAGGCCGCGTGTCATAGCGAGAAAGAAGGCGAAATGATATGGAATGGCACTGTAAATGGCAATTCAATCCAAGGCAATATCCTTTGGAAAAAAGATGGGCAAAAGGATATTACATATGAATTTAAAGGAGGTTTAAAAAAGAAATCTTCTACTTAAACAAAAGGTGTTGTCCTAGTCTGAATTACCAAATTGCTGCTGCCGCCCATCAGGGCAATTGGGAATGGCTGGCCTATCTGCCCCTGTATTTAAAATATCCGTCCTACACTTTTTACAGGCCGCTACAGAACACCTATTTCAACGGACTTTTCCTGACCATACGGCAGCGGTTCGGGGTCAATTGCGTGGATTCCAAAAAAGGGTACCGGAATATCATGGAGCAAGATTAAATGCGGATACCCGCCATGAACTGTTTGATCGGCGACCAAAGTCCTAGGTGCAGTGAACCAAAAAAATGGTGCACCTTTTTGGGTCGGGAGACGGCATCCCCGGTAGCATAGAGGGCTATGCCCGTCTTTTGGAGGACAGCATCGTGGAAAGTCCCGAACTTTGGCTGTGGAGCCATCGACGATGGAAAATAAGCCCTTCCTCCGCAGATACAGCTTTAAGGGAAAAGAAGGGTGCAGAAAAAGTACCAATACCACACCTTTGTCTATAGCGTACTTTATAGCGGCATCGATCTCATCAGGAAAATGATTCCTTCATAACAGACAAAACCGTTGGATCTACCTATGAAGTTTCTGGTATATTAACAATACAGTTCCACTATTAAAAACTCGTGTATCGACCAGTTTCAAATCCAGTTTATTCTTCATGCCTTCAAAAAGGGAAGTTCCTTTGCCAAGTGCCACTGGATCGATCATAATTTGATAGGTGTCGATGAGACCGGCCTCGGAAAATTGCTTTACGATACTGCCACTTCCCAAGATGGTAAGATCGTTTCCCTCCGTTGCTTTGAGCAAGCTGATTTTATCAACGATATCCCCATTAATTATCCTGCTATTATTCCATTGAAAAGATTGTAACGAATTTGAAAAAACAATCTTCTCGGCATCGTTCATTCCGGAGGCTACTACTGGGAACATCTCCGCAGCCATGGGCGTTGGCCAAAAACTGTGCATCATTTCATAGGTGGTTCGACCGAACAATAGGATGTTGTTGGATTTTAGGGAAGTTTCGGAATATTTGTTTTCTTCGTCGCCATGCCTGTGCCAACTGGTATCCTCGTTAATCCCTTTGTAATAGCCATTGAGCGATAAAAAAGTAAATGAGCTGAGTTTACGCATCGCCATATGTATTCGTTTTTTTTGTGTTTTTTCAAATATTCTTTTAATTCTTGTGGATTGTCCACAAACAAATAAAGGTGTAACTGTGTAGAAACCCTCTTTATTCTCACATTTCACAACAACGTTATACAAATTTATGTCTTATTGTCCATTTATACATATGGGTAAAGCGACATTATACAGGGTTGATTGCGACATCAATATGGCATATCTTGGCAGAAAAAAGGTGCGGAGGTGCCTATGCCTTTACCAATCTTATCCTATACTTGATAGAAAAATTTGGTGAAAGGTCTTTCCTAACGGCATAATCTAATCTCTAGAGATATTACGAAAAAAATCCCATAAAATTGTAGTTTTTTCAAGACAAGGAATACTAATAGGGAAACTAATTAAAAATGCTCCTAATATGAAAGAGCAACTGGAGAAAGAATTTATTGATGACATCAACGAGAATTTAGGGATTGTCCATAAGGTTGCCAATATATACTTTATGAATTCCGAAGAGCGGGAGGATGTAATCCAAGAAATGCTCTGCCATTTATGGAAAGGCTATCCCAGTTTTCGCGGTCATTCAAAATTTTCGACGTGGATGTACTGGGTGTGCCTAAATACCGCCATAACCTATTTAAGCAAAAGCAAACGGAACAAGCATGTACCCCTATCACATCAACATATACAAGTGGGCGATGAGATTGGTTCCGAACCCAATGAAACTTTGGCATTGCTCAATAAGGCCATAGAAAACCTATCCCAAATCAATAAGGGCATCATATTGCTCTATCTAGAGGATCTCAGTTATGAAGAAATCGCACATATCACGGGACTGTCAAAATCAAACGTAAGCGTTCGTTTGGTACGGATAAAAAAAGAACTGGAAAAGGAGTTGAAAAAAACACTAAATCATTAAGAAATGCAAAACTTTGACGAAATAAAAAGGAACTGGAAAGTTGACACCGAACATTTGAATTCGGACCACCTTGATGAACCGGCATGGCAAAATCTTTTGAAGCGGCAGATCAAAAAACAGAAGAACATCAATATGCAACATTTTTGGGCATCGTTAACCTTTCAGATCATAGTTTACGGATTTTTGGCCCATGTTGTCATAAAATATTGGGGAGACCAAATGGTAGTGCTCCCAACTTATTCCGAAAAATAATCTCTTAGATTTTGTCCAGTAATTCTTTTGTCGCTCTCCGTCTGTGTCTGGTCGTGTTAATGTTTCATTTGATAATTTTTCCATTTTCAAATACTTCTTCATAATCTAAATTTCCTTGTTTATCATATCTAACCCATTTTCCGTTTTTTACATGGTTTTTGAAATTACCAACTTGCCAAAGCTGTCCACTTTCTCGATAAAATTTCCATTCTCCTTGCATTAATCCATTGATAGAAATGCCTTCAGCTTTTATTTTTCCATCTTTAAAAAAATAGGTGAGTTCATCACCCACTTGTTCA
>JAGXIC010000198.1 GCA_024635875.1 Pricia sp.
ATTGCCGTAACATGGTACATGTGTACGGCGGTCCGCGGGCGGAGGCCCGGGACCGAAGATCCAGGTGGCCATGGCGGCGGGGCCCACCCCTTTCCATTCCGAACAGGGAAGTTAAGCCCGCCAGCGCCGATGGTACTGCCGAAAGGTGGGAGAGTAGGATGCCGCCTTACCTCGAAGGTCCCCCGCAGAAATGTGGGGGACCTTTTTTTATGCGTTAAATCGAATCAAAACCGATGGCTAAGCTTTCCCCTTATCGTCAAAAAGTAAAGTAGTGTTAAGTTCAGCCAAAATCGTCGCATAATCCAATGCATGTTTTACGGCATATCGTCGTTAAAAAATAATTCAGTAGCTACGGCTACGCAATCATTTTATGTCTAAATCTGCCGCAAAATCCACGATTGCCTTCTGCGCCATTTCAGCTTTATCTTAACACTAGGATTATCGTAGGGGGCGTTTACACCCAGTTTAGCATAGACTACCACAGGTTTGGATACTTCTTTTGTGTATAGTCATATGAACCAATTATAGAGCAAGTTTTTTTCTGCGGCTTTTGTAGTGCATCCGTAAATAAAAAACGTTTTATTAATAGGCTAGATTTAGCGCAAATTGCACGTTCTTTTCCGATTCATGTTCATCGATAATTACGATTCCTTGCTTGTAGAGGTCTATCGTAAAGTTGACAGAACTATCATTTTTTATAAGTTCCCAGGCTACCTTCATTTCAGGGCTCCAATTGATATCGTCAAAAACGAATATTGCAGGGGGTTTGATTTTATCCTTTAATGACTTGAAGTAAGCGATAGTGGCATCCTTTGTATGGTTGCCATCAATAAAGAGAAGATCGAAGAAAATATCCTGTTTTAAAAGTTGGGGAAAGGTGACATCGAATAGGCCTTCCCTGATATCATATGTTGAGGGCGAGGCGATGGATGAAAACTGTTTACCCGCTATTTTACATAACTGCGGAAGCCCTTCCATGGTAATAAATCGGGCCATGTTATCTTTTTTAATACTTTCTAAGACATAACATCCAGATATACCAAGATTGGTTCCGATTTCTAAAATGTCGGAAGGATTGGTTTTCTTTGAAAGCAAATATAAAAACGCACACCATTTTTTGCCCGAGGCCGCATTTTTGCAGATATCCTTGATCATGGCTGTCTTATCGGACCCGAAAATTTCGTAAGAAATCAAGGTTTCGTCGCGCAAAAGTTCCGTTCTATAGTTTTCGCAATTTTGGAAAGCTTGATGGTCTTCATCCGTAAAATCAGCGCTTTTTACTTTAGACAGGGATGCGACAATAGCATTTAAGGTCGTATTGTTGTATCTGGATATTCTCTCAAGTTCTTTTTTCTGGTTAAGCCGGGTACGGAATATGGAAAGATGCTTGCGTATTTTTTTTTGAATCATAAGTTAGACCTATAAGTTACAACATAAACTTATTAACTTCTAAACTCATAAACTGAATAATGGTGATTATTACTAGACAATTATGCAATTACAAGTGCTACAAAATTAACGATTTGTGAATCTTTTGGCTACACCCTCGGCAAATCCCCTTCTCCCTTCAACGGTAATTCGGAGGCTCCCATAAGATACGTATCGACATGATAGGCCGCCTCGCGTCCTTCGGAAATCGCCCATACGATGAGAGATTGTCCGCGGCGTTGATCTCCCGCGGCAAAGACTCCGGGTACATTGGTCATGTAATCTTTCTCGGTAGCCTTAATATTGGTTCTGCCATCGGCTTCAAGTCCCAATTGTTCTGCTATCGTCATTTCGGAACCTGTAAAACCTAAGGCCAGCAATGCCAAATCGCATTTCCATTCTTTTTCGGTGCCCTCGACTTCTTTTAAGACCATGGATTTTCCGGGCTCCTTGACCCATTCGACCTCGGTGGTGACCAAGCCTGTCAAGTTACCATCTGCGTCACCTTCGAATCGTTTGGTCGAGATGCTGAAAAAACGCTCCGCACCTTCTTTGTGTGATGAGCTGGTACGCAATCGCATGGGCCAAAAGGGCCAGGGCTGGTCCTCGGGGCGTTCGGTAGTGGCCATGGGCATGATCTCAAAATTGGAAACCGATTTTGCGCCATGACGGAACGATGTTCCGATACAATCTGATCCCGTATCTCCCCCGCCTATAACTACAACATCCTTACCCGTGGCCAATAGTTCGTCTTCGAATTTTTTCGTTCCGTCTACCCTACGATTGTTTTGGGGAAGGAAATCCATCGCTTGCACGACGCCTTTCAAGTCGGCACCTTCAATAGGCAGGTTTCTGCGAATTGTGGCGCCTCCGCAAAGCACGATGGCATCAAAATCGTTTTGAAGTTCTTTGCCTTTAACATCTACCCCGACGTTTACGCCGCATTTGAATGCTATACCTTCAGCTTCCAGCACGTTCAACCTTCGGTCGATAATATGCTTTTCCATCTTGAAATCGGGAATACCGTAACGTAACAATCCACCGGGCTTTTCATCTCTTTCGAATACGGTTACCAAATGACCTGCTCGGTTCAATTGTTGTGCGGCCGCCAATCCGGCAGGACCAGAGCCAATTACGGCCACTTTTTTGCCGGTTCTGGTTTCTGGGGGCTCAGGTTTTATCCATCCTTTTTCGAAGGCGGTCTCGGCAATGTTTTTTTCGATGTTCTCGATGGTGACGGGGTCCTCGTTGATTCCCAGTACGCAGGCTTCTTCACAGGGAGCAGGGCACAATCGTCCCGTAAATTCCGGAAAGTTGTTCGTTGCATGTAGAATATCCGCCGCTTTGTCCCATTTACCCCTATAGACGGCATCATTAAAATCAGGAATTAGATTGCCCAGCGGGCATCCACTATGGCAAAACGGAATACCACAATCCATGCAGCGGGCGCCTTGGTCCTTAATTTCCTTTTCGGGTAGGCGTACTGAAAATTCCTTATAGTTTTTTACGCGCTCTTCGACGGGAGCGTATCCTTCTACTTTTCTATCGAATTCCAAAAATCCTGTTATCTTTCCCATATATCGATTTTGAACTGTTGTTATTTTCCGGTTAAAAGTTCTGAAAGCTTTGAATTATCCCAAAGCATCAAAATTTTATTCCCTAATATCTAGAATATCTAGTCCTGTCTCTTGCCTCTAACAGCGCAGCAGTCTGGAGTCTTTTAAATAGTTTCTAGTCGCTCTTCTTCCAAACGGATCAATGCCTTTCGATATTCCTCCGGTAATACTTTGACGAACTTGGGCAGACATTCCTCCCAATTTTCGAGAATGCGTTGTGCAAGCGGACTCAAGGTGGCGTTGTAGTGGCTTTCGATCAAATCCTTCAGCTGCTTGACGTCTTGGTCTTCGGTTACCGCGAGCAAGTTCAGGTCTTGGGTATTACAGTTTTTCCTGAAGGTCTTTTTTTCGTCGAAAATATAAGCGATTCCACCGCTCATTCCCGCGCCAAAATTCCGGCCTACTTCACCTAAAATAATGGCAACGCCACCCGTCATATATTCGCAACCGTGATCACCGATGCCTTCGACAACTGCTTTTGCCCCTGAATTGCGGACACAAAAACGTTCACCGGCTTTACCATTGATATAGGCCCTACCAGCGGTCGCACCATATAGGGTAACATTTCCGGTAATTACGTTATCCTCGGGCACGATGGTCGAGCCTTCGGGTACTTTAACCACCAATTTGGCGCCTGAAAGCCCTTTTCCGAGATAATCGTTGGTATTGCCATTAACAATCATGGTCAATCCCCTCGTAGCGAAAGCTCCGAAACTTTGACCGGCAGAACCCGTAAAATTCAGTTTTAAGGTATTGATGGGCAAACCTTGCGCGCCGTACACTTTAGAGATTTCATTACTGATGATAGCGCCGACGGCACGGTCCGTATTCTTTATCGGAAAGTCAAGCGTCAACTTTTCTTTTCGGAACAAAGACGGATTGGCCTTGGCGATGATATCGAATTCGATGGACTGATCAATATTATGTTTTTGCTTTTGGGTATTGTAGAATTTGGTACCTGCCGGAACATCTACCTGATGTAAAATCGGTGTCAAATCGATGCCATTGGCCTTATAATGGTCTATGGCTTTTCTACGGTCTAGTTTTTTGACCTGACCGACCATCTCGTTTACCGTTCTGAAACCGAGCTGTGCCATAATCTCCCGCAGTTCTTGCGCAACGAAATACATGTAATTTACCACGTGCTCGGGTTTGCCCTCGAATTTTTTGCGAAGTTCAGGATTTTGGGTGGCGATACCTACCGGGCAGGTGTTCAGATGGCAGACCCGCATCATTATACAGCCCGATGCTACTAGTGGAGCGGTCGAAAAGCCGAACTCCTCTGCACCTAATAGGCAGGCTACGGCCACATCGCGGCCCGTCTTTAGCTGCCCGTCGCATTCCAGCACGATTCGGTTTCGAAGATCGTTCATCACCAAAGTCTGTTGGGCTTCCGCGATACCGAGTTCCCAAGGGAGACCTGCATGTTTCAAGGAGGTCAAGGGTGAAGCTCCGGTACCGCCATCGAATCCGGATATCAGTACTACGTCAGCCTTGGCCTTCGATACACCCGCCGCAACGGTGCCTACACCGACTTCCGATACTAGTTTTACATTGATTCTCGCCTTTCGGTTGGCCGATTTTAGGTCGAAAATTAACTGGGATAAATCCTCAATGGAATAGATATCGTGATGGGGCGGTGGTGAAATCAAACCTACGTACGGGGTCGAATTCCGGGTTTTCGCAATAGCGGGATTAACTTTGGGACCTGGCAATTGACCGCCTTCCCCAGGTTTGGCGCCCTGTGCCATTTTGATCTGTATCTCTTGGGCATTGGTCAAGTAATCGGAAGTTACTCCGAAACGTCCCGAAGCCACTTGTTTTATGGCGCTGTTGCGCCAATCACCGGTCGCATTTTTATAAAAACGGTCGGCATCTTCACCGCCTTCGCCGGAGTTGCTCTTACCGCCGATCCGGTTCATGGCAATGGCCAAATTCTCGTGGGCTTCCTTACTAATGGAGCCATAAGACATGGCGCCTGTTTTAAAGCGTTTGACGATATCGGTCCACGGTTCTACCTCTTCCAGGGGAATCGGGTCGTAGTTAGAGAATTCGAAAAGTCCCCGGATGGTCATCAGGTTTTTGGTCTGTTCATTGACCATAGCTGCATATTCTTTGTAAGTACTGGCTTCATTGCCCCGAACCGCCTTCTGCAGTTTCGCGACGGACAAGGGGTTGAACATGTGCTTTTCGCCGTCCCTTCTCCAACGGTATTCACCACCGATCTCAAGATCGAGGGTGGCAGCAATTTCTTTTTTGGAAAAGGCGTTGCCGTGGCGTTTGGCGATTTCCTTTTCGATCTGATAGAGACCTATACCTTGTATACGTGTGGGGGTATTGGGGAAATACTTATCTACCACCTTGGTGTTGATGCCGACGCATTCGAACAGTTGGGACCCACGATACGAATTCAAGGTAGAGATGCCTATTTTGTTCATTACTTTCAAGATGCCCTTGCCAACCGCTTTGTTATAATTTTCAATGGCCTCGGCGAATGTGTACTCGGTAATATCGTGCTCCTCGATCTGTTCTCCGATAATTTCGTTGACCAGATACGGGTTGATGGCACTGGCACCAAAACCGAATAGCAGGCAGAAGTGATGCACTTCCCGTGGCTCGGCGGATTCTACGATGATGCTGAGCTTATTCCTCTTCCCCAGTTTTTGCAAGCCGCTATTAACGTATGAACATGCCAATAATGCGGGGATCGGGGCATGGTCTTTATCTACGCCCCTATCCGAAAGTATTATAATGTTGGCACCTTGATCGGCTTCTTTCGAAGTTTGGGCCAAAATGGCTTCGAGTGCATCCTCAAGTCCATTGTAACCTTTTTCGATATCATAAAGTGTGGGGATAGAGACCACTTTGTAATCGGGACTCGCATCGTAGTTTTTTATCTTGTCCAAATCCTCTTTGGAAATGACCGGATTCTGTATTTTAAGTTTCCTACAGTGCATTTCCGAGAAATCGAAAATATTGTGGTCGCTGCCCAAAGTAAGGCTGATATCCGTAATTAGTTCCTCGCGGATACCGTCTAAAGGCGGATTGGTGACCTGTGCAAAAAGTTGCTTGAAGTAGTTATAGATCAATTGGGGACGTTTGGAAAGTACTGCGATTGGGGTATCCGAACCCATTGAACCGATGGGCTCCTTGGCATTTTTCCCCATAGGAAGAATGATGGTGTCGATATCTTCAAGGGTATAGCCAAAAATCGACTTCCGTTTTGCAATAGACTCCTCTCCCAAAAATAACGGACAGTCGTTATACGGGATGTTTTTCAAATGGACCAGATTATCGTCCAGCCATTTTTTATAGGGATGTCGTTTCGCGATATCCTCTTTGATTTCTTCATCGTTTACGATACGGCCCTCTACCATATCGACTAAGAACATTTTTCCAGGCTCCAAACGACCGTGAAACTGAACATTTTCAGGGGCAATGTCCATCACTCCGGTTTCCGATGACATGACCACGTAATCGTCTTTGGTGACGGTGTACCGCGAAGGGCGTAAGCCGTTACGGTCTAGTACCGCTCCGATAAAGTTTCCATCAGTGAAAGGGATGGATGCGGGGCCGTCCCATGGCTCCATCATACAGGAATGAAATTCGTAAAATGCCCTTTTTGCTTCGGACATATACGGATTTTTCTCCCAAGCTTCCGGCACCAAAATCATCATCACCTCGGGCAGTGAACGGCCGGTCATCAATAAAAGTTCTACGACCATATCCATAGTGGCGGAATCTGATTTTCCAGGTAAGATAATCGGTAGGATATTCTTGATATCATCGCCGAACCAATCGCTTTCCATCAATTCTTCACGTGAAATCATACGGGAAACGTTGCCCCGAAGGGTATTGATTTCACCGTTATGGCACATGTAGCGAAAAGGTTGTGCGAGATCCCAGGTCGGGAAGGTATTGGTCGAGAAACGTTGGTGGACCAAAGAAAGACGGGTCACTACACGGGAATCCATCAGGTCTTCGTAATATAGGCTGATATCTTTGGGCATTAGCAAGCCCTTAAAAATTATAATTTTTGTGGAAAGGCTGGGTACATAGAAAAATTTGCTTTCCGAAAGTTTTGAGTTGTTGATGGTGTGCTCGGTGACTTTTCGGGCAATGAAGAGTTTTAGGTTAAAATTAAAATAGTCTTGGGTTTCGTTTTCCTTGGCAATAAATATCTGCTTTACAAAAGGTTCGGTTTCCATGGCGATCCGCCCGGGTATGGAACGGTTCACAGGTACATCGCGCCAGCCTAAAAGTCGTAGTCCTTGTTTCTTGATATTTTCTTCGAATACGGAACTGCAAAAATCGCGCTGATTATCCTTTTGGGGAAGAAAAACGTTGCTTACCGCATATTCACCGGGTTCCGGAAGCTCAAAATCACACACCGCCTGAAAAAAATCATGTGGAACATCGATCAGTATCCCGGCACCGTCACCGGTCTTGCCATCGGCGCTGACGGCACCACGGTGTTCAAGTTTGTGCAATATCTCCAGGGCTTTATGGATGATATCGTTCGATTTCTTTCCCTTTAAGCTACAGATAAATCCTGCGCCACAGTTATCATGTTCAAATTCCGGTAGGTAAAGGCCCTGTTTTTTCAGTGTCATTTGATATGGTATTTTCTCAAAAATAGTGTTTTTGATAAATTATTAATAGGGATTCCGATATAATCGGATAAAAATTCAACGTTTGGAATAGAACGTTAAATAAACTTCAAATATGGATTTTGAATATCGATAATTTATCAGATTGATAAATTTAACCTTTTTTTGAGGATATTTAGACGGTTTTTAGGGGGTCGAGGTAATGTAAACACCGTATTTTATATTTTGACCCTATTTTAAGTAGGGGTAAATAAGATTTTAGTTCCTTCAGGGTATTTGTTACCCTATTAAAATATGGGTATAGCAGTCGACTCTTCTAAAAGTTTCTATCTTTTAAAGTTAATACCGGCTTATGGACGGTCCTCAATCCTTTAAAATACTACGAGAAATCACAATTTTCTGTATCTCGGACGTACCTTCATAAATTTGGGTAATCTTGGCATCGCGCATAAGCCGCTCTACATGATAATCCTTTACAAAACCGTTACCGCCGTGAATCTGTACCGCCTCGATCGAGGTGTCCATAGCTACTTGGGAGGCATAGAGTTTAGCCATTGCTCCCGATAGGTCATAATTCATTCCGTTATCTTTTTCCCAAGCGGCTTTATAGACCAAATGCCGGGCCGCTTCGATTTGGGTGTGCATGTCCGCCAATTTAAAGGCAATGGCCTGGTGATTGGCGATCTCGGTACCGAAAGCCTTACGTTCTTTCGAGTACTTTAAGGCCAGTTCATAGGCACCTGCAGCGATACCCAAGGCCTGGGCGGCTATACCGATACGGCCGCCGGCCAATGCTGTCTCTTATACACATCT
>JAGXIC010000199.1 GCA_024635875.1 Pricia sp.
CTTTCCACTTTTTCAAATTCCGATTTGGGAACTATCTTGGAATCGTAAAGTTCTTTTTTACGGTCGTATTCCGATTTTGCCTGTTGGTATTTCGCTTTCGCTGAAGCGATATCCGCACCCAGATTGTTCGTGGCCAGACCCCTGCTGCTTAGGGTCATCAATAGTTGCCCTTTTTTCACGGTCGTACCTTCGGTAAGGTTATCCATAGCAAAGTCTACCAGTCCGTCGGCATTAGCTGCCAGGGATTTGGCCGAACCGGGCGAGGGCATCCATTCCCCCGAGGTATTAATGATATCATAAATGGTATCCCTGACCACCGGCGCCGTTTGAAAATCCATTTTCCAGGCCTGCTCCTTTAAAAAAGGGATGCTGCCATCATCCTCTGCTTCTGTTTCTAACGCTTCTTGCGCCTTTTCCAGATTGGCAAAGACGGGAATATTCTCTATCATTATCCTATCCTCTAATGTTGGTGTCGTTATGTCGAAGACGAGCTGGTAGGTTCCCGCTTCCTTAGGTTGGATGGCCGGTGAGAAAATACCAGGCGATGAAGGTGCATCGGCTGTATTGCGGATTCCTTCCCCATCATTTATCAGGCTAACCGTGACCGAACCTTCTCGAACGGGTCGATGTCCTTTCAAAACAGTAAAATGTGCGGCAAACCGGCTTGGATTTCCTACAATCAAAGCAGGGAACTCTACGAACAGTTCAGTTTTATCCGTCCAGAGGGTAAAGCCCATTCTCGGAACCTCCTCGCCAACATGACTGCCATCGGCCTTGTGCGCATGTGCATCTTCAGTCTTTTCTTTGCAGGAAATCGCCAAAAATGCAAGCACTATAAATATATGTTTCATCGTTTTTCGTTATTTACAATTAGTGGTCATGGTGTTCTGAACTGTCATCGTGGGAGTGTGTTCCCGATTCTTTTTTCATATCCATGGAATCTTTCCCTACCTGAAATTCTTCCTGTTCAATAGGTTCAGTATCCATATGATTTCCCTCGGCGTCGTGTTCGTGACCGTGTTCTTCGGTGGATTCCTCTTTTTTGGAGGGCGTATCACGGCAAGATGCCATGAGTAAAGTGAATGCGATTATTATTGCGAATATTGATTTTGAAATTTTCATTTTTTATGTTTTAAAAATTATAACTGATGTTTTAAAAGTTCTGCCTTGAGCTGGTAGAGATCTGTTTCGATTTGGAACATTCTATCAAGCGCGTCCCGGTAAAACCGAAGCTCTATATAATAATCCATAAAGGATAGTTCACCCAGCGAAAAGGCCTTGAGCAATAGGGATTCGCTGTCCAGCGATTCCATTGTCGTTTGGTACTCCCTGTACTTTTTAAGCAGTAGCCGATACTGGTTGTATTGCTCCTGATATCTGGCATAAAGCGTCGCTGTGGTAGCTTCGGTTTGCGACATTTGGTATTGGTACCCTGCTTCGGCAGCCTTTACCTTGTTTTTGCTGTTCCATAAAGGAATACTGACACTTCCGTAAAACCCTGAAAAATTGTCGCCGCTTACTCCCTGATGATTATATCCTGCGGTAAGGTCGGGCAAGGCTTTGTTCTGTTCCAACTTTATTTTTTGCTGGGAAACGGATTCGCCAAGTTTCAATTGTAGCAATGCTGGGTCTTGGGCCATTTTGGCTTGCCAGAGCAATTCAATGGGTTCGACCTCAATTTCTTCCTGAAAACCAATAGTATCCAAATCGATGGGTTGGCCCCCGTTCAGTTTTTGCAATAGGAGCAGGGTATTTTGGATTTCCGTTTCGATTTGCTCTACGACGAACTGCTCTTGGATCCAAGCAATTTTGGCCTTGTTGAGATCAAGGATACCGACCTGTTCTTTTTCGTAAAGCTCCTGAATCTGCTCGTACACTTGTTTGCCCTGTTCCCGCCTTGTCCGCTCAAGTTCCTTTCGTTGTTGCAGGGTGTTGATATCAACGATGAGCTTATTGGCTTGCAAAAGAATATCCTGCCGTAGCTTGGCATATTCATTTTCCATTTGTTGACCCTGCAAATCGTTCCATTTTCCCCTTGCACCATAAACGGTGGGGAATTCAAAGGATTGGGAAATTTGGTACTCGGTATATTCAGCTCCGTTGTTTTCGCCGTAGGGCAGATAAAAAGCAGAAAGCTGCGGGTCTGGCAGGTTGTTTCCGCTCTTGTTTTCAAGTTGCCGACTTTCTACAAAAGCGCGATAGGCTTTGAGTTCGGCATTGTTCTGTGCTATGCCATTAAGTAGTTTGCCCATGGTATCGCTTTGGGCAAAACCACCAACGACGCACAGGCATCCGCAGATTGCGGACACAATATTTTTATACATTGTCTGTGATTTTAGGTTTAACCTGAATTGAATATGGAACTGAACCGCCTGTTGGGTCTGGCGATTTCTATTCCGTTCGAATTAACCTAAACTAGGAGGACCCCGTAAATCGGGGTATAATAAATAAGGATTGAAATAATTGTTTGGGGGATGATAAATAGGCGGTTTACCATCTTGCCTATAATCCTTTAAAAAAAGTGCTTGAATTTTAAAAGTACTTATTGCAAGGTCTTTGTCAACGATGGTCTGCTGCTCTACCGAATTCCTTTTAAGTACAATAACATCGCTGGACACCGTCGAATGGACGTGAAGGTCCATAAAAAACCCGAAGAAACCCAAAGGGGAATCTTCGTTTTCTTGCGAATTATCGTCGTGATGATGGTGTTCCCCGGTATGTGCAATGTTCGAATGCGAATGTAAATCATCGTGCTGATGATGCAGGTGTGGAAAAGCTTGATGCAATATGGTTAAGCTAAACAAGCCTAAAAAGAAAAATGCCGCTATTTTATTTGCTGTTTGCATCAATTGCAAAGATACTATTATTTCCTGTGCGGAAAAATTGATTATTTTCTTGGGTTGATTTTGAATCCTATTGGTATATGAAGTAAAATTGATTCCAGGCGGATTCAATAGCGTAATCCGAACGGTATCGCTTATAGAATAACTGGTATTCAAATTTCTTAAACACAAAAAATTCCGTGCAGTACTTACACGGAATTTTTCTTTTAATGGGGTTCGGGATTCTTATTACTCTTTCATCTCGCTGTCCCCTTCCATCCCGTTGGCCACTTTTTGCCTAATGGCCTGATGCTCTTCCATCATCATATCATGTTCGTTTGACATAGTGGAATGCTCGCTCATCATCTCATCATGGCCCTCCTTCATTTCTTTGATCTGAGCCTCCATTTCTACGTCGCCCATCTGATCAAAATCGGCCTTAAGCTTTTTATGTCCCTCGATAATTTCGCCGTGGCTTTCTATGATGGCATCGTGGTTTTTAAGAATGACCTCGTGCTTGGCCACATCTTCCAGAATAGTAGAATCTTGCACTTCCATGGCTTCGAACTCTTGGGTGAACTTTTGGTGTTCCGCCATCATCTCTTTATGGGTTTCCTCAAATTCCTGATGGACAGTCTCTACGCTGTCATTTTCTTTCATCAAAGTATCGAATTGTGCGCTAAGATTTTTCTTTTTATCGTCGCAACCGACTGCGAACAAAGCTGTTGTAAATAATAGGATGCCTAGTTTTTTCATAATTCTTCGATTTAAATTCATAATCAAAATAATAAAATTTAAATTGAATCTTTACTGTTTTAAATAAGTTTTTGGCTGCAATAACGATTGTTATCAGGTTCACACCTTTCTTTTCATCAAATTAATGACAAATCGTGCTATCGTCGATGTTAACCAAATACACCTGTACGAACTCAAATCCATTTTTGTTCACAAAATTTAAATCAAAGTGCGGCAATAAATCAAAAATCAACAATTGGGACAGGTCCCGTTGATCAATGTGCTGAAGTGTACATATCGAAATCCTTCGGGCAAATCGACATCTCTGGTTTCCGCAACCTCCAGGCAATAGGTATTGTGGCACGATTCGCATAAACCTTTCGTAAGTCCCTATCAATGGTGATCGCGACAGGATTCGAACCTGTGACCGTCTGCTTAGAAGGCAACGGATTTATGGTTTTGTATATTCTAAAATATATTTAAAAGTACTGAAAATCAATACTTTAAAAATCATATGAATTCATATAAAACCATATAATACCCGATTTTGAGTGCAAATTGAGTGCAAATTTTTCGTATCTTCAAAAAATGAAAACCAACCTTACACTTTCAATAGATACGAGACGAAAACGAAAAGATGGCATGTGCCCAATTATTTTTAGATTGAGCCATCACCGAAAGACGATCGCCATTTCAACCGGATTTGCTCTTCCACCAGAATACTGGAATGAGAAGAATCGCGAAGTCAAGAGAAGCTATAAAGGTGTTTCGTCAGTGCCTCGTTTGAACAATATGCTGACCAAAAAGAAAACCGAATTTAGGGACGGAATTAATTTATTGGAGGAAAATGGACAATTAGAAAGTTTGAGCATAACCGATTTGAAACGTATTCTAACCAAAACGACCAAAAAAATCTCCTTCTTCGAATATACCCAACAACTCATTGATGAAATGGAAGAAGCCAACCGATTCGGTAATGCTAGAGCCTATAAAAGTGTCCTAGGTGCATTGAAGAATTTCCATCGAAAGAGGAGTTTACGGTTCGAAGAAGTGAACTATACCTATTTGAAAAGGTTTGAAACCACCCATTTAAAGAGAGGTAATAGTCTGAATGGGCTATCGACGTATATGCGAACCATTAGGGCCATTTATAATAAAGCGATTCATCAGGAAATTGTATCGGCCGACAACTATCCGTTTAGGAAGTATAAGATAAAGTCACAACCTACTGCAAAACGGGCTATAAGTAAGGATAAGATTAAACGTATTCTTGATTTAGAATTGGAATTCGACAGCGCATTATTTCATACCCGTAATTATTTTCTGTGTTCCTATTTAATGAACGGCATTTCGTTTATCGACATGGCTTTTTTAAAGGTGGGCAATATTATTGACGGCAGAATTCAATACCGTAGACAGAAGACCGCTAGACCATATGATATCAAAATTACAGGGCAATTATCGTCTATCTTGAATTATTACTTGGAAGACAAAACAAAGAAAGATTTCATTTTCCCGATTGTACGAAGGGAGAATGCCCAAGACCAATACTATGATGTACAATGGGAAAGAAAACGGTACAACAAGCGGTTGAAAGAAATTGCCGAACTGTGCGATATTGAAGAAAAACTAACAAGCTATGTAAGCCGACATTCGATGGCTACCAATCTTATTCTAAATGACGTACCCATAAATGCGCTCAGTAAAATGCTTGGACACAGTAAACTTCAAACAACGGAAATTTATATCAAAAATCTGCCTACCCATATTATGGATGAATATCAGGAGCGGTTGGAAATTTAAATATATCATTAACTCATGACAATTATAACCCAGATTTCGAGTCCTAGTAGGCCAACTAAAAAAGCCCTTGATTTCATGGAAGTCGGGGGCTTTTTTATTTCTTGGGTACAACATAGGTACAACAAAATGTGTTTTTGTAAAAGTTGTGGTTTATTGAATTTATGGTTACCCACTTGTATTTATTTTTAGGGTGTCACAAATTGTGATACCGCCATTTAAACAATCCTTTAATTGAGCTAAACATTGAGTATTCAATGAAAGCTAAATAGCCTCCATTAACCTCCAGCTTTCTTCTTATTTGCATTATTAGCTTTGCATTTCTTAAATAAGAAAATGCTCACTATATAATTGAAACGAATAGTAAAAAAGTCAAGATTGCTGCTAAATCCCCAGTAATTTCAATAATTCCTATCGTTTATTTGAACTTTAGTTCAAAAAAGATTAGAATGGCTTCCAAGTCTAACTAATCTGATAATACCTTCTTCATCAATCTGAATCCATATTATCAAAAGGTCTGGCTTTATGTGACATTCCCAATTATCCTTATATCGCCCCTTTAATCTGTGTGGCCTCATGCTTTTCGGCACCCCTTTCACTCCTTTATCCCTCAATATGTTCAAC
>JAGXIC010000200.1 GCA_024635875.1 Pricia sp.
CCTGTAAACTGATGGATGTTTTCAGTCCGGTGCGGGAAGAGTACAAGTAGTTTGGTGTTTGGTGTTTGGTGTTTGGTGTTTGGTCTGAAAAATTAAATCATTAATGCTTAATCCTATTCCTATTCCTATTCCTATTCCTGCATCTTGCAATAAAACAAACTCTAAATCGAATTTGCTAGTAAAATCCGCCTAAATTAATACCCGAATATGACTACAGCACCTTTATCTTTAGAACACCTGATTCGCCCATCATCGCCTACCAAAGGCAAACCGCCTGTCATGTTCATGCTTCACGGGTATGGTAGTAATGAAGAGGACCTATTCTCTTTCGCCCCTGAGCTTCCCGAAGAACTATGCATCATTTCCGTACGTGCCCCCTACCCTATGGAACCCTTTGGAAATGCCTGGTACGCTATCAACTTCGATGCGCAGCAGGGCAAATGGAGCGATGATGAACAGGCCGCACAATCCCGCGAAAAAATTGTCTCGTTTATCGATGAAGCCTGTAAAACCTATGGACTGGACGATAACCGAATTACCTTGCTCGGATTCAGCCAAGGAACGATTCTCAGCTATGCGGTGGCCCTATCCTATCCCGAAAGGATAAAAAACGTTATTGCGCTCAGTGGATATATCAACGAGAAAATCTTAGTGGACGGTTATGCCGATAAAAACCATCAAAATCTCGAGATATATGCTTCCCATGGACAAGTAGATCAGGTGATTCCGTCGGAGTGGGCACAGAAAGCCCAACCATTTTTAGATAAACTGGGCATCGAGAATGTATACGAGGAATTTCCCGTCGGTCACGGTGTCTCGCCCCAGAATTTTCATTCGTTTAAAAAGTGGCTAGCGGACAAAATTTAAAGGTCTATCTTACCGTCGGCAGTTTAAAGGTTAACTGAAACGAAACTTAAACTTTGAACCGCTACAAAGTAGCGATTGGACCTTAAATTTTTGACTGCGAACTGCGAGTGCTACTACTACTCAATTGCTTCGCGTATACAACAGGTGGTCTGTCAAGGTAAAGTCCACGCCTAAATCGTCCTTCAATTCGTATTTGATCAGCAGTTCGCCCCAATATTTTCCATCGGAAAAATCAGCTAATATCCATTTATGGTTCAGCACCTTGATTTTATTGATCTTAAAATCACCTTCCATGCCATCATAAGGTACAAGCGGGTTGGTGCCTTTGCTTTCATTGGTCTCCAGGAGTTTGTCGGATATGTAGCCCGTAGGGTTTTTCATTGACAAATGGTCGTAGTAAGCCAGCGCATCATCATTGTTTTCCAAAGAAAAATACTGCATTTCCAGCATTTTTAGTTGGGAGTTTTTAACGGAATCCTGCAATTGTTCCACATTAGTCTGCAGATTTTCGATCTTCGCATCCTTGGCTTCCGCCATTTTACCGCTGCTAACAAAAAGATATAGGCTAATGAGTGCCATAAAAAGAAATAGGTAAAGGAAAATTTTGTTTTTCATTTTTGTAATTTGATAGAAATCTTTTCTAAACGTATAAACCACTAAATAACTAAACTTATTTCATACCGGCCATGTATTTTATAAATACCTACCGCAACCTCCAACTGGTACATCTCTCAAATCTCACGTCTCAAATCTTACATCTCCACCACCAACCCATCATAAGCCAAGTGCACACCTTCCGGCAATTTTTCTTCCACTTCTGCATGAAATCCTAAAAGGTGGCTAATATGTGTGAAGTAAGCGATTTCAGGTTTTACCATTTCGACAAATGCCAAGGCTTCCTCCAAGTTGAAATGGGAATGGTGGGCCTCCTCCCGGAGGGCATTGACCACTAAAACTTTCGAGCCTTTGATTTTATCTATTTCCTTTTCTTCAATTGTTTTTACATCCGTTAAATAAGTGAAATCCCCAAAACGGTAGCCGAAAACGGGTATCCGGTTATGTTTGGCCGATATGGGGACTACTGAAATATCCCCTAAAGTAAACGAATGACCATTTTCAACCAAATTAATAGCGACACAGGGAGCACCTGGATACCGATTGGTATCCGAAAAAATATAATCGAAACGTTGGCGCAAGGAAGCGACGACCCTTTGATGGGCATAGATAGGAATATCGCCCTGACGGAAAAAATAGGGACGAATATCATCTAACCCCGCCGTATGATCGGAATGCTCATGGGTAAAGAGGATGCCATCCAATCTATCGACCGGATGGGTAAGCATCTGCTGCCGGAAATCAGGGCCGCAGTCGATAACATAGTTGTTGTTATCCCAAGAAATCAAAACGGATACCCGTAGTCTTTTGTCCTTTGGGTCATCACTTAAACAAACCGGATGGTTACTGCCGATAATTGGTATACCTTGGGATGTGCCGGTTCCTAGAAAAGTAATTCGCAACGTCTCGTTCATCTAAATTCAAATTTATAACTAAATAATTTAATAGATTGCCCGAACTTGTTAACTTTGTTTAACAAAAAAAAAGCTATGGCTTCAGTTCTAGATAGGGACACTGCGTTTGAAAACATCCCCTCGATCAAGGCCAAGACCTTGAGAATCAATTTAAATCCCGATATCTACGGTACCTTTTCTGAAATAGGTGCTGGACAGGAGACCGCTCGCAATTTTTTTAGGTCTGGTGGGGCCTCCGGTACTATAGCGAAGGCCATGAGTGCCTATGACAAAGACTTTAGTGACGCGATCTATGGCATCGAGGAAGACGGCAGATACGTGACTCAACCCCGTTTAAAAAAAATGTTGACCCACGAAATGAAGCTGATGGAAGAACGCATCAGCAGGGAGACACACCCCGACCGGCTTTTCTTTTCTTACGCGAATACGGTAGCTACCATCGATTTTTCGAAACGCTATAAAGGTCATGGGTGGCTGGGAATACGCTACCAACTAGATCCCCAACAAAAGGATTATGACGAAATCGTACTGCATATACGTTTCAAACAGAACGAGGCACGTTTGCAGCAAGAAACTTTGGGTGTGGTAGGCACCAACCTAATTTATGGAGCCTTCTACAAATACCACAAGCCCAGAAAACTACTGAAATACCTCTATGACCACATCGACAAGGACACGATCGAAATCGATATGGTCAACTTTTCAGGTCCGAATTTTAAGGATGTCGACAACCGGTTGATGAGCTTGCAATTGATACGGAACGATATGACGGATGCGGTCATGTTCGGGCCCGATGGCAATAATTTGCTTCCGGCGACACTCCTTTACAAAAAGAATATTCTGGCATTACGGGGCAGCTTTAGGCCGGTAACCAAAGTAAATATGGATATGTTCCATAAATCGTACGATATTTTTCTTCGAGATCAAAATGTCGACCAAGACCGTACCATCGTCATTTTCGAGATTACACTATCGAATCTAAAGGCCTCTGGCGAAATCGATGAGCACGATTTTATGGATCGGGCCGAGTTGTTGGGTGCATTGGGCCATACGGTAATGATATCCAAATTTCAGGAGTACTACAAATTGGTCGAATATTTTAACAACTATACTAAGGAGAAAATCGGCCTTACGATGGGAATCAACAACCTCATCGATATTTTCGATGAAAAATATTACCGCCATTTGAGCGGTGGTATACTCGAGGCCTTCGGAAAACTGTTTTTCAAAGATCTTCAGGTATATCTCTACCCCATGAAAAATACCGATACCGGACAGATCATGACCAGCAACAACGTCAAGGTACATCCGAGAATGAAGGAACTCTATAAATTCTTTAAGTACAATGGCAAGGTGATGGACATTATCGACTACGATCCCGAAATCATGCATATCTTTTCTAGGGATGTACTTAAGAAAATCATCAGCAACGAAAAAGGATGGGAAGAAATGCTGCCCGAGGGGATTGCCAAAACCATTAAGGAAAAGAATCTTTTTACCCGAAAGTTGGTCAAGACCGAGAAAGAAAAGGTGTAGGATCTTACGGCAAAGACGCAAGGCACTGCGTTTCTACCGATTATAGTCTGCTGAAAACGCCTTTGACCTATAGATTTTCAGCCCTTTCTTAAATTTCAACGACAGACCCTTAAAAATAGACCTTTTCATTCCAAAATCTGCGCGGCGTGAGCTTTGGTCTTAACTTTGTCAATTACCTTTTCCACTACCCCATCTTCATCAAGTATAAAGGTAGTTCTGAGAAGTCCGTCGAATTCCCGGCCCATAAATTTTTTTGGCCCCCAAACGCCAAAGGTGTCGATAACCGAATGATCTTCGTCGGCCAATAAAGGAAAGGGTAAATCGTATTTGTTTTTGAAGTTGGACTGCTTTTTGCCGGTATCCTCGCTAACCCCCAAAAGTTCATAACCAGCCGCTTTTAATTCTGAATAGTTATCGCGTAGATTACAGGCTTCGGCAGTGCAGCCCGGTGTATTGGCCCTTGGATAGAAAAAAACTACCAACTTCTGACCCCGGTAATCGGAAAGCTTTATGATGGTGCCATCTTGGTCTTTGGATAAAAATTCGGGAACTTGGTCCCCCACTTGCAATCTATTCATAGCTGTTTTTTGTATTAAATTTGTTAAACGTAACGAAATTAAACAAAAATGACGAAAGCCGAAAAGGTCGATTTCACGATACGGACCTTACAAGAAATCTATCCTGAAATTCCTGTCCCCCTTACCCACAAAGACCCTTACACCTTACTTATCGCGGTACTAATGTCTGCCCAAAGCACCGATGTACGGGTAAACCAGATAACACCCTTGTTGTTTGAAAGAGCGGACAATCCCTATGATATGGTAAAACTATCGGTAGAAGAAATTCGGGAAATCATAAAACCGGTCGGCTTATCACCTATGAAATCCAAAGGTATTCACGGACTTTCGAAAATCCTGATCGAAAAGTATGGCGGGCAAGTGCCCCAAGAAATGGAATTATTGGAAGAACTACCCGCCGTAGGACATAAAACGGCGAGTGTAGTGGTGTCCCAAGCTTTCGGAATTCCAGCTTTTCCGGTCGATACCCATATCCATCGCCTCATGTACCGATGGGGATTTTCAAACGGAAAAAATGTGGTACGAACCGAAAAGGATGCCAAACGTCTTTTTCCCAAAGAACTTTGGAACGATCTACATCTTCAGATTATTTGGTACGGCAGGGAATATTCCCAAGCAAGAGGCTGGAATTTGGACACCGATATTATTACAAAGACCATTGGAAGGAAGTCGGTCTTGAACGCATATTACCGTAAAAAAGGATAAGCCTAGATCAAGTGAAACATTTTCTGATCTGGAAGTACTATTGATTGAACTGCCAAACGCTTTTCCCCATGCGCATCGCGCTGAAAAATGCGTAAAGCGAGTAGCGAAAAGCGTATAGTTATAAAGCCTAATTCAAATTATTCTCAAATCGGAAATTTTGATATTTCACGATATGTAGTGATTTAGAGAAACCCAGCAAAAACTGTACGGTTTCAGGCCTAGCTGTAATGTTTTTACCTTTCTCAAGGTTTTCAGAGTAGATTTTTTCCATAATAGTAGCTTTGTTATACATAAATAACGCAACTACATCTGAAATATTGTCAAAAATAAACGACAAGACATAAAATCTATGAAAATAAATTTTATTAATTGGTCAATACGATATTATTTTTATCGATGATCTTGCGAAGGTTGATCAGCGCATAACGCATTCTTCCCAAAGCGGTATTGATGCTAACCCCTGTATTTTCGGAGATTTCCTTAAAACTCATATCCTTGTAGATGCGCATAATCAAGACCTCCTTCTGATCATCGGGCAGCTCTTCGATAAGATGTTGTAAATCTGCAGTAATCTGATCTTGAATAAGCTGTTTTTCGGCATTGAGTTTATCGTCGCCGATTACCGAGAAAATATTAAAATCATCACTGCCCTCGAACATTGGCATCCTTTTGTTCTTTCTGAAATAATCAATAATCAGGTTGTGGGCGATACGCATGACCCATGGTAAAAATTTACCTTCCTCACTATAGGAACCTTTTTTCAGGGTTTTGATGACCTTTATGAAGGTATCCTGAAAAATATCTTCCGTAACATCCCTATCCAACACTTTAGAATATATAAAGCTACTGATACGCTGGTTGTGGCGTTTGATCAAAACCTCGAGGGCTTTTTCGTCACCGCTGATGTAATTGCTTACTAGTACTGAATCTTCGATTTGCTGGGTCATCTTGTAGGGTTTTTAGATTGGGACTTTCGAGGGGAAAATTCCTGAGTTATGGTTAAATTTTTGAGTGTTACGTTTATCCTGTGGGGATAGCTTTGTTTTTTAAATCTGAAGTAAAACTAGATAGAAGTAGGCGTTTGGAAAAAACTATGTTGTCAAACCCTCGATTTTTGATGTGAAATCCTACTTTTTGCAGTTTCCATAAAATAAATCCGTTTCAATTGCGTTGGATGGCGCAATTTGGATGCCCTGAAAATTAAAAGCCCCTGCAACGGATTGTTGCAGGGGCCTCAAATTAATTTGTAATTACCTCAGTTCAAGTGCGTTTCGAAATAAGCACCCTTGAATCCGGTTATTTGTAGGGATTTTGAGTACGCCAGTAAAAAGTCAACTCTGTGTTTACTTGCCTTTATCAATGTACAGTTGCCCTGTATATCAAAGTATATTTCTTCCATGATTGTTCGATATTGTTTCGCTACTATAACGCTACCGAACCTAAAAAGGATATCCCGATCCGACCTACTACGGGTTAATTCGTTAAAACTATATCGTTCTCCTCGATTATCTTTCTCAAATTAATAAGGGCATAGCGCATCCGGCCTAAGGCGGTATTGATGCTAACCCCGGTATTTTCGGAGATTTCCTTGAAACTCATATCCTTATAGATACGCATGACCAATACTTGCTTTTGATCCAAAGGTAATTCTTCTATCAGCACCCCAAGATCTAAATCGATTTGGTCTTTAATGATCTGACGCTCGGCATCGAGTTTATCGTCGCCCATCATGGAAAAGATATTATAACTGTCCGCACCTTCGAACATGGGCATTCGACTGCTTTTTCTAAAGTGGTCTATTATAAGGTTGTGGGCGATTCGCATAACCCAGGGCAAAAATTTACCTTCTTCTTTATAGGTACCCCTGCGCAAGGTCTTGATGACCTTTATAAAAGTATCCTGAAAAATATCCTCGGTAATACTGCGGTTGCCTACCTTGGAATAGATAAAACTGCTAAGACGTTGGTTGTGTTTATCGATAAGGCCTTTTAAGGCTCTTTCGTCACCGGAAACGTAGCGTTGAATAAGAAGGGAATCTTCGAGTTGTGGCTCCATAACAATTACTTTTTTTGGTTATACCCAAGTGCTTTTCAAAATGAAAAGAACCTGCTAAAGAATGACTGAATCTTTAAAAAAGTAATTTTATGCTATAGGCGTGTCGTGGTATTAACGTTTTGTTAGGTGTCAAATATAGAGAAAAAATAATCGACCTGAAAAAATCATTTATAGATAGTTAGCTATGCTGTATGAATATACGTTAAAATTTACTGAATGGTTCATTAATTTTATCCCCTTGCGATTTTCGCAGTGCGTAATATGCTACTATTTTTCTTCGAAATGCTTGCATAGGTTAGAAACTTAAGATGTTCGGTTTAGCCCGCGGGTTTGGAAATGTACCCTAAAAATTGGTTCTAAAAGGATATAACAAGCTAGGTGCAAGTTGTATCTTTGCAAAATGAACACAGGCACACTTAGATTACAAGACGTAAATCCGAAGGAGAACATCATTATAAAGGGAGCCAAACTGCACAATCTAAAAAATATAGATGTCGTGATTCCCCGGAACAAGTTGGTAGTTATTACGGGACTATCCGGATCGGGGAAATCGAGTCTGGCGTTTGATACGCTCTATGCAGAGGGACAGCGACGCTATGTCGAAAGCCTTTCTTCATACGCCCGCCAGTTCTTGGGTAAACTCGATAAGCCAAAAGTGGACTATATAAAAGGAATCGCCCCGGCCATTGCCATAGAGCAAAAGGTTAATTCGACCAACCCCCGTTCCACAGTGGGTACGACCACTGAAATCTATGATTATCTGAAATTGCTCTATGCCCGTATCGGGAAGACCTTTTCGCCAATTTCAGGAAATGAGGTCAAAAAGCATACCGTCACCGATGTCATAAATGATATCAAAACCTATGACGAGGGTACGAAACTTTTGTTGTTGGCCCCTTTGAAAATCGATGAAAAACGGGACACCTTGAAATCCCTACAGTTATTATCGAAGCAAGGATATGCCCGTATAAAATATAAGGAAGAAGTCATTCGAATCGATGCCGCGCCCGCAACTATCGGAAGGGAGTTCGATTTGGTAGTGGACCGTATCATTACCAAGGATGACGAAGATTTCCTGAACCGTTTGGCCAATGCCGCGGATACCGCTTTTTTTGAGGGAAAAGGGAAATTGATCATCGAAGAACTATCCACCCAAAATCGGAAACATTTCAGCAATAATTTCGAATTGGACGGGATGACTTTTCTGGAACCGAACGTGCATCTGTTCAGTTTTAATAATCCCTATGGCGCGTGCCCCAAATGCGAGGGCTACGGTGATGTTATTGGCATCGATGAAGACTTGGTAATTCCGAATACGGCTTTATCCGTTTATGATAACGCCATTTTTGCCTGGCGGGGGGAAAGTATGGGCTGGTATCGTGACCAACTGGTGAATTCTGCCTACAAATTCGATTTCCCCATCCACAAACCTTGGTTTGAGCTTTCGGATGACCAAAAACAATTAGTGTGGGACGGTAACGACCATTTCATCGGACTGCACAAATTTTTTGAAACTTTAGAGGAAAAGAGTTATAAAATTCAAAATCGGGTGATGCTTTCACGTTATCGGGGCAAGACCCGATGTAGTCAGTGCAAAGGCAAGCGTCTACGTAAAGAGACGGCGTATGTAAAAGTGGATGGCAAGCATATTTCGGATTTGGTCGAATTGCCCATCAAACGATTGATCGGTTTCTTTGCCGAAATTTCATTGGGCGAACACGATGCCAAGATAGCCTCACGCCTGTTAAAGGAAATCAATACCCGGTTGGGTTTTTTGGATAAAGTAGGATTAGGATATTTGACCCTGAATAGAAAATCGAACAGCCTTTCCGGTGGGGAAAGCCAACGCATAAATCTGGCTACTTCATTAGGCAGTAGCCTGGTAGGAAGCATGTATATTTTGGATGAGCCCAGCATCGGCCTGCATCCCAAGGATACCGAAAACCTGATCGATGTGCTAAAATCCCTTCGCGACTTGGGCAATACCGTTATTGTGGTCGAGCACGATGAAGATATCATGAAAGCGGCCGACGAGGTAATCGATATCGGTCCCGAAGCAGGCACGCACGGTGGTGAGGTGGTGGCCTATGGTCCGTTGAGCGAAATTTTGAAGTCAAATTCGCTCACAGCGGACTACCTCAACGGTACCCAAGAGATTGCGGTACCCAAGCAAAGGCGAACCTCTAAAAATTACATTACCATTAAAGGTGCACGGGAACATAATCTTAAAAATATTGACGTCACTTTCCCGCTGAACATGCTAACGGTGGTGACCGGGGTTTCCGGAAGTGGTAAAAGTACCTTGGTCAAAAAGCTGCTCTATCCTATTATATTAAAGGAAACCGGTGGCTATGGTGAAAAAGCCGGACAGTTTACCAAGGTTGAGGGTCAATATAAGTCCATAAAACATGTGGAATTCGTTGATCAGAATCCTATCGGACGGTCTTCACGCTCCAATCCCGTTACCTATATCAAGGCTTACGATGACATCCGGAATCTTTTTGCCTCCCAGAAACTGAGCAAAATACGGGGCTATCAGGCCAAGCACTTTTCCTTTAACGTCGATGGCGGGCGCTGCGAAAAATGCAAAGGCGAGGGAGAAATCACCGTAGAGATGCAGTTTATGGCCGACGTACATCTGGAATGCGATACCTGCGGAGGCAAGCGTTTTAAGAAGGAAGTGCTTGAAGTCAAATTCGAACATGCCAATATTGACGACGTACTCAACATGACCATCGACGATGCCATCGCCTTCTTTGATCGCAATAAACAGGATAAAATCGTTAACAAACTGAAACCTTTGCAAGATGTAGGGCTTGGTTATGTGACTTTGGGACAGTCCTCCTCCACCCTATCCGGTGGCGAGGCGCAGCGGATTAAACTTGCATCATTTCTAGTTAAGGCAACGACCAAGGACAAAGCCCTTTTCATCTTCGACGAGCCCACCACCGGGCTCCATTTTCACGACATTAAAAAATTATTGAAATCTTTTGATGCCCTAATTGCCAAAGGTCATTCCGTTATCGTTATCGAGCATAATATCGAGCTCATCAAATGTGCCGATTATATCATTGATTTAGGTCCCGAAGGTGGTGAGAACGGCGGCCAATTGTTGGCGGAAGGTACTCCCGAGGAGATAATTAATAGTAAAGCTTCTTTTACTGCCGGGTATTTGAAGGAGAAGTTATGCGGGGCTAGGTAATACTGAACCAATTTTTGATTTCAACTATTTGATAATCAAATAGTTGAAATAAATATTCTTTTTTGGCACGTTGTTTGTTTTATGTAAGGCGAATGTAAATAGTTGCATTCTGAATTTAAACCTTATATCATGAAAAACGTAGTCCTCTTTTTATCGGCTATACTTTTAGGCTCCTCAGGTGCTATGGCCTCAGCTACCAATAATTCTGCGGATAAGGTTTCGGAAAACGAAGCCTATCGCTATAACGACTCGTTTATATTTGTCGAGAGCGGCATTACGTTTTCGGTATATCCCGATGGGGAATTTGATTTTTACATCGACAATCAGGTCACGGGACGCAGGAATGGGGTAACATTCAACTCCGGATACGATTATAGTCCCTTTGCCCAATATGACGATTATGGTGCAGTTATTCAGGTTGAAAATGTACCTATTTATTACGATTATTATGGCCGTGTAACCCAAATCGGGGATGTTGATATTAACTATAATCGGAACAGGGTAAACCGTGTGGGCGGTATGTACGTTTACTACAACCGTAGCGGATTCTACGATTATCATACCGGATATATCAACGTGTATAACAGACAGTACGTCTACCGACCTTTTCATGCATTTTTTGCCAGACCGGCCATAGGATTATGTTTGGTGTACAACCGACCTTATAGAAGGTATTACAGCCCTGTACGTTATACCTATTATAACCCCTACCAGTATAATACCCGAAGGGCATACACCACTATAGGTCGTACCCATCGCTCCAACTCGGTACGCAGCGAACGGTCACGGATCTATAAAAACGATCGAAGGGTCACCGTACGGGAGAATGCAGTTCGCAGCAATCGAAGCGTGGCCAAAAATAGTACCACAACCTCAAGAAGTGGGAACAGTGTCAGCACAAGAAGTTCTTCATCGAGGAGCGTGAGCCAAGCACCGTCTAGAAGCAGAAGTAGTGCGACGACAAGAAGTTCTTCTTCAAGAAGCGTGAGCAAAGCGCCAGCAAGAAGCGGGGTCAGTGTCGGCTCAAGAAGTTCTTCATCGAGGAGCGTGAGCCAAGCACCGTCTAGAAGCAGAAGTAGTGCGGCGACCAGAAGTTCTTCTTCAAGAGGCGGAAGCAATGCCGCAACTAGACCTTCATCATCGAGAAGTGTAAGCAAGGCGCCGTCAAGAAGTACGGTTAGCAGATCGTCTTCGGGAAGCAGCAGAAATACATCAGCAAGTACATCTTCATCACGAAGTGCCAGAAGATATTAATAGTAGTTTTTAGGTTGGTTAGTTGTTTGCCCCCGTAGCGGATTTATGCGCTGCGGGGGTTTTTTTTTCCACTGTAACCTTGATCGACTTACTGATCGGCGTCTTACTTTTCTCCGCAAAATGGTTATAAGGCACCAGAACATTGGTTTCGGGAAAATAGGCTGCCAAATCTCCCTTGGGAATATTATACGGAAGTACCAAAAATCTCGGGGCGGTCCTCAGTGTATTGTCATAGTTGCTGTGAATGTTGACCACATCCATTTTTACGAAATTTCTAGACGCCATATCTTCTGGGTTCATAAACAATACCCTTCGTTCGTTATAGACCCCTCGGTAGCGGTCATCAAGGCCATAAATGGTGGTATTGAACTGGTCGTGCGAACGGATGGTCATGAGCATAAACTCATCTTCGGCCAAATGGTGGTCGGGCGGTGCATTTAGCGTCAACTGTGCCTTTCCATCGGGTAGCATGCTGAAATCAAGATTCCGGACGTTATTGGGCAGATAGTAACCAATGCCCTTGGAACGTTCCGCTGTTTTCTCAAATCCTTTGGCGACCTCGTCGATACTTTCCCGGATCAACGCGTAGTCCTCACCCATGGCTTTCCAGGGTACGGAGTGTCTTCCCTGAAAATACGTGTCCGCCAGTTCGGCGATCAGTTCAGGTTCACTTTTGATGTTATCGGAGGCTGGTTTCAGCAGTCCCCTGGATTGGCGGACCCGGCCCATACTGTCTTCCATGGTGAGATAGCGTAGGTCGCCGTTTTTCATATCCTTTTCCGAGCGACCGTAGGTGGGCAATATCAGCGCGGTCTTGCCGGTCACCAGATGCGAACGGTTGAGCTTGGTACTGACCTGCACGGTCAGGTCGCAGTTTTGCAGGGCCTTTGCGGTGTATACCGTATCGGAAGCGGCCATCAGAAAATTACCTCCCAAGCACACGAAGACTTTGGCCTTTCCGTCGTGCATGGCCTTCATGGCACCGACAGTATCCACGCCTTCTTTATTCGGGGGCTTGAAGCCCAAATACTTTTCGATACGCTGGTTCATTGCCTTATCGACAAAATGCTGTATGCCTACACTGCGATCGCCCTGTACGTTGCTATGACCGCGAACGGGACAGGTGCCGGCACCGGGTTTTCCGATAGATCCCTTCAATAAGAGTAAATTGACATACTCTTGGATATTGGCGACGCCATTTTTATGCTGGGTCAGCCCCATTGCCCAGCAGACGACAATCTTAGATTTTTTTGCGAGCAGAAGTGCGGTGTTCTCTATTTTACCCTCTTCAACGCCGCACTGTCTTAAAAGTGCGTTTTCATCATAGTTTTCTATATCGGTCATCAGACTTTCGTAACCGGCAACATATTCCCGTAAAAACCCATGGTCGAAGACGTCCTTCTTCATGGTATCCATGGCCGCCAATTTTTTGATCACTAGCTTGATTAAAGGGATATCCTGATTAATTCGTACTTGCAGATGGATGTCCGCCATGTCTTCTCCCCCACCTATCAGTCCCTTACTATTTTGGGGATTTCTGAAATTTACGAGTCCCGTTTCCTCCAAGGGATTGATACTGATGACCTTTCCGCCGTTCTGTTTGCATTTTTCGAGGGCGGACAGCATCCGCGGATGGTTCGTACCGGGATTTTGTCCTGCTACGATAACGACTTCGGCTTCGTAGAGGTCTTCCAATTTGATGGATCCCTTTCCGATACCCAAGGTTTCGCCCAAAGCGATGCCACTTGATTCATGGCACATATTTGAACAGTCAGGCATATTGTTGGTGCCGAAGGCCCTGGCGAACATACCATAGAGATAGGCCGCCTCGTTGCTAGACCGTCCGGAAGTGTAAAAAATGGCCTCATCGGGGGAATCCAGTTTACGCAGTTCTTCGGAAATCAGCCTGTAGGCATCCTCCCACGAAATCGGTTCGTAATGAATGCTTCCTGGTCTTAAGACCAAAGGTTCCGTAAGCCTTCCCAGTTTGTTCAACTCGTAATCGGTAAGCTGGGAAAGCGTCTCAACGGAATTCTTTTTAAAGAAAGCTTCACCGATATGCTCCGTGGTAGCCTCATCGGCCAAGGCTTTCGCCCCATTTTCGCAATATTCGGCAACGGGAGACGGATTTTCGGGGTTGGGCCAAGCGCAGCTCGGGCAATCGAAACCGCTTTCTTGGTTCATATCGAGCAGCGCCCGCATGGACCGTACGATACCCATTTCCTTAAAACTGTGTTTGAGGGCTTCCTTTACGCCCAACATGCCTGCGGCGTGCTGTATCGGGTCTTTAAATTGAAAATTATCCGAAAGATCTTGTGAACCATGGATCGAAACGTTCCTTCTAAAGTCATCCTTCATATTTCCCTCCCATTTATTCCTTTTTGAAACCCGTATCGGGCCATCTTTGGACTGCTGTATGTATCGGACCCATCCTATATCCTATTCTTCCCTTACGTAAAATTACCCTGTAAATTCTGAATACTTTCTAGGCTATCCATTAGGTAGTAAAGAACGCTGCATACGTACCTACGAAAACGTCCTAATACTTAACCTTGGCCAGCTAAATTATACGAATAAAAATAGTGATTGACCCAAGGTAAAACAAATACGCAGGATAAATTATTTTTTCAAGATTTTGGTCAGCACTCCGAAAACATCCTCCGAAATCTTAAAGCGATAGATAATGCCGATATACAAAGCACAGATCAACGTACCTTTCAGGGCAATATTTAGGATAGGATGAAAAGGAAAATCCAAAAAATAGAAGCTACATCCGATGCCGATCAACAATGCGGATACTTTCAAGGTTTCTTGGGTAAAAGGAAGGATACCGAATTTAGATTTTACATAAATCAACTTGATGGTATTGTAGATAAAAAAAGCGGAAAAACTGGCGATGGCGGCACCGTCAAGTCCGTATTTGGGAATCAGCCATAGGTTGAAAAGAATGGTCAAGACCGCCAAAAGTGCCCCCATAAACAATATAGCCCGATAATAGTCGGAGTTATAGAGGATGGAATTATTATTTCCCAAAAGTGCGTCGTACACTTTGGCCAGTCCCAACCAAATGAAGATGACAAAACCGTTGCGATAGGGTTCGGGAAGCATTTTGTAGAGGTCGTCCAAATTCAATAGAATAAGGATGAACAACAGTCCGGAAACGATATAGAGCGTCAGTGAACTGCGTTGGTACAATGCTGCAAGGGCCGGCTTGTCCCTTTTATTTAATAACTCTGCCGTCAATGGATAGGTAATCTGGTGCATCGAGCGCGAGGGCACGGCGATGACCATGGCTATAAATCCGGCTACGCTGTAATAGGCCACATTTTCGATTTCGATGAACTGGTTGATCATTACCTTGTCTATTTCCAGCAGGACTATCGCTGCGGAACCTCCCAGGATAATCATAGTGGAATACGCTAAAATATTCCTCGTATTACTTGGAAAGTCAAAGACCAATCGGGGCCTGCGAATGCCGAAAGCGTAAGCGGCCATAATGAGTGTGCGCAGCAGGTAAATTCCGACTGCGATAGGTATAAAAGTTTCTACGGAAATCAAATGAAAATATAGGAAGAGCAACAACAAGGTGACCCCGACCCTTGAAAATACTTCTTTCATAAAATTACCGAAAACGGACCGCATACGCACTCTGGCCCAAGCGTAGAATACCTCGAAATAGGCCATCGCCATACCGATCCAAAAAATAGGCCAGATATAATTCTTTACGATAGGATTTTCTTTGGATAAAAAATTACCTATGGCCTCATGGGCCACAAGGGTCAGACCACCAACGGGAAGGATCAGGATCAAGGGAAGAAACAACATCAAGGTCAAAAAACCGTCCGTTGTCCTTTCATCTTTAAAACTACTATAAAATTTAATTAAACTGTTCGGAACCCCGAAGGCTAAAACGGGCATTAACACCATTGCGGCAGAGAGCACCACATTGACAAGTCCGTAATATTCATCGGACATGAAGTTGGTATATAGAAAAAGTACGTTGACCGCCCCCACCCCAAAACCGAGGTAGGTGACGATGGTGTTGTTCAAGGATTGTTTAAAGACTACACCCATTTTAGATGTTAAATGTTAGCTTTGAGAATTATGATGTTAGACGTGAGATGTTGATGTTAGATGTGAAATTTCTGCATTGATCCGGGGTGTATATAATGGGTTAAACGGGTTGTAGCCCAATTTCAAATAATTTTTGCCAACTCCTCGGTAAGCGCCTTTCGGCTGTATTTTTCAAGGTTCTTTGCATTCGAAGCTAAATTTTGCTTTTTAAAGCTGGCGTACCAGGCTAAAATCGTTTTTTTAAGTCCGTTGTGGGCATCGTAATCGAAAACGGCACCGGATTGGGTTTCCTGAATGATTTTTCCGGCCTCCCAATCTTTAGGGCCCAAAGCCAAAATAGGACGTTGAGCGGCCATGTACTCAAAAAGTTTTCCAGGAATGATACCTTTCGTTTCTTCCGAATCGATTTCGACCAGTAGTAAAACCTGTGCTCTTTGTTGTCGGCGCTGTGCTTCGGCATGGGATCCGTAACCCCGTATTTTGATATATGGGCCAAGTTCGAGGCGGTAGAGGCTGTCGATCACGTCTTTACTTACAACGCCCATAAATTCCAATTGCAGGTCGGCGCGGAAGACGGAGTTCTCGGAGGCAATCTGGGAGAGAACTTTCCACAGCTTTTTCGGATTTCTGCCGGTTAGCAGGGATCCGATATGGGAGATGGTGAAGTCCTTGTCCAAATGGGCGCCGCCTTGGTAAACGGAATCATGGCCATTGGTGATCACAGTAATAGGCCGTTGCGTAATGTGTTGGAATTCCCTTTGGGTCGCCGGGCTGGTCACAATAATATGATCGGCCTTGTTCAAGACCGAGTGCTCCAATGCCTTGTGTTTTTTTTGGGAGGATGTGGTCAGTTTTAGTTTTTTATGATATCCGATGGAGGTCCAGGGATCCCGGAAATCCGCCAGCCATTGTATATCTTTTTCCGCTTTCAATTGCTGCCCGATTAAATGGACACTGTGAGGCGGCCCGGTCGTGATGACCGTAGCTATGTTTTCTTTATCCAATACCTCGGATAAAAATTTCACCGAGGGCTTTATCCAATATTTCCGGGCATCGGGAATAAAAAAATTTCCCCGGACCCACAGCATCGCCTTTTCCAAAACGGATTGGTTCTTGACCTGTATAATGCCCGAACTGATTCGCTTTGTTTTTTTGGAAGACAGTAATTTGGCCAGACCATACGGTTCGAACAAGGGCTGTTTGTAGATGGTAATATTCTTTGGGATTTCTTTTTCCAAAGAGGTATCCACTATGGGATAATGCGGATTTTCAGGAACGTAGACCACGGGTTCTATCCCGAAATTCCGTAAATATTTCACGAACTTTAACCATCGCTGTACGCCGGGCCCACCCGCAGGCGGCCAGTAATAGGTGATGATTAGTACTTTTTTCATGATAAGGGTTCGTTGATTGTGCGCTGGTGGTCACCACCACATTTTAGCGTTTAGGGTTTAAGGTTCAAGTGTGCCGAAGGCAGGTTTAAGGTTCAAAGCTGTTTGAAGGTTTGCTGCAACCAACCTTAAACCTTAAACAGCTGCTTTAGCAGCGATTGAACCTTAAACCCTGCGTTGCTAAAAGCTCATTTCATCACAAAAACTACAAGCGATCGACTACAGGTATTACGTCTTCTCTTCTCTACGGGAACGCCAAAACGTAAACCCAATTCCTCCCAGTAAAATGAGTCCAAAAACAATCGAACTGGCCAGCGCAATCTGGCTTCCGGTCTTGATAACCTGAGGTTCGAACTTAAATTCTATGGTGTGTTGGCCAGCGGGTACTTCCAGGGCGCGTAAAGTGTAATTGACCCGAAAATGGGCTGCCGGTTTTCCGTCGATATAGGCGTTCCATCCGTGGACATAGTACATTTCCGAAAATACGGCCACTCCAGTATACTCATTTTTTGAAGTATAGGTCAAATGATTGGGAGCATAATCCGTCAACGTAATGGTACTCAGGGAATCTACCTTAAATTCGGAATCGGTAATGCCTTTTATCATCTCGGTAGTAGCCACCGCTATGTTTTTTGTTTGCAACGTATCCAAAACCTGTATTTCGGCATCCGCATTTTCGACACTGACCAGTTTTTTGATGAACCAGGCATTGCCGTTCGCTTCTGGATTAACAGCGGGATAAGACCCGCCTTTCTCATCCTGTTGCACGACGTACTTGACGTTGAGCATATTGAGCACGCCCATATTGCCCTTGTAAATATGGAAACTGAACAGATCTTCCAAGCGCGCCGGTTTTGCCGCATGATAGCCGCCGATCGATTGGTGGTAGTACGACGCACGTGCACCATTTAAGCCCTGTCTCTTATACACATCT
>JAGXIC010000201.1 GCA_024635875.1 Pricia sp.
CGCCGCAAAACTGAGCCGGCGGATTATCGATTCTGTGCAAAAATTGGATATTTCGGCAAAGATTGTCGGCATGGGCGATTTTAACGATGACCCAGACAACGATAGCTTTAAAAAAATACTGAAAACCAACCCCGAGCAGGGTGATAGAGAACAATATGAAACTGGACCGGAACAGGTTCACCTTTATAACCCCATGGAAAAATTATACCGAAAAGGAATCGGTTCTTTGGCCTATAGGGATAAGTGGAATCTTTTTGATCAGATTTATTTTACGGAAAACATACTCAGTCCCGAAAATGGGAAGTATCGATTCTGGAAGGCCGGGGTGTTCAATGTACCCTATTTGCTTACCAAAAAGGGGCAGTATAAGGGATATCCGTTTCGTACGTATGCTGGCGGGAGTTATGCCGGCGGGTATTCAGATCATTTTCCCGTTTTTGTGTATTTGATTCGGGAAGCCTCGTCAGAGGATAGTGACAATTAGCCTTAATTGCAAGCTAAAAGCAAGTAATGCAACATGGCGCGGCACTGTGTTGAGCCTTTTAAAAAAGTTCAACAGAGTGCCGCGACATTTTGCGTTCGGCTTCACTCCTCGCCATTGGGTCTTAATTCAACTCGTTAAGCTTGATCTTGCGCCATTTCACTTTTATACCACCGCCATCATGGATTTGAAGGGCAATACCGCCTTCGCCTTCGCCAATCTTTTCATCGGTAAGCGTGACCATTTCAGTGCCGTTCAGCCATGAGGTTACGGTATCACCGTCGACCCGGATTTTCATTTTGTTCCATTTGCCCATTTTTAGCGCCTTATCTTTTTCGGGAGCGGGCTTAATGAGCCAGCCTCTGCCGTAGGATTCATAGATACCACCGGTATCATGTCCCGGAGGAGCGACCTCGACTTGCCAACCATTTACTTTGGTGCCGTCAACCGTTGAACGGATAAAGATTCCGCTATTGCCGTCGGCCTCTTGTTTGAACTCCAAGGTAAGCTCGAAGTTTTTGTAGTGTTCATCGGTGCCCAGATACCCATACTGTGCATCGGGACCGCTTTCGCAGATTAAAAGTCCGTCTTCAACGTACCACTTTTCGGTACCGTAGACCGTCCAGCCCTCTAGGTTTTTGCCGTTGAAAAGGTCTTTTTTTTGGGCGAAAATCAGGGTGGTCAGGAAGATTGCTGATAAGGTTAGGATTTGCTTCATATTTTATAGTTCTTATATATTTAAGGTTTATGACTGTTGGACGGATGTTTTTGAAAATCCCCTCCTTTACCCTATGCATTCCTCTTGATTCTGCTCGTCGGATGCAGTAAGGGGAAGAAATACCTCTTTAGCTACAAATATTACTCGTTTAATTGAACCATAGATTCCAAGGGATTCTGCTTAGAATCAAGACCAAGCCAAGACCATAAAAAATGGTAATGCTCTTGAACTTCTTTCGGCCTTCCATAAACTTTTTGTGGCGTGACCAGCCTATAGTAATCAAAGCAATGGCAATGATGTTAATAAAAGGATGTTCTACCGCTAAGAGGCGTGAGGCTGAATTCAGGCCGCCCATGCCCAAAGCCTGTACCGCTTGTAGGCCATTAGGCGAAATGAAATAAAGCAAAAGGCCAATTAAAAGCTGGATATGTGAGAATATCAACGCGAAAAGACTGAGACGCAGGTCTTTTTCCATGGTGAACATTTTGTTGTTGACCCATCCCATGATGGCGTTGGCGACGGCCAAAAATAGAATGGCCAAAACTACGTAGGCCAAATAAGAATGGAGTTGTTGAATCCATTGATAGCCCATTGTGCTTTCTTCCATTTGACTTACGTTTAAGATTTTTTAAAAGTACTGAATTTTGGGGGACAAAAAAAACCGCCCCAAAGTTATGAAGCGGTTTTTTTGGAATGGAATATCAACTTCCGTTTACCCTTTAGAAATCATATCGTAGCGTAAGGTTCCATGTGGTGCCAAATCCGAAATAAACTTGGTTAGACACATTTAATCCATCAAAAGTCTCGTCTCCTGCTTCGACAAAATTCGCGGTAGCTGATTCCGATATATATTCTGTATTCAGCAGGTTATTTACGTTCGCCCTTAGCTTTATCGATTTTGTCTTATCCGCCCCAACGGGAACCGTGTAGGTTACGCCTGCATCTAAAATAGAAAAAGAAGGCAGCTCCAAGTTCTCTTTTATGGTACCAACATCGGCATAAAGTTTGTCATAAAACCTCCAATCAGCATCTAGGGATAGCTTCTGACCAATTCTATAAACAGCCCCAAGGCCACCGGAAAATTGTGCGGCACCCCCTACCTTTCCGCCATCGTAATCTTCTATTTCTTCACTTAAAATATTCCTGTTCTCATCGGAAAGCCTTGTTAAGGAAGCTCCTTTATATATCCAATCCCCAAGGGATGCAAAACCATTAAAGCTTAAATCGTCCGTAGGCCTTACCTTGAAATCTACCTCGATACCGGAATGTAATTGTTCAGCGCCAAAAGTTGTATTGAAGGTCAAGATCCCGGCATCGTCAAAACGAGAATTTGTCACTACCCTGTCCTTCCAAGAAGTGCGGTAGAGGTTAAGGTTTGCCGAAAAAATAGAACTGGTAAAACCGTACCCTGCCTCTAGGCCAAAAATCTTTTCATTTTCGGTTAAAGGATTTATGGCATTGGTAAAATTCAAATAAATATTGTCGTGATAAGGTTGACGGGAGTAGTATCCGGTATTCACATAAAAACTATGCTCTTCGGAGGGATTATAGCTAAAACCGGCCTTTGCGTTATATCCGAAATTATTGACTTTCTCGGAGTCTACCCCATCCGTAATTCCGGCCGGCAGAGGTTCGCCGGTACCTTGTGAAGATGTACCGTCGACAAGGGACTGGTCTGCATATTGATAAGGATCGAACCTTTGGTGCGACTGGCTGGAAATAGAACCCTGAAAAAAGGCCGAAACCTTATCGGTCGCGTATTCCAATTGGGTGAATAGGCCCCCATAGGAAATTCGCTCATCGTTGCTGTAATCGGTTTTTTGTTCTTCAGGATAATCATCGAAGGTTGCCGACCACGCCGAAGGTCTATAACTTTCCGTTGCTAAAGAAGATTTGTAGGTGCCAAAAGAGCCATAAGGCTGATGGTCGTTATTCGGGTCCAATAAACGGATATCTTCTCTCCATCCATTCAATCCGTGAAAGTCGGAGACTACCCTAAAATGCTCTCCGTAATAGGTTCTTAAATCGGCCCCAAAATTTAAGGTCAAATTATCGGACAATTCCTTTTCAAAGTTGGTGACCATTCCGTACCAACTATGCAAGTTCATGGAAGACCTTGTTATGTATGCCGGCTCGTCTCCGAAATTAACACCGATGCCATTGGTTACTTGCGCATTTTGCGCGTAAATTGCATTGTAGTCGATTCGGCCTTCATCAGTCCTAATGCGATTCCCTAAATTGCCCGTACCTCCACCGCGGCCCCAAGAGGCGTAAAGCACTGTAGAAAGGTTGGTGGTGGAATTGATATTCCAGTCCCAGTTCAAATTCGCAACGGGCTTGTGGTAGAAGTTTCTTCGTTCCGTCATATATTGACCATTGTAAACACCCCAGTTATTGTTGTACCGTTTGCCATATTCCAAATAATCCGAAATGGGTTTCGTAAAGTTTTGATCATGAAATTGAGGGGCACCTGTAAGCAAAATGTTGAAGTTGTGCGAATCGTTAGGCCTGTAGCCGGCAGAAATAAAATAGGTCTGTCCTTCGCCGAACATCCCTTCGTTATAACCGTCTCCCTGCCAATGGGTAAGCATTACACTAAGACCAAAGCCCTTTTCGGAAATACCGGTATTGTATCCAGCAGTTGTTTTGATGTAATCATTGTTTGCGATGGTGGCATAGGCAAACCCACCCTGTTCCTGGTCAGTTGCCTTAGTCACAAAGTTGACCGTACCGCCCACTGATGAAATTGCCAGTTTTGATGACCCTAAACCCCTTTGAATTTGTACCCCGTTCGCTATATCAGACATTCCCGACCAGTTCGACCAATACATCAAACCATCTTCCATACCGTTAATAGGTTGGCCATTCAAAAGAAATGCCGTGTTATCCTGCTCAAAACCCCTGACCCTCATATTTGAATCCCCAAAACCGCCTGACTGACCTGAAACATATACAGAGGGGGTATTTACCAAAGTCATGGTGACATCTTGGGTGCCTATTTTTTCCTGAATTAATTTTGCGGGAATCGAAGAAACCGCTATCGGTGTTTGACGATCATTCGCAAGGTCGATAATACCTGTACCTATGACGACAACGCCATCTAGTTCTTCAGAATTTGGCTGTAACAGAATTTGCTGAACTTCTCCTGGAGAGGTAAAGCGTATTTTCTTAGACACAAAACCTATATACGATACGATCAAGGTTCCCGTATTTTGAGACACTTCGATAGTGAACTTACCATCAAAATCGGTAGAAGTACCGTTTGTTGTGCCTTGAACAACTACACTTGCTCCCGGCAGAGGCTCGTTGAGCTCTCCATCTAAAACCGTTCCCGTAATCGTTCCCTGCGAAAAAGCAATGGCCGTCATCAAAAACATAGCCATTGCGAAGAAGAATTTTTTCATTTTCTTGAGTATTAAATGTTCTTTCAATTTTGCCGCAAAAGTGACGTATTTTTTGATCTCCAATATTAAGAGAACATTAATTAACGTCATGGCAAAATTAACAGATAATTGGGATTATCCACGCCTATAGGGCGTGAAGTTATACCCAGGCTATCAAGAAGTATGAAATTGTCGTTATAACCCTTAAAATATTATCAGAGTGATATGGAATAGGGAATGAAAATACTATTTCGGAAACGCGTATTTATAATAAAAACCATCCTATTTGTCGAGCGAGGCCAAATCTTCTGCCCCCGCCTCTTTTTCGATAGGCTTTTCAGGATACTCCATACAATCAAGCTGGTCTTTGATTGGAGTGATATATGTGAAATAATCGGGTTGTAGGGTCTCGGCCAAAGGCTCGGCCTTTGGAAGATCTTCTTTTAAGGGATCTACCTGACGGCCGTTTCTCCAAAAGCGGTAACAGACATGAGGACCACTGGTGTTGCCGGTCATTCCGACCCATCCGATAACATCGCCCTGCCTCACATATTCGCCCCTTTTTACCTTCTGCTTTTTCATATGTAGGTATTGGGTCGAATAGGTGCCGTTGTGGCGTATCTTCACGTATTTGCCGTTACCGCCCTTTCGGGTCGATTCGGTTACAGTACCATCGGCAGTCGCCATTATCGGGGTACCTACCGGTGCCGCATAATCTGTGCCTTTGTGCGGTCTTATGCGGTTGCCATAGTAACGAATCCTTCGTTTTAGGTTATATCTTGAAGATAACCTTCCGAATTCAACGGGCATTCTTAAGAAAGTCCGTCTTAAGTTATTGGCTTCCTCATCATAATAATCCACAATATTTTTAAGCGAATCGTTTTCGTAGGCGAAAGCATATAAAGGCTTTCCATTATGCTCAAAATAAGCCGACTCGATAGGTTCGGATCCGGCGTAAATGGAATCGTTTATAAACTTTTCTTTATATACTACCTTAAACCTATCTCCTTTTTGAAGCCTTGAAAAATCAATGGTCCATGCATAGACGTTAGCCAAATTATGGGTCACCATATAATCTATGCCCTGCTGCAATAAGGCATCCGACAAACTAGTTTCTATAACACCTGATAATTCCTTCTCTTTATACCTTACCTGCTTTCTTTCTTTATATGCCCTTACATTGTCACGCAAATCGACTACTGTATAATTGATTGCATCGTTTTCGTAGATAAATACCTGTGCCCCCTGTGTAGTATCCTTTGATTTTAAAATAAGGTAAGGCTGACCTACCCTGATTTTGCGAACATCGAAAGTATCTCTATATTCTTGGGTAATCTTGGCGATTTTTGGATAATCCACCTTGTTTTCTAGCATGAGCTCGCCAAAACTGTCACCACTTTTAACGGTATCTAACTCAACTTCAAATTCTTCAAGGTTAAATCCGAAATGTTTAACAATAGGTTTTTCAAGTATTTCTATGGACGTTATTTCGGCCGAAGGTATATTGGCTATCGCCTTTTCCTCTTCTTTACATGAAAAAGATAGCGCCAGAATAAAAATGATGCCCCAGTATTTTTGCATTACAACTCCTTATTTTTTATTTGGATTAAAGATATGGTCTACCCACTGTTTTCCCCAATCATTTAACTCTTGTTTAGAATATATTTCCGGAAAAAATACAATTTTCTGGAAATCGGGCGGTAGGAATTCTTTCCAATTTGTGCCCCCTGTTGCCTCTATTTCGCCCTTATCGTTGGCCAGATGTCGATGGGCGGCCCCCATATGCATCAAGGGCCAGTTAATATTCGCATTGATATCCAATGTCTTTAACGCTTCGATAAGCGCTTTAGTATCTTTTTTCTCCTGAGAAAGGCCTAGATATTTGTGATAGATGGTATTGTTGTGCACCTGTTTGGAAATACGTATCAATCGTGGCGTATACCGGTACTCGAACTGTTTTAACGTAAGGGTTTTTTCTCCGGTAGCCAAATCGGTCGCCCCTTTTTTCCAATAAATGGCTTCGTAGAGTTCTTCAATACTGTTTTTTGGGGAAAATTGGTCCCGTTTACTGTGGTGCACCAAATTCTCCAGTGGGGTAGCATAAATTTCAATCATGCGGAACTGGGCGGACTGAAAGCCACTGGCCGGGAGCAGTGCCATTCGGTATTGCAAAAACTGTTCGCGCTCCATCCCCTTGATCATAATACCAAAGGAGGAAATCATGGCCTCGTAATAGCTATTGATACGTTTTGCCTTTTGAATGAAAAAATCGAGGTTCTGTGAACGGTCGTCGACGAGTTGTTTCTGTTCGTGAAGGATGAGCTTAAAGTACAGCTCGGTAATCTGGTGGTACATGATGAAAATTTCTTCATCGGGGAAGTAGGTACGCGGCTGCTGAAGGCTCAAAAGGGTATCGAGATTGATATAGTCCCAGTACGTTAGATAGCGCTGGTATAATAATCCATCGAGATAAGAACTTAAATCTTGGCCCGAGTCTTTGTATTTTTCCCCAAGTCTTAGAATCTGCCCATCGATTCGCTCTTTATCCTTCATTGTATAGCATCAAACCACAAATTTACTGGAAACCAAACTTTTGCCAAAATCAGTTTGCGAAATAGGATGATTTTATGCCAATCTTAGCTGCATATCTTTCATACATACCGGATAGCAAGGCATTTGGCATACCGTTTTCAATCCATTATTATCTTGAACTGGTTTTTGAGTCCGTTGTATGCCTCAAGATCTACCTTAATCGAACCTACGACCAAGTCGGCCTGTATTCTAATAGGAATACGATTATCATCGGTAGATACCCATAATGCAAGGCTTTCTTGTTCCTTAAAAATCCTGCCGGACTGTACCAAAGGCCTAAATTTATAACACTCGACCTTACCGAATTTGGTTTTTAAGACTTCGGTGCCCAAATATTTGAGCTTAAAGTCGAAAATGCCGTCATCGTCAAACAACATTTTCAATTTGACCGCCTCGCCCTCTACCAAATCTTTAGGGTCATAGTTGTTTCTCAAATAATAAAAAGCGGACAGAAGATCTTGAATACTGTCTTGCAGATCGAAATTATAGGTTTTTTTGTTCTTTTTATCGTTCAGTACCGCTGTATCCTTTTTATGGTCAAAATTTATCTCGTAATCCTTGATGTATCCGCCCTCATCGATTTTACGAACGAACTTATAGGGTTTCATATCATCCATCCCAAAATAACTTTCATAGGTATCGTCTACCTTAAAGAATATACTTGCAAAGCCTGTGGTCGCACCTTTTCCGACCACATGATACACAGGCACACCTTTGATCGTGTTTGATTTTACATGTAATGTGGCGTAGCTGGCATTCAACAGCCCGTAGTGCATACGGAATTTAAGCCACTCGCCCGGTTGAAAAGTGGATTCCTTCTTTGGGTGTTTCCTGTTTTTGCTATTGGTTGTATGTACCTTAGAATTTGATGCAAGGTCCCCGGATTCGTTTTTCTGCGCATTGGTCAGCAATCCGAGCGATAGAAAGAACAGCATCAGAACATTCTTCATAGCTTTCAATTTAAAATAAAATTACAAAATGCTTTTAAAAACAATTGTTTAGTAACTATTACTTAAACAAAATTTATTCCAAAGTATTGTATAGCTTTCATCTACTTTATGACCAAAAGTTACCAAAGGGCCGGGAATACAGATTTGTAACTTCATTTCGACTAGGCTCGGTGACCGCGCGAAATGACAAAAAGCCATTGAAAAAAAAGCCCTGACAAAATTGCCAGGGCTTTTCCTAAATAACCAACCAAACTTTAAATTATGAAAAACCAATACTTAAAGTTGTAAGGGAACCACCCCTTACTCCTACAAATATACACCTCATTTATAGATGGAAAATTGTTTTAACTTACTTTAACTCGCGCGTTAACAAATATTTAGGTATGGGAGCTGGTTTTAGGAATCCTCCGGAAGTATAAACTTCAATTTATTTGTACATTTCCGACATCTCTTTTCGGAATGATGACGCAGTAGTTTTTTTGCAGTAAATAAGGCGCAAAAATAGCTTTAGGCCTGTAGGGCCAGGGCTTAGGGGTTGTTTGACATCAAAGAGCCGGGAAAACAAGTCGACAGCCAAAACAAGGGCCTTACTGATGGGTAAATTTAGGTTTGGACCCTAATATCATTATAAACCGCTTCAATCAGCGCTGCTCCATATTGCCGCTCTAATCTCCGGATGCCGAAATGTGCCTGCGCCATATTCTGAAAATGGCGGATAAACGCCAGGTTGATCGCTCCGCCACCGACCGCACCGATCACAGGAACGGCCTGCGCCGCGAATTTTTCGGAGACCTGAATGCTAAATCGGGAAGCCACAACGGCAAGTACTCGGAGCATCGGTTGGGAAGCCCCGACCAAAAGGCCTTCCACCAATTTGCTAGTCGACCCCTTTACCGCGGCGTTCAGGGTAAGGCGGCTGGCAAAATACCCCGTATCCAAGCTGTCGTCGTGTTTGGACTTTCCGCCCAGGGCGAACACCTGTAGACAGGCCAGTTGGGTGTCGAGGGTGGTCAAATCTTCGCCCTCGCTACGGGCAATATCCATAATCGAGCGCATCATCAGTTTGGTGGTCAGGCCGAGGTCTATGGCAAAGGCGCTAGCCCCGAAAGCACCCCCAAGAATTCCCGATGAAGTGACCATTGCCTTGTATGCGTTATTCAGCGGGATTATTTTGGCCTTATCCGATTTCATCGAGACAAGATTGGTCTCCACTACTTTTTGCAATACCTTGAAACTGACCTGTTGCAGCCATTTTTGCTGCTTTTCAGGCAAGAGTTTTACCCGGCCATCGATAAAACTTCCCATTTTGTTCAGGCCTTCCATGGCCCAACCGATATCCTCCATTTTTTCTTTGGCGGTGCGGAGAGTCAGATGGTCTTGTGGGTCGAGGGTCTTTTGTGAGGTCATATATTATTTTTCGGCCTTCAAAGTAGTTGTTCGCAAAACAGTAAAGACGCTATTAGCATTTTTCCAAGCCCTAAAATAAGCAATCCTAAACATTGTAGTATTATCCCTTCGAAGTTTTCATCCGGAAATCTTTTTTGTTACATTTAGCCATATACCGGTTCTACCGGTAAGAAAACCGATTTCCCATACCCTCGAAAATATGTACAAAATATACCTATCCCTATTTTTTATCCTATCTATAGGATTCGAGGATAACGGCAATTTTTGATATTTTAAGTAGCTATGGCAGGGAATTGTTATCGGTTAGTAGTTATTGGTTAACTTTGAGGCCTGTAACCTGTAACCCGAAATTTCTTTGTACGATTACATCAAAGCCCTGCACCTGATTTTTGTAATTACCTGGTTCGCAGGTCTGTTCTACATTCCACGTCTTTTTATCTACCATATCGAGGCATCCCAAAAAGCATCCCCTGAAAAGGAAATACTGTCAAAGCAATTGCAACTGATGACCAAACGATTGTGGTACATCATCACTTGGCCTTCCGCAATTCTAGCAACCTTCTTTGCCGTTTGGCTTTTGGTGCTTATGCCGGTCTGGCTACAGCAACCTTGGATGCATATTAAACTCGGATTCGTCTTGCTACTTATCGCTTATCATCTTAAAAACCATCGGATTTTCATCCAATTACAGCGCAATGAAATCAATTATACCTCTAACTTTATGCGCATCTGGAACGAGGGCGCAACGCTTATCCTTTTTGCCGTTGTTTTTTTGGCCATCCTTAAAAGTACGTTCACATGGATTTTTGGTGTCGTCGGTATTCTAGTTTTAGGGATTCTTTTACTATTGGGAATCAAGCTTTACAAACGGCTTAGGAAAAGGAATCCGGAAGCTTGACAAGTGCAAGCACAAGTTAAATTGGTAAATGATATTACAGGTAATAATCGTGGCTTGATAGCTATGTATTTTAAGATTAGTATTTTTTTTGAACCCGAACTTGACACTTGAGCTCGAACTTTTTTGGTTCAATATTTGCTACCTTAGTATTAAATTCCAACCCCTTGTTTAAAAAACTTTCCCTAAGATCGCGCATATTCGTGTCCATGATCTTATTGGTGGTCATCTCTTCGGTACTTATTGCGGGCGTTGCCATATTTCAGTCCCGCGAACAGGCACAAGACTATCACCAAGAGCGATTGGAACGTAAGGAAGAACAGGTACGGCAAAGTGTCGAATATGCGCTACAAAGCACGACATACCCGGTCGTATCCGAAAATTTAGGATTGATATTCTCCCAGCAGATCTATCAGATTGCGAACGTACAGAACCAACGCTTGAACATTTATGACCTTGATGGGCAGCTTATCAAAAGTTCACGGGCCAAGTTCGAAACCGATTCGATTTCCAATTGTTTGGATTACTACGTTCTAAAAAGACTGGAGGCCAGCCCCGATAAACGCTATGTGGTAGAAAAAGCTTTGGCCGGTGACCACTATCGCGCCTCCTACACCTACATCAAAGACGGTAGGTTTAAACCTATCGGTATATTAAATCTCCCTTATTACGACGACGATTCGTTCAATAATATGGAACTGAGGGAGCTTTTAATGCGCCTCGCCGCCGTGTATTTCTTGATGTTATTGATTGCCATCGGGCTGGCCTATTTTATATCCACCTACATCACCCGTTCCTTACAGACCATATCCGATAGGCTCGACAAGACCGATCTGTCTAAAAGCAACCAGAAGATAATGATCGAGAACCCCAGTGAAGAAATTAAAAAGTTGGTCGATTCCTATAATGCCATGATCGATGAACTTGAACATAGTGCGGTCAAACTCGCCCGTAGTGAACGGGAACAGGCCTGGCGCGAAATGGCGAAACAAGTGGCCCATGAAATCAAGAACCCGTTGACCCCCATGCGGTTGAGTGTACAGAGCTTCCAACATAAATTTGACCCCAAAGATCCGGAAATCGAGAAAAAGGTTGCAGAATATTCGAAGACACTGATACAGCAAATCGATACCATGAGCAGCATTGCCTCGGCGTTTTCCAATTTTGCCGAAATGCCGGCGCAACAGAACGAAACCCTAGACGTGGTACATGTGGTTAAGCTGGCGTTGGATATCTTCAATGAGGACTTTATCCATTTTATTTCCGAGGAAAAAGAACTCATCGCCAAATTGGATCGTACCCAGCTGATCCGCGTGGTGACGAATTTGGTGAAAAACGCCATTCAGGCCGTGCCAGAAGTGGAAGCGCCTCGTATTTTGGTCTCGGTCGCCGCCGACGGCGATTTCATCAAAATTTGTGTCGCGGACAATGGCATCGGTATCGAGGACGATTTTAGGGAAAAAATCTTCGAGCCGAAATTTACCACCAAATCTAGCGGTATGGGTCTTGGCCTTGGTATGGTAAAGACCATTGTCGAAACGTATAAGGGCAGCATTAATTTTACCTCGAAACCGGGCAAAGGGACGGTTTTTTCGGTGCGATTTCTACGGGAAAATGTAACTTGAGTTCTCAATCAACATAGTGTTACGGTTGACAATTATTTCTAATCGTATGAATTTTTGGATTTGACCCAGAATTACGGAGTTTTAAACCTATAAACCAACACCTCATAAACTATAAATTTAAAACATAATTTAACGAAGATATGCACTACAACAACATACTAGTAGAAGAAAACGAAGCTATTGCCACCGTAACCATCGACCGCCCCAACAAGCTAAACGCCCTGAACCGTGAAACGATCCAAGAACTGCATGACGCATTTAAAGCCTTGGAATCAAAAAAAGAAGTCAAGGTAATCATTTTGACGGGTAGCGGCGAAAAAGCCTTTGTGGCCGGGGCCGATATTTCAGAATTTGCCGATTTTTCAGAAAAGGAAGGGGGTAAACTTGCGGCAAAAGGACAAAAACTTTTGTTCGATTTTGTAGAGAACCTATCCAAACCGGTAGTTGCCGCCGTAAACGGATTTGCTCTGGGAGGAGGGCTTGAGCTGGCCATGGCATGTCATTTTCGGATAGCCAGCGATAATGCCCGAATGGGACTTCCGGAGGTTTCATTGGGAGTAATCCCCGGCTACGGCGGTACCCAGCGCTTGCCCCAGCTTATCGGCAAGGGCCGGGCGATGGAACTCATCATGACCGCCGGAATGATCGATGCGGGCAATGCCCTAAGTTACGGTTTGGTGAACCATGTAGTATCCCTAGAAAATCTGTTGCCTTTTTGTGAAGACCTGGCGGGCAAGATAGCGAAAAACTCCCCTGTTGCAATCAGCCATGCAATAAAAGCGGTAAATACGGGTTTTAAGAATACCGATGGATACTCCGCTGAAATCAAAGCCTTTGGACAATGTTTCGGTACCGCCGATTTCAAAGAAGGTACTACCGCATTTTTAAACAAGCGCAAGGCCAAGTTTCCGGGGAAATAGAAATTCAGAATTCAGAATTCAGAATTTAAAATAGCCTACCTATGAAAACTACCCAAGGCCTTGCCGCCCTATTCCTTTTGACCGCGATGACCATTAGCACGGCCCAGGATATACCCGTAGCGTACAGTCTTGGAGAAAATTATTCCGATAGGTATAAATTTTCAACCCTTCTCACTAGTGATAGCTCCGCTATAGGCGAGACCGTGTTCGTACGCACCTATTATGGAGGATATCCCCTTCACCCAAAAGGGTATTTTATCGAAATCTACGATGCCGACCTGAACTTGGTACGGGACTATAATTACAAATATGCCGGAGAGCACATGGTCGATGGTTTTGTGAAAAACGGACAACTGTACTTACTCGAACTGGTTTATAATGTCGGTCAAGAAGTTTATCAATATGTTGTACACCAAAGCACGCTTGACAATTTCAACTTTACGGAACGTGTACTACTCTCGGTTGCTTCTAAAGAAGTAATCAACCCGCTTGCCGTCAGTAAATACAATCAAAAATTTGGCAACGGATTTTCAACGGCGGTCCATTTCAACGATGAGCGTTCGGCCTTTGCCATTACGGTACACCACCGCCAAGGCAAGAATGAAAAATACCATTTGTATCTTTACGGAACGGATTTAAAACAGCAATTAGATCATGATTTTACGGCCGAGATTGCCGACAAAAACTATGCCTTTGAAAATATCGCGGTATCAAAAGACCTAAAGACGCTTTATTTGACGGGAAAGGCCTTCTTTGCAAAACGCCGTTTCGACGTCACCGAAAGACGATTTCAATATGAGCTGGTCAAAATTAATGATACCGGCCATCAGATTCAAGAATTTAACGACACCGGCAGATTTCCAGAATCGTTAAAACCTATACTGTCAGGCGCTGACCTTAAGGTAGTCGGTTTTTACGCCGATCGCAAGGATAATCGTTACAACGGATTGGTCTATTTTAATTTGGATGCCAATTCGCTGAACATCAAGAACAAAAAATACAATCCATTTTCAGACCAATTTATGATGGACAAGTTCGGCCGCCAAGTGGATTCCGAACTGAAGAATTTGATTTTTAAGGATGTTCACATCACTCCCGAAAACGGAATTCTATTCAGCGCCGAAGAGTACTTTGTGACCAAGGGAGAAGATATTTCCGGAGGCGGCACCCAGATCACCGACCGGTATCATTACAACGACATCGTAGTAGCAAAACTGGATGCCTCCGGTAAAATGGAATGGGCACGGAACATTAATAAATCTGAAGTGACCCAAGGTGATGCCTCGTACGCCTCTTACTCGGCTTATGGCAATGGAAACGATATGTACTTCTTTATCAATTCAGGTGAAAATCCGCAGACAATGAACAACGAACGGATAATGTTCAAACAAGGGTATAGCCGTAATCCGAATATGTTCGTCATCAAGGTCGATGAAAAGGGAGCGCTTTCACATAAAAAATTGGTGGACGATAAGGATGTGCGCCTTCCTATCATGGTCTCGCGACCGTTAATCAAGAAAGATTCCGACGGGCTATTGTTTTATGCGAAGCGGGGGAGTCGAAAGCAGTTGGTGCGGGTTTCTTTTTAAAATCTACGCAACCTTTATACAATGGTACATCTTACTTTAAAAGAAGATGAAAAAATTCCTTTTCCCCGCATTTGTCTGCCTAGCTATTTTTTTAGCAGGATATGAAAAGAATTCGACCGGTTATCAGAAAAGTGATCTTTTAGGAGCATGGAATATGGTTAAAGTCGGTGATGAATTGGCACCAAAGGACCAAATTATCCAAATTACCTTTAAAAGTAATGATACGTTTGGAGGTCATACGGCCACGAATAACTATGGAGGAAATTTTAATTTCACAGATTCCATTCTTTTAATCTCCGAAGTTTTTTCTACAAATGCCGTAGAACTCCCCTACGGCAAGATTTTTTTTCATCTATTCTCAATTTCAATGATGCACCGGATTCTTCAATCGTGTTGACCGTTACTTTTCAAGACCAACAAAATCTTCGACTTGCCGGTAATAACGGGAAGCTATTAATTCTAAAAAAATAACTTATACATCCTTGAATATTGGTTAATTTCCATAAATTTGGAATAAATCCTTAAATTGAGTTCGGAACATTACATCAAAGGCCGGGGTGCCCAACAAAACACCCCCAATAGATTCCTCGAAAATAGTCACGAGACACGGGATGATTTCTTGGAATTCTGCCGTCTCGAGGGTGAAGAGGCAGATAAAAACAAAACACAGTACATTCCTATATTCCCCAAGACCATTGTCAATAAGGTTACCAGTCCCGATGTGGGGATGCAATATTCCATGAACGGGTATCAAGGTTGTGAGCACGGGTGTATCTACTGCTACGCTCGCAACACACACGAATTTTGGGGCTACAGCCCGGGCTTGGATTTCGAACGGAAAATATTGGTCAAAAAAGCAGCGCCCGCACTATTGGAGGAAAAATTGAAAAGTAAACGCTGGGAGGCCAAGACCATTGTACTATCCGGCAATACGGATTGCTACCAACCGGCGGAGAAAAAATTCGGTATTACCCGTGCTTGTCTGGAAGTTTTCCTGAGATACAGACATCCCGTGGGGATTATCACAAAAAACTCGCTGATTCTTCGAGATTTAGATATTCTGAAGGAACTTGCCAAAGACCGACTGATCGGTGTCAACGTTTCCGTCACCTCCTTATCCGAAGAAACACGCCGTATTTTGGAACCCCGAACGGCAAGCATCAAAAAGCGGCTGGAAACTATCCGGATTTTGTCTGAAACCGGTATTCCCGTAAACGCCATGTTGGCCCCTATCATTCCGGGCATAAATAGCCATGAAATCATGAACTTGGCCAAAGCGGTTTCCGATAACGGGGCGTGCTCATTTGCCTTTACCGTCGTTCGGCTAAACGGAGCGATCGGCGGTATTTTCACCGATTGGATAAAAAAAGCGCTTCCCGACAGGGCCGATAAAGTACTGCATCAAATCGAGGAATGTCACGGCGGCAGCCTGAACGACAGCAGATTCGGAATTCGAAGCCGCGGCGAAGGCAAGATTGCGACACAAATTCACGACTTGGTACGATTGGCAAGACATGCCTATTTTAAGGATAAAAGCTTTCCGCCCTTAAATCATGACCTGCATGAGCAATATAAAAGTAGACAAATGCGATTGTTTTAGGCGGAGTCTCTAAAGGGAATGCGTTCCTTCGCCGGATAATGTCAGCGGATCCCATTCCTTATAGAACTGTTTCAGATAATCCATCATATACCGGTGGCGTTCCTCGGCCAGCTGCTTGCCGGTTTCCGTGTTCATTTTATCCTTTAATAAAAGTAGTTTTTCGTAAAAGTGGTTGAGGGTCGGGGCTTTGCTTTTTTTGTATTCTTCCTTGGTCATTTTAAGGTTAGGGGCAATTTTAGGATTATAGATTTCACGATTTTTAAAGCCTCCATAATTGAATGCCCGGGCAATACCGATGGCTCCCATGGCGTCTAAACGATCGGCATCTTGCACGACATCAAGCTCTTTAGAACGGAACTTACGCCCCCTTTTCTTTTGCAAGCTGTGCTTGAATGACATGTTCTTTATAATCTTGATTACGTGGCCGATGGTCTTTTTCTTTACCTTGAGCTCTCCTAAAAAGTTTTTTGCCATGTCAGGTCCGATGGTTTCGTTGCCATTAGTAAACTTGGCATCTGCAATATCATGTAGAAGTGCGGCCAGACTGACGACCAGAACATCCACTTTTTCATCTTTGGCAATATATAAGGTGTTTTTAAAAACACGTTGAATATGAAACCAATCGTGCCCACCTTCCGCCCCCAACAAGGTTTCCTTGACGAAGGCGATGGTCTGTTCCACAATCTCGGTATCGGTCATCTTAGACATCGGTCGCATCATTTACTTGTGATTTTGTCTCAAAGGAAGTTATACCTGAAACTACCGCTTTTTCTGTGGATGCTATAACGGCATCCAAATTTTCAGTAATTTCTATAGGTGCATGTACGCGAAAGCTGATACCGTTGCCAATACCGTTCGGAAACTTCCCATAGCGTAGCATTTTCCAAGAATTATCGATGCTGATCGGCACCACCAAGGCCGATGGGGCGTTCTTCATCAAAATTTTCAGTCCGGTCACCTTAAACGGCTTGGGATGCCCTGTCAAACTGCGCGTCCCCTCCGGAAATATGACCGCACTACGGTTGTGGGCTTCTATATATCGGCCCAATTTTGAAATTTCCACTAAAGCTTGCCTACTATCTTTACGATCGATCAAAACGGAACCGCCATGACGTAAATTATAGGAAACACTGGGTATCCCCTTGCCTAATTCACTTTTACTGACAAATTTAGGATGCCACTTCCGCATAAACCAAAGTATTGGGGGAATATCGTGCATACTTTGGTGGTTGGGAACGATAATCAAAGGGCGTTCGGTCGGAAGGTCGGCCTCAATTTCAAATCGGTATGTAGTCCCTAAAAAATGGGTACACCGCATTAGGCAAAGGTTCATCAACGCAACACTTTTGCCATGGGCCTCATAGCCAAAAAGGGTATAACAGACCCATTGTATCGGATGAAACACCAATAGCGTAAGACTGAATGCCATCAGGTAGAGCACGCTTAACGGATATGCCAATAGCTTCTGCATGCTACAAAAATAAGATACTGGGAATGTTTTTGGAAAGAAAAATGAGAATAGAATTTGGGTGCTGGGTGC
>JAGXIC010000202.1 GCA_024635875.1 Pricia sp.
ATGCAAGACCTTTCCATTGGCAAGGCAAACAATGGGCACAGTTCAGCGGGGTCGTTGCCGGCACCGCTCTGGTCTATACGGCCGATTATGAAACCTCAAGGTTTATCAGGGCAAATCGTGAGAGCGTACCGAAATGGGTACGCGATTACGGCTCACTTTATGGGAATCCATCAAACAATTTTCTGGCCACTACCGGGGTATATGCAGTCGGCCTATTTACGAAAAATGAAAAGTTGAGACGTACCGGAGTTTTATTGGTGGCCTCCGCTGCCTCATCGGGCCTCTTGCAACAGGTTCTCAAATCTGCAGTAGGGCGCGCAAGACCCGAATCTGATCTGGGAAAAGATACTTTCGACCCGTTCAATTCGAACCGACGGTTTCATTCATTTCCTTCCGGCCATGCGCTTATGGCCTTTACCAACGCCTACGCCATTGGCAAGCAGTTCAGAAGTCCATGGGTTAAAGCCGGCATCTACACCATCGGTGCCATTCCCGGAATCTCCCGTGTCTGGGACGGTCAACACTGGCTCAGCGATTTTGTGTTTGCCATTGCGATTAGCGTCGCCACGGTAGAATCGATAGACCGGTATCTAGACCGCAAGTACGACAGAAAGTATAATGACGAAGCGGAACGGCAGGCTTATCTCAAGGATAAAAAAACGAGCTGGGACCTGAACTTTGGGGCGGGTACTGTTGGGGTTGCCATCCGGTTTTAAAAAGTCTAAAGCAATCGAGCGGGAGAAAAACAATCGGGAAATGGGTGTTAATCCCTGAGAAAAGGATGGTTTTATAGAACCCAGCAGTTGGACGGATAAATATACCCGAATCTTATGTTGTTTCAGTAGAGCTTGTTGAATTTTCGATTAAAAAATCCTGACTATCCGAAATTCCCGTAATTTTATTCAAAACAAAAATCATGAAAAAAACCATCACAGCTTTCCTCCTAACACTTCTGACCATAACCCTCTCCGCCCAAACAAAATCCACCCAAACCTCCCCAGCGCTCTCGGAAACTTCCCCTGAAAACGTTGGCATGTCGCCTGAACGCCTGGCCAAAATAGATGCCATGCTCCAGAAGGCCATAGCCGAAGATCAAGTGCCGGGTGCTGTGGCCCTTATCGCCAGAAACGGCAAAATCATATTTCACAAGGCTTATGGGATGGCGGACAACCAGGAAAAAAAGGAGATGGACAAGGATGCCATCTTCCGAATAGCATCCCAGACCAAAGCCATCACCTCGACGGCCGTCATGATGCTTTGGGAGGAAGGAAAGTTTCAATTGGACGATCCCATCTCAAAGTACATTCCCGAATTCGGGGAGGCTCAGATACTCGATACTTTCAACGAAGCCGATTCCACTTATACCGCAAAACCCGCCAAAGACCAAATTACCATCCGTGATCTGATTACCCATACCTCCGGGTTGGGATATGGTGTTATCGACGGCGATGAACGTTTTCGGAAAATATATGCCAAAGCAGGTATTACCGATCTTTTTACCACCGAGGATATCACTATCGCGGAAAGTGTAAAGAAATTGGCAAAATTACCTTTGCACCACAATCCCGGGGACGCCTATTCGTACAGTGAGGGGCTCGACGTGCTCGGCTATTTCGTCGAAGTAATTTCCGGTCTGCCATTCAATCAGTTTTTAAGAACCCATATTTTTCAACCGCTCGGCATGAACGATACTTGGTTTTATCTTCCGAATGAAAAACAGGATAGATTGGTAACGGTACAGCAAATAAAGGATGGGAAATGGGAAAAGTATCCCGAAACTTTTTACGATACCGACTACCCCATGAAGGGGGCCAAACGATTTTTCTCAGGAGGTGCAGGACTTTCAAGCACCGCAAAAGATTATGCGACCTTTTTGCAGATGTACCTCAACAACGGTGAATTGAACGGGAAAAGAGTCCTCAGCAGAACAACGGTACGAAGTATTATGGGCAACCAGACCGGCGACCTGTTCGGCGCCGGGCTCAAACATTATGGACTGGCGTTCGGCGTAGTGAGCGACAAAGGACAGGATTCAGGCGGTAGTGGCAGTGCCGGCACATTCGATTGGGGCGGTTATTTCAACACCCAATATTTTGCGGACCCAAAAGAGCAAGTTATAGGTGTCTTGATGAAACAGACCCAAGGCAATGTTTCCGATGAAACCGGATGGAAGTTCAGGCAAATGGTTTTTGCGGCTGTGGACGATTAAACGGTGTAAACGCTGAAATAGCAAAATCAAAATCCGAAAAATTTTACCAATCCGTTAACCTTGAACCATCTTCTTACATAAATAAACGTAACCTTAAAAAATAGAAAACAATGAAAAACTATCTGACTATTATCGTATGCTTCGTTTCTATGACGCTGTTCGCCCAAAAAATGAAAATCGTCGATGGCGGTTTCGATTTCCTCAAAGGACAAAAAGAGGTCAATGTGGAATTTGTCTATGACAACACAACGTTTTACAAAGAAAATATGACCGAGGAGGAGTACATCGCCAAGCAATCCGCAGAGGCGGAGGAAAAGTCAAAAGGTTCGGGCGAAAATTGGAAAAAGAAATGGGCTTCGGCGCCAGAAACGATATGGCAGCCCAAATTTCTGGAATTGATGAACCGTAATTTTCAAGACGACCACGCTCTAAGTTTTCAAGAGGGCCTTACAGATGCCCAGTATACCTTGATTGTAGAGACGGTTTGGTTATATCCGGGTTGGGATGCCGCTGTTATGAAGCAACCGGCCAAGGTTTCGCTCGACCTTAAATTCGTAGAAACGGCAAATCGGGATAAGATTTTGGCCGAGGTTACCAGTGAAAACGCTCCGGGCAATCAATGGGGCAGCAGCTTTAGCAACGAAGATCGCTTAGGTGAAGGTTATGCGAAAACCGGAAAGTCTTTTGCGAAACTGATCGAGAAGAAGGCTTTTTAGGAACACCTCATTGCGAGGGGCCACCAGCAATTCCCGAGCAAGAAAATGGTTGTGGCGACGTGGCAATCTTTTGAACCTGCTACGCTTTCGAACAAAACCTGGCGACATGGCAGCAATCTGTTTAGCATCCTAGAATGTCTGACAGATTACCGAGTCGCCTTTACCGTTTTCCAAACTTCAGCGGTCCGCCCGGCTCCTCACAATGACTCGTTCCTAAAGTCCCTGCTCCAACTCCGCCACTCGCGCCACGGTCTTCACCAAGCGATGATGGTTCTTTACAAACGGATTCGTCTTGTCCCAGACATAGCCTGCCAGCACGGCACAGATCTGGGCCTTGATTACAGGGTTTTCATTACTATCGAAAAAGATGGTCTGTAGATTTCCCGAATACCATTCCTTGACGTATGTAGAGAAGACCTTCACGCCTTCTTTCATGTGTTCGGTGTAATCGTTTTCCCAATCGACGGTGTCGCCATTTAATTGTCGGGCTATCAATTTAGCGGCCACTAAAGAGGATTCGGTGGCAAAGGTCACGCCCGATGAAAATACGGGGTCCAAAAATTCGGCGCTGTTTCCGGTCAGCACATAGCCGTCTCCGAAAAGCTGTTTTACCGATTTGGCGATGTTCTTGATCATTTTCGGCTCGAATTCGTAGTCGATACCATCAAAGCGGTCGAAATAATAGTCTGACAGCTTCATCATTTTCTGGAGTTTTTCGGTGTTGTCGCCCTCGAACGATTCTAAATATTCGGTCGGACCTACATAACCGATACTGGTATATCCGTTGGAAAAGGGAATGACCCAAAGCCAGGTTTTGCGGCTTACGATATCGAAAGTAATGATGGTACCTTCCCGCCCTTCGGGACGCTTCAGATCCTTGACATGGGTAAAAATCGAGGAGTGTTTGGGAATCTCGGAAGGTTTATCCAGATCTAATAACCGCGGCAGCACCCTACCATGCCCGCTGGAATCCACAATATATTTGGCGGAAACAGTCGAAAGCTGTCCCTCGGCATCCTTAACAGTAGTCATTGAATCGCTTCCATTGAAATCTACCGCAACGACTTCCTGTTCAAAAGCGATGTCTACGCCCCATTTCATTAATGTATCGGTAAGGGTCTTATCGAAATCGGCCCGCGGCACTTGCCACGTCCAATCCCATCCTTTCGTATATTTTTTACTGAAGTCAAAATTACAGATTTTCTCTCCCCGCATAAATCGGGCGCCTGCCTTAACCTCGAAATTCTGTTCCTTTAAGGACTCCAACAGTCCGACTTCCTCAAAATGTTCCATGCAGCGGGGCAAAAGGCTCTCCCCAATTACAAATCTTGGAAACTTGCTCTTTTCAACGACCTTTACCTTTAGCCCTTGTTTATGCAGATAAGCGGCAGATACTGCCCCCGAAGGTCCTGCACCGATAATCAACACATCTACATGTTCGTTTTTCATCTACTCATAATTTTTGGCAAAGTCTGGGGTATCTTATTGAGATTCAAAGTAAAAATACAATAATCATGACGTAAATGTTATAAATTTGAGTCTCAAAATCGCTATTTTTGCCTTCCCGATTAACGGAAACACGTACAGAGGCCTATTGCGCTTCCTCAGAATCAACCAACTGCAGATGCCAAACATCAAGGGAAAATTAGGAATACAGGATTTTTACGATACCATTTTTGAGGGGCAGTCCATTACCATTGACCCAAAGGTTATCGAGACCGTTCAAGAAAGTTTCGATTTTCTAAAGGATTTCTCAAAGAACAAGGTCATTTACGGTGTAAACACGGGCTTTGGCCCCATGGCGCAGTATAAGATCAAGGATTCCGAGACCATCCAATTGCAGTACAACCTCATCCGAAGCCATGCTTCCGGTACGGGAAATCCGATTCCCCCGAAATACGTAAAGGCCGCTATGTTGGCGCGTTTGAACACCCTAAGCTTGGGCTATTCAGGCGTACATCCCTCGGTCATCGAGACCATGACGGTCTTGATCAATAAAGACATCACCCCCCTTATCTACGAGCACGGTGGGGTAGGCGCTAGCGGAGATCTCGTGCAGTTGGCACATCTTGCGCTTGTATTGATCGGCGAAGGCGAGGTCTTTTATAAAAGGGAGAGAAGGCCAACCGCAGAAGTATTTAAGGAGGAAGGTATACAACCCATATCCGTAAAATTGCGCGAAGGTCTAGGCCTTATCAACGGCACCTCGGTCATGACCGGAATCGGTATGGTAAATACCATCTACACCCGCCGCCTGCTAGAATGGATGATTGCCTGCTCTTCGGCCATCAACGAAATCATGCAAGCTTATGACGACCATCTTTCCGAAAATCTGAACCAGACCAAAAAACATAAGGGACAGCGTGAAATCGCGAGATCGATGCGAAGCCACTTAAAGGACAGTACCCTGACCCGAAAGCGTGAACACCATTTGTACACCGGTAACAATGGGATTTCGGTCTTCGAGGAGAAGGTGCAAGAATATTATTCAATTCGTTGTGTGCCCCAAATACTCGGACCGATTCTGGATACCCTGAACGAGGTTGAGCGTGTCTTGATCGAAGAGGTGAATTCGGCCAATGACAACCCGATCGTCGATGTAGAACGAAAGAATGTCTACCATGGCGGTAATTTTCATGGGGATTACGTATCTCTTGAAATGGACAAGCTAAAAATTGTAGTGACCAAGATGAGCATGCTAGCGGAAAGACAACTGAACTATCTTTTGAACCATAAATTGAACGATATCCTTCCCCCTTTCGTAAATTTAGGTACGTTGGGGCTGAATTTTGGTATGCAGGGGGTACAGTTCACTGCCACCTCGACGACAGCAGAAAACCAGATGCTGAGCAACCCGATGTACGTGCATAGCATCCCAAACAACAACGATAATCAAGATATCGTGAGTATGGGCACCAATGCCGCCCTGATTACTAAAAAGGTTATCGAAAATGCCTACGAGGTCATCGCAATAGAGATGATTACCGTGGTGCAGGCCATTGAATATTTAGGTGTACAGGATAAGGTATCCTCAAAAACCAAAAGCATGTACGATGCCGTTCGCAAAATCGTTCCCGCTTTCAAGGAAGATTTAATTATGTATCCGTATGTTAACCAAGTGAAGGATTTTATCAATAACCACAAGAATGTTTAAAAAAGAGAAAAGTAAAGACTAGACTGAATTGCTCTAAAGGCGAATCTTTTTCTATTTTCTCTACTCTATTTACTTATTTTTCAACTTTAAAATAAATTCATATGAAAACAACTTACACATTACTATTCATTTTACTTATGACTTCTTCTACCATTTTCGCCCAAGAACTGGCTTTGGTTCGGGAAGACGGCAATTTTGGTTATATTGACAAAACTGCGAAATATGTAATCGAACCCGAGTTCAAGGATGCAAAATCGTTTTCCGATGGCCTGGCCGCTGCCGAACGGGATAAAAAATGGGGCTTTATAGATGCTTCCGGAAAATGGGCCATCGAACCCCAATATGACAAGGTCAAGTATTTTAATTCAGGATATGCCTTGGTTTTAAAGGAGGATCAATGGCAGTACATCGACAAAAAGGGACAGGTGCTTGAAATTCCCAGTACGACTGAGAAACTATACGATTTCGAGGAGGGCGTTGCTTTTTTCAGGAACGGAGATAAAATAGGCCTTTTGGGTACGGACGGGAAACTCGTTTTAGAACCTACCTATGATGCCATCAAGGATGTCAAAAATGGTCATGCCAAAGTTGTAAAAGGAGATTTATGGGGTATGATCGATACTAGCGGGAAAGAGGTGATTCCGACCGAATATGAAGATATCGACAACACATGGTCCGCAAATGGCGTCTACGGAAAAAAAGGTGGCGTGTATGGCATTATCCATAATGGAAAATTCAATGCAATTGACGGCGCAACGAATGTTTGGACCTTTCATGGGGACTCGAAATTGACCTACGCCGAAAAGGATAAAAAAATTGGATTTGTAGATAGCAGCGGAAAATGGGTCATCGAACCCCAGTTCGATAAGGCCAGGGCTTTTTCGGATGGATTGGCGCCTGTCGCCAACGGGAAGACTTGGGGATACATTACTGAGAAAGGTGAAATGGTCATCGAACCCCAATTCCGTGATGCGGAAGTTTTTTCGGATGGTCTTGCCCCCGTAAAGGACAAAGACTGGGGCTTTATCGATACTTCCGGGAAATTGGTCATTCCGATGGATTACGATATCACGGCCGGACTTGCATTTTTGTCCGGAAAGAACGAAAAAGGCTTTATCAACGGCCTTGCCCGGGTAAAGACCAAAAAAGGATGGGGATTTTTGGATAAGAACGGGAAACTGCTCGGAGATAAATGGTTCGAAAATGTAGAGCCTTTTGAAGCGGTAAAATAATACCAAGTTTTTTCAAGTCTTTGTGAACTTTGCTCCTTTTGTTTTGAAAGCAAATGCTTCATCCGAGTGCTGCGTCGATGCTGAAAACTTCTTGGTTTCCCAACAAAACTACTGGGTTTAAGGTATTTTACGGTTTCACAAGAATTTATATCTTTAGTACATGCAAGACAAAAAAGCGGAAAAGCAAAAATTCGCATTGGTAACGGGCGGATCTCGTGGTATCGGAAGGGCCATCTGCATTCAGTTGGCCAAAGATTTAGAATATCACATCCTTATCAATTATTACAGCAATGAGACGGCCGCAAAAGAAACCCTAAAATCGGTCGAAGAGGCCGGTGGCCACGGCGAACTTATGCCCTTTAACGTGACTGACGCAGAAAACGTAAAATCTACTTTGGATGAATGGCACAAAACCAACCCTGATGCCATAATTGAGGTTATCATAAATAATGCGGGAATTACCCAAGACGGAATGTTCATGTGGATGAAAGCGGAAGACTGGTCCAGGGTCATCGATACCAGCCTCAACGGATTTTTTAATGTCACCAACCATTTGATCCAAAAACTATTGGTCAACAAATATGGTCGCATCATCAACATGGTATCCGTTTCCGGATTAAAAGGTACCCCCGGTCAAACCAATTATTCTGCTGCCAAGGGCGCCGTCATCGGTGCGACCAAGGCCTTAGCGCAAGAGGTCGCCAAAAGAAACGTTACGGTCAACGCTGTAGCCCCAGGTTTCATTTCCACGGACATGACCCAAGATCTGGACGAAAAGGAGCTAAAGAAAATGATTCCCGCCAATCGGTTCGGCACCGCCGAAGAAGTGGCCCATTTGGTCTCTTTTTTAGCCTCCGACAAGTCCGGATATATTACGGGCGATATCATCAATATTAACGGAGGTATCTATTCTTAACGCTAATCTGAAAGCTTTCCAGCCCAAAAGAAGAAGAAGGCTTTTATCGATATCCGGCAAAAAAACAATCGATTCCTGAACGGAAACAATTTTCGGCCTGAAACTCCGTTAGCATTCCTAACTTTCGTATATTAAAACCAAGAAATAACCATGTTAAAAGAATGAGGAGAGTAGTAATAACGGGTATGGGCATCTATTCCTGTATCGGGAAGAATCTCGATGAGGTCAAGACATCGCTATACGAAGGCCGCTCCGGCATCGTTCATGACCCAGAACGTGATGCTTTTGGATTTCGATCTCCGATTACGGGCCTGGTCGACCCCCCGGACCTCAAATTATTATTATCTAGACGCCAGCGTATCAGTATGGGCGACGAGGCCCAATATGCCTATATGGCGACTATCGACGCCCTAAAAAACGCACAGATGGATCAAGATTTTATGGACAACCAAGAAGTCGGTATTCTTTATGGCAACGACAGCACTGCCAAATCTACCGTAGAATCGGTCGACACTATGCGCGAAAAGGGCGATACCACTTTAGTAGGCTCCGGAGCAATTTTTAAGGCGATGAACTCTACGGTCACCATGAACCTATCTACGATTTTCAAACTTCGTGGCATAAATCTGACCGTTAGTGCCGCCTGTGCCAGTGGATCCCATTCGATAGGGCTTGGATACCATTTAATCAAAAGTGGACTACAAGATTGTATTATTGCTGGCGGGGCCCAAGAAATAAACCCCATGGCGATGGGTACTTTTGACGGTTTGGGCGTTTTTGCGACGAATACGGATTATCCCGAAAAAGCGTCCAGACCTTTCGACAGGGACCGAAACGGATTGGTACCCAGCGGTGGCGGTGCGAGTTTGATCATAGAAAGTTACGAATCGGCCGTGAAACGCGGCGCACCTATTTTGGGAGAGATTGTCGGATATGGTTTTTCATCAAACGGAGATCATATATCGACGCCCAATGCAGAAGGGCCAACAAGGGCGATGAAAAGGGCACTGGAAGATGCGAACCTAGCCGCATCGCATATCGAATACGTAAATGCCCATGCAACTTCGACCCCGGTAGGTGACGCGAACGAGGCCAAAGCCATACACGCCGTTTTCGGGGCGAACGGCCCTTACGTAAGTTCGACCAAATCAATGACCGGACATGAATGCTGGATGGCCGGTGCCAGCGAGGTCATCTATTCGATGCTTATGATGCAAAACCATTTTATTGCCCCCAATATCAACTTGGAAAATCCAGATGAGGATTCCCGAAAACTTAACCTTGTTAAGAAAACCCTAAATAAAAAATTTGATGTATTTTTGTCCAATTCATTCGGCTTCGGCGGAACGAATTCCGCTTTAATAGTCAAAAAATGCTAGTGTTGTGTTAGGCCTGTGGTGTCGGTTAAGCCGCCGTCATTTTTTGCCAGGTCAAGGCAAAAAATTAGTGCATAGCCGTAGCTACGGAATCATATTTTAACGCAGAACTGGTAAAAAAAACAAGGCTTGGGCCGGCTAAGACAGGTTTAACAAAACACTGATGAAAAATGGTGATGACCAAGGAAAATATAGTTGAAAAGGTAGATGATTTTCTAATCGATGATTTCGAAGTAGAAGAAGAAGCGTTAGTGCCCGAAGCCAATCTAAAGGATGCCCTAGATCTCGACAGTCTTGACTTTGTGGACCTCGTGGTCGCAGTCGAGAGTAATTTCAGTGTCAAGCTGACCGGTGAGGATTTTGTGAACATCCACACTCTCCAGAATTTCTACGACCTTATCGAAAGAAAGCTGGGGTGACCCTTTCTTACAAAATCCAAGATATGGCCACCGAATGGGAAGGAAAATCAAGAGGCACCCTTTTGGGGTACCAGATTTACATTTTATTTCTCCAGAATTTTGGAATCGGCGCGGCTTACCTTTTACTGCGTGTCGTTATCGTGTACTACATCTTGTTTTCCCCAAGAAGCAATCGTGATACGTATACCTATTTCCGAAAAAGGCATGGCTTTTCTAAGGGAAAAAGTATTTTGAACATTTATAGAAGCTATTACACGTTCGGACAGACCCTGACCGATAAGGTGGCCATAGCAACGGGGCTACGCGATAAATTTACCTACACACACAACGGCATCGAGCATATCGACGATCTCCTTCAAAAAAACCAAGGTGGCATTTTGATCAGTGGCCATGTCGGTAATTTTGAGATTTCGCATTACTTTTTGGAAGACCGCTACCACATTGCCAATATCAGCATGGTGACAACGCACGCAGAGCATCAGGATATCAAGGAGTACATGGAGCGTATTTCGGCGAAATCACATTTAAAATTCATTGTGGTCAAAGACGACATGTCGCATATCTTTGAAATCCATAAGGCAATCGATGACGGCGGATTGGTGGTTTTTACCGGCGACCGCTATATGCCCGGTTCCAAAACCCTTACCGAGAATTTTTTGGGCAAAAAAGCCAATTTCCCCATGGGGCCCTATCTCTTGGCCGCACGATTGAACCTGCCGGTATTGTTCGTGTATTTCATGAAAGGCCCGAAACGCCATTACGACCTCTACGCCCAGACTGCCGAATTTAAGGCACGGGACGCTCAGGGCCTGCTAAAAGAATATACCGAAAGTATGGAGCGCATCCTGAAAAAATATCCTTTACAATGGTTCAATTATTTTGATTTCTGGAAAGATAGGAAAAGTACGAAGTATGAGGTTAGAGGTACAAGGGATAAAAAGGTTGATGTTTAATTATTATTGGGTCCCAGTCATATCTTCGCTTCTGTGTGTAAACAGAATTTTGCAGCGCTGCATGCCAAGCACTACGGTGATCCGCAATGCTTTCCAGATAAAAACTAGAGTGAATTGTAGATGAAAGAAGTTTTAGTCATACACTATTCCCAAACCGGACAACTGACGAGCATTTTAGAAAATATGGTCGGCACCCTATCAGGCGATAGCATTAATATCTCCCACTACAAAATCGTTCCAGATCCCCAATATGGCTTCCCTTGGAAACCGACGCAGTTTTATGATGTCTTTCCGGAAACCTTTTTGCAGATTCCTGCCGGCTTCCATCCTCCTCAACCGGACATTCTTGATAAAAAATATGATTTGGTGATTTTGGGATATCAGGTTTGGTATCTGACCCCGTCCATTCCCATAACATCCTTTTTAAAATCAGATTTTGCTGGGAAGCTCTTGAAAGACACTCCCGTTGTATCCGTTGTTGCCTGCCGTAACATGTGGATTCAGGCACAAGAAAAAATAAAACGTTTATTGGTTTCCGTGGATGCCAAACTGGTCGGACATATTGCCTTGGTTGACCGCCATATCAACCATATCAGCGTGATAACGATAGAACATTGGATGCTATCGGGCCGCAAAGACCGCTATTTAAGCCTGTTCCCGAAACCGGGGATTTCGGATAGCGATATTATAAATGCCTCGAAATTCGGACAGCCTATAAAGGATGCATTACTAGCGGCCGATTTTACCAAACTTCAGGAAAACCTTTTGCAAATGGATGCCGTACGTGTAAATCCACTTTTGGTACGAACCGACGAAAGGGGCAACATACTGTTCTCGAAATGGGCGAATCTCATCATTAAGAAAGGGGCCCCGGGCGGCCCTAAACGACTAAAATGGCTACGTTTATTCAAATTTTACCTGAAATTCGCCATTTGGTTCATAGCACCTATAGTTTTTGTGGTATTTTTGATCACTTATTTCCCCATGACCAAAAAGCGGAACAGGGAGCGGAAATACTACGCTTCTGTAGCTTTAAAGGATACACAATGAAGGACGTTTACATCACACGAATTGCCAAATTCTTGCCCAACAATCCTATTGATAATGATCAGATGGAGGAAAAACTGGGTATTATCGACGGCAAGGCCTCCAAGGCCAGACGCCTGGTGCTACGCAATAACAAGATAAAGACCCGCTATTACGCCCTCGATGAAAATGGCAAGGTGACCCATAACAATGCCCAATTGACCGCTGCTGCAGTTGAAGCCCTTTGCGATGACGAATTTACGCCCCAAGATATCGAACTGTTGTCTTGTGGCACTTCAAGTCCCGATCAGATATTGCCCTCGCACGCCAGTATGGTACACGGCTTTTTGAAGAATCGGAATATGGAGATCAACTCGCCCTCCGGTGCCTGTTGCTCGGGAATGAACGCCCTGAAATACGGCTATCTTTCGGTAAAGGCCGGTCAGACTGAAAATGCTGCCTGTACCGGTAGTGAACGCACCTCTTCATGGATGAAAGCCGATGTTTTCGAAAACGAAGTTGCCCATCTGAAAAAAGTGGAAGAAAATCCGATTTTGTCCTTCAATAAGGAGTTTTTACGCTGGATGCTCTCCGATGGCGCAGGTGCCGTACTTTTGGAAGGTGCCCCCAACGGTCCACATCCCCTTAAAATAGAATGGATCGACGGCTATTCGTACGCCCACGAATTGGAAACCTGTATGTACGCCGGGGCTGAAAAGGAAGCCGACGGTCACCTGACGCCGTGGAGCGAAATTCCCGCAGAACAATGGGGCAAAAAATCGCTCTTTGCCATGAAACAGGATACTCGACTTTTAGGGGACCATATCTTGAAAAAAGGAGTTGATAGCTTAAAGCAGGTCTACAAAAAACACAATATTAAATCCGATGATGTAGATTATTATTTGCCGCATATATCATCTTATTACTTCAAACAAGGTTTATACGATGAAATGGCAGCACAAGGTGTAGAGATGCCTTGGGACAAATGGTTCTTGAACCTTGAACACATTGGCAATATTGGTGCCGCATCGATTTATGTAATGCTGGAAGAGCTGGTGGCATCCGGAAAACTGAAAAAGGGCGATAAAATTCTATTTCATGTGCCCGAAAGTGCGCGTTTCTCCTATATGTACGCCTACCTTAGCGTTTGTTGATGAGCGGTTCGGAACCACATATTGCCGTTGGAGAACTGCTCTTAAGCCTAATACCACAGAAAAATCCCTTTGTCATGGTAGATACCTTGGCAGAATATACTGAAAAACGGATAGTATCCCATTTTTTGGTGCAGGCCGATAACGTATTGGTCACCGAGAACCACTTTTCTGCACCGGGCCTCATTGAGAATATGGCTCAGACCATTGCGTTGCATATGGGCTACAAATATTACCTATTAAAACTACCGGCCCCGACGGGCTATATTGGCGCCATAAAAAAAGCTGAGATTTTACAACTGCCCAAAGTATCCGAAACCTTAACTACCACGGTTGATATTTTACATGATATTATGGGGGTAACCTTGGTGCAGGCCAAAGTCGAGTGTAATGGCGCCTTGATGGCATCAAGTGAAATGAAAACGGCGTTGGCACAGTAAGTTGACTTTACGCCGTGCAATAAGCACTTTACGCAAACACCAAAAAGAGACTTCCGAAAAACGTTTGGCAAATGGCGTTCGGCTCATACCCTTTGGAAATGAAAAAAGCTAGATACGACATCAACATAAAAAACTTCCTACCGCATCGCGAACCGATGTTGATGGCTACCGTCACCCCTTATCTCGACGAAGATTCAGTCGTCACTCATTTCGTGATAAAGGAAAATTGCATCTTTTTAAATTCTGCTGGACGCTTATCCGAAAGTGGACTCATAGAAAACGCCGCCCAGGCCAGTACGGCTATCGTTGGGCAAAGTTATTTTGATGATGACGATTTCGAAGGCGCCGGAAATTCCATTGTAGGCTATATCAGTGCCATAAAAAAAGCCGAAATACACGAATTGCCAAAGATTAACGAACTTTTGGTGACCAAGGCCCATTTGGTTTCCAGATACGATACGGGTAACATGAGTATATGTACCGTTATCTCCTCCACTTTTAGAAATGATGATTTAATCGTAGATTGTACCTTTAATTTTCTGATTCACGAAGTAGAGAAGTAATGAGATGAAAAAGAAGGAAGTCCCGCAAGACAAGAGCCATCTTGAAAAGGCCAATATTAAAGATATGGTCTATGCCGTTGATGAAAATGGGGAATATACTGCCGAGCTCAGCACCGGATGGGAGCCCAAATCCATAGCGCTAGACAATGCCATTCAAGAAATAGAGGAACGTACCGCAGCTGCAAAAGCACGTTTTTTCAACAACGAATCAAGTCCCATCGAATATTATATGGAACTGCATAAAATGGATATCCCTATTTTGGCCAGCTATATGGGTCTTTGGCAATGGCGCGTAAAAAGGCATCTCAAACCATCCGTTTTTCGTAAACTTAGTGCGAAGACCCTTCAAAAATATGCCGACGTTTTTGAAATTTCGATCGGACAGTTAAAAGGTATCAATGAGTGAAACTTTAAAAATAGATTTCTCACACAAACAAGCGGCCCACTGCGAAAACGGTGTAGTTTCAAACCTAATGCGGCACAACGGATTTGAAGTCAGCGAACCCATGGTCTTTGGCATCGGGTCAGGATTGTTATTCAGCTACTTGCCCTTTATCAAAGTGAACTACGCCCCGGTCTTTACCTATCGCGTCTTGCCCGGCCTTGTCTTCAACCGCTTTGCCAAAAGGGTGGGTATCAAAGTAAAGCGTGAGAAATTCAGCAGTCCGAAAAAGGCAAAGGCACGTTTAGATGAAAACTTGAAAAACAATAATCCCGTTGGACTCCAGGTCGGAGTGTACAATTTAATTTATTTTCCCGACGAGTACCGCTTTCATTTCAACGCCCATAATATGGTGGTCTATGGAAAGAAAGACGGCCAATATCTTATTAGCGATCCAGTCATGGAAAGTGTGACCTCATTGACCGAAAGGCAATTGGAAAAAGTTCGTTTTGCGAAGGGGGCCTTTGCGCCAAAGGGGCATATTTACTATCCTACCGCCTTTCCCGAAAAATTGGAGCTCGAAAGTGCTATCGCCAAGGGCATCAAACAGACCTGCCGCGATATGACCGCGCCCGTACCGATCGTCGGGGTGAAAGCGATTCGCTGGGTGGCCAAAAACATTCGGAAATGGCCGAAAAAAATAGGAGCCAAAAAAACAAATCACTATCTGGGTCAAATCGTTCGTATGCAAGAAGAGATTGGAACGGGTGGCGGTGGCTTCCGTTATATTTATGCGGCATTTTTGCTGGAAGCTGCTGATGAAATCCACAACGAAAAACTCAAGAAATTTTCCAAAGAAATGACCGAAATCGGGGATTTATGGCGTGATTTTGCGCTGGACGCCTCCCGAATTTACAAAAACCGTAGTAGTGAAAGTGATGGCTATAATAAGATTGCCGATCAGTTGGTCGCAATTGCAAATCGGGAAGAAAATTTTTTTAAGCGATTGAAGAAAGCTATCTGAAAAATTCAAGATTATAATTTAGGGGATTATAATCCCTGAAAATACGGATATTTGGAAATCAGTCCCTTAACCCCCCCTATTTGAAAGCAGTAACACTAAATATAAGCCTCCACTAATGAGTTGAAATTTAGGAACCCTATGATTCAAATAACCCAACTCTCCAAAAAATATAAAGATGCCGAAGACTATTCGGTTCATAACCTGAACCTCAAAATTGAAGAAGGCGCGGTTTTTGGATTGCTAGGTCCCAACGGGGCCGGTAAAACGACCTTGATTTCCATGTTAAGTTCATTACTTAAGCCAACATCGGGTTCGTTCAGTATTGATGGTCTCAACTACCGTGAAAACAAAAATAAATTGAAGCAACGTATCGGGATAGTGCCTCAAGAGTATGCGCTTTATCCATCTTTAACCGCATATGAAAATCTACAGTATTTTGGGAGCATGTATGGGTTAAAAGGTAATTTGCTTAAAAACAAAATTCTTGAACATATCGAAATCTTAGGTCTCTCAAAGTTCGCCCATATAAAAATCTCCAACTTTTCCGGAGGCATGAAACGGCGTATCAACTTAATTGCCAGTATTTTGCACCGTCCTAAAGTTCTGTTTCTAGACGAGCCAACGGTAGGTGTCGATGTGCAGTCCAAAAATGTCATTATGGAATATTTGGGACAACTCAATACAGAAGGGACTACCATTTTATACACTTCCCATCATCTAAACGAAGCAGAACAGTTCTGCACCCGTGTCGCGATTATCGATTTAGGAACGATTGTTTGCCAAGGCGCACCCAAAACTTTGATTGCACAACAAGTGGGTGCCCAGAACCTTGAAGAAGTATTTTTGGCACAAACAGGCAAAGCCCTAAGAGACCATGCATAAATTATGGGCCTCTACATACAAAGAGTTTTTACTGCTGACTCGGGATTTTGGCGGCTTGGCCATCCTTTTCTTGATGCCCTTGCTATTAGTGATTACCATAACCCTTGTCCAAAATGATACCTTCAAGACCTTGAAGGAAACAAAAATTCCCATTCTTTTAGTAGACAACGACCAAGGCGAGGTCTCAAAAAGCATCCTACAAAACCTTAAAAATTCGCCACTTTTTGAAGTCAATTCCCAATCCAGCGAAAAGTCGGTCAAAGAACTGGTGCTGACCGGTAAATATCAATTGGGCATCGTTATCCCGAAAAACCTATCCAAAGATTTAAATCTCAAAGTTGCTGAAAATGTCGAGGGCATTCTAGAAATATTTGGGGAGGAAGAGGAAAGTATACCCTTGGTAAAATCGAAACTAAAGCCTAAAGAAATCAGGCTCTATTTTGATCCGGCCACACAGTTTTCCTTCCGGAATTCGATTAAAAGTGGCATCGACCAAATGGTATCCAAAATCGAGACCCAGACCATCTACAAAGCTTTTCAGGAAGAGCTGACGGACGACCCCTCCGAAGACATCTTCGACACGGAACCATTTATACTTTTTAAAGAAATAGTACCTTCGGACGGGGAAAAGGAAATCATACCAAACGCCACCCAGCACAACATTCCCGCTTGGACGCTTTTTGCCATTTTCTTTATCATCTTGCCGCTTTCAATCAACATGGTAAAAGAAAAAAATCAAGGCACCTTTGTCCGGTTACGGACCCATCCGGTTGCATATGCGACCTTTCTTGGTGGAAAAACAATTGTCTTTTTAGGGGTGGCCTTGATTCAGTTTGCTTTGATGCTGCTGATAGGCATTTATCTTTTTCCATGGATCGGCCTTCCCAAGTTGGATGTTTCGGGCAGACTACCCCTACTATTTTTCGTAGCTTCTTTTGCCGGCCTGGCAGCCGTAGGTCTCGGCCTGTTATTGGGCACTGTTGCAAAGACACAGGAACAATCCGCTCCCTTTGGAGCCACCTTCGTTGTTATTCTTGCGGCATTGGGCGGGGTTTGGGTACCGGTTTTCGCCATGCCGAAATTTATGCAGGTGCTTTCGAATATTTCCCCCATGAACTGGGGTCTCAACGCTTTTTACGATGTTTTCTTGCGGAATGTTGGGATACTGGAACTGCTACCCGAAATTGCCTTGTTATTTTTGTTTTTTGTGGTTACAGTGGTGATTTCCGTAGTGTATAATGAGCGGAAGAACGCGGTGTGAATTTATATGAAAGCTTCCTTGCGTTTGTTGACTCTTAGGAAACACGTCGCAAACCGGTGAATTTTTGAGGTTTGAAAAGCAAGCGAAGTTGAACGACCTTACACTTTCGCTCAAAAGATAAATTGTTATGCCTAATACGGGAGGTAACCTTTGAAGCTCAGTTGACCAACGGGAGCTCGTCATTAAAGCCTTATTTTTGTAAAATGAAACAACAAATCAGCCACACCAGTGAAGTCCGGATACGCTTTGCGGAGTGCGACCCATTAGGCATTGTCTGGCATGGCAATTACTTACAGTTTTTCGAGGATGGTCGTGAGGCTTTCGGCCGCTATCACGGTATTTCGTACCTCGATCAAAAGGCGAATAATTTCTCGACCCCGATCGTATCATCAAAATGCGAACATAAATTGCCCCTCCGCTATGGGGATGTCGCGACCATAAAAACGATCTATATGGATTCGCCCGCTGCCAAAATGATTTTTAAATATGAGGTTTTAAATCCCGAGGGTCAGGTGGCATGTACCGGTGAAACTGTTCAGGTTTTTGTGGAATTGGGTGGGGAACTTTCATTGATCATTCCCGATTTCTTTAGGAATTGGAAAATAAAAATGGATTTGTTGGATGCATAACACCTATCTATCACATAATAACATCGTTTCATCGCTCGGTTTTGATAGCGTTATCGTTGTGGACCAGATCAGCAATGAAATTTCGGGGCTACGATTAATACAAGAGCCAAAAATTTTTGAATCCCCTTTATACTCCTCCATGATTTCCGAGGAGGTGTTGAACGAGGTGTTTGACCGATTGCGTACAAAATTACCGCATACCCGATTGGAAAAGATGTTAATGGTCTCGCTCAAAACTATCTTGAAGGCCTCGAAAATTGAACTTACCCATCGGGTAGGGCTATTAATTTCTACGACAAAGGGTAATATTGATGTGCTTGAAAAAGACAGCAGGTTCCCAAAAGAACGGGCCTATTTAAGTACTTTGGGCACCGAACTACAAAACTATTTCGGCTTCGTCACCGAGCCTATAGTAGTCTCGAATGCTTGCGTTTCCGGGGTTTTAGCTATCACGGTTGCCAAAAGATTAGTCGATCATGGAAAATTTGACCATGTTTTCGTGGTGGCAGGCGATCTCGTTACCAAATTCATTATTTCGGGATTTAATTCCTTTCAGGCCTTGAGCGATTTACCTTGCCGGCCGTATTGTAAGTCCCGATCAGGCATCAATATTGGAGAAGTTGCGGCAAGCGTTCTGGTCACAAAAGATAAAAGTCGATTGGTCGAAGAATCCGTCGAAATTTTGGGGGCAGCATCCTGCAACGATGCCAACCATATTTCCGGGCCATCGCGCACCGGAGAGGGGTTGTTCCGCAGTGTGAATTGGGCCCTGAAGGAAGCCCATCTATCCCCAGAGGATATCGATTACATCTCGGCCCACGGCACCGCAACGATGTACAACGATGAAATGGAAGCCATTGCTTTTAATCGGGCCGGTCTGGGCGATACGCCTTTAAATAGTCTCAAAGGCTATTTTGGCCATACGCTCGGCGCATCGGGATTATTAGAAACCATTATTGGCATGCACTCTTTGCAGCGAAATACCTTGTTCGCCTCTAGAGGTTTCAAGGAATTGGGCGTTTCGCAATCTTTGAATATCATCGAAAAAACAACTCCTAAAAAACTCAATACCTTTTTAAAGACGGCCTCCGGCTTTGGGGGGAGCAATACGGCAGCGGTTTTTAGGAAGGTCTAGAGCCAAATCGCACTAAAACCTACAAATGGATATGAAGTCTCCGTATCAAAGTGAATAGATGCTCTTTAAAATTTCCCGATTAACCTACAATCCGTAAATTTGCGCACCGAAAAGAATTGAATCCCAGCATGTCCAAAAAAAAGATAAAAGCCATCGAAGCCTTGGAGGAGGCGCAGAAAATTGCTTTTGCCCCCTTTGTTTTCCAAACAACGATGACTTTGCGCAAGCTGGGGGTTCTAAATTATCTGTTCGAGAAGGGTAATGACGGCGGAGTAACAATTGAAAGCCTTTCCCAAGCACTTTCCATCAGCGAATACGGGCTGAGCGTGTTGCTGGAAATTGCAGAAAGCTCCGATATTGTAGAGAAAAATAGCGGCGGAGGCTACGAACTGAGCAAAATCGGTTACTTCCTGAACTACAACAAAATGACTGAAGCAAACCTAAATTTTACACAGGACGTCTGTTATCAAGGCCTGTTTCACTTGCATGAGGCCATACAGAAAGGGGAACCAAGTGGACTGAAGGAATTGGGACCATGGCCCACTGTATATGAAGGTCTATCACAGCTGCCGTCGCATGTTCAAAAATCATGGTTCGAATTTGACCACTTTTATTCCGATGAAATTTTCGCGGAAGCGCTACCGTTGGTATTTCGGCATAAACCCAAGACCCTTTTCGATATCGGAGGAAATACTGGTAAGTTCGCGGTGCTCTGTTGCAAATACGACCCAGATGTACACGTAAGAATATTCGATTTGCCCGGCCAATTAGCGAAGGCACTTTCCAACGCCGAGGAAAACGGGTTAAAGAATAGGATTTCCGGTCAGGAAATTGATTGGCTTTCGAAAAACCCGCAAATTCATGAAGGAGCCGATACGATTTGGATGAGCCAGTTTTTAGATTGTTTTTCCAAGGGAGAAATCCTAAAAATATTGAGGAACTGTGTACAATCGATGGATGCTACAACGCAATTGATCATTATTGAAACCTTTACCGATCGCCAGAAATTCGACAATGCCCGTTTTACCTTGGAAGCGACGTCATTATATTTTACGGCCTTGGCCAACGGTAATAGCAAGATGTACCAGGCGACCGAATTTTTGGACCTTATTGGGCAGGCCGGATTGCAATTGAAAGAAGACTTATCCGTTGGGGAATTTCACACCATGTTCGTTTGTAAAAAGACGTAACACATTAGATATAAGACAGTAGGAATACTGTTTGGTGAAAAAAAATGACATCATAAATTTACCGATGGGAGTTTCGCACCACACAATTTACAGGTCTAAAATCTGATGTCCCACATCTAAAAACTTATATCTCTTTTGGACAAAATTTCTCACATATCAGCGTACTGCCATGTTAAGAAAAACGCCATCTCACTTAACGAGAACATCCTTTTCGAAAATACTGCCGGCGACTTTGCCGGTTACATGAAATCGGCCTATTCCCATTTTAAGATAGAGTATCCCAAGTTTTTTAAGATGGACCGATTGAGCAAACTGGCCTTTTTGGCAGCGGAAGTACTTTTGGGACATCCGAATACATCCAAAGAAAATCGAAATATGGCCGTTGTACTTTCAAACAGTGCCTCCAGTTTGGATACCGACCGAAAATATCAGGAATCCATCTCCGATGCACACAATTTTTACCCGAGTCCCGCCGTTTTCGTCTATACTTTGCCCAATATCTGTATCGGCGAAATTAGCATACGGCATAAACTGCGTTCTGAGAATAGTTTTTTTATCTTTGATGCGTTTAGTCCGGGGTTTTTAAAAGATTATTCCGAAAGTTTGTTGCAGACGGATAATACGGACGAGGTACTCTGCGGATGGGCCGACGTCGATGAAGACAGCTACGAGGCTTTTTTATATCTCGTATCCCCGATTGGAAACTATTCACATGACGAACCACAATTAACCAAATTATACGCAACCCCATGAGTGAGTTGAAACAAGAACTAAAAGAAAAAATCATAGAGCAACTGAACCTTGAGGACGTTGCCATCGAGGAAATCAAGGATACCGATCCGCTTTTCGGCGAAGGTCTGGGCCTGGATTCTATCGACGCTTTGGAACTGATCGTAATGCTCGATAAAGACTACGGTATCAAATTGGCAGATCCCAAGCAGGGCAAATCGATTTTCGAATCGGTCGAGACCATGGCCGTTTATATTAAGGAACATCGCAGTCGATAGGTCTAGACTGCAGTCGACCCTGACAAATCGATGATAATCCGTTTCTGATACAACTTACAAAACCGCCTCTGGTAGATTAACGAGTGGTTACCTAAACGAGCTAAAAACACTTCCTGAATCCAAGAATGATAAAAGGCGTAGCAATAACGGGCATGGGTATCATTTCCGCCATTGGCAACAATGTAGCGGAGAATTATGCGTCGCTTATTGCGGGTAAAAAGGGAATTTCAAGGATTTCACAGATTGATACCGTACATAAGGATGATATCATGGTCGGCGAAATCGCCGATACCAATGCCGTTCTGGAAAAGCAACTTGGATTTGCCGAAAACGAGGTTTCACGCACCGTTTTAATAGGATGTATCGCAGCGAATGAGGCTATTTTGAATGCTGGAATTACCGATATCAACGACGCCAGAACCGGAATGATTTCCGGCACCACCGTCGGTGGTATGGACAAATCCGAGCAATATTTTTATGATTATTTCGACCGCCCCGAGGTTAGGCAGCACATCACCGGGCTTCATGCCGGCGATTCCACTAAAAAGATTGCAGCTCATTTAGGACTCGAAGAAAGCTTTGTTACCACCATCAGCACTGCCTGTTCCTCTGCGGCCAACGCTATCATGCTGGGTGCGCGGATGATCAAATCGGGACAATTGGACCGCGCCATTGTCGGGGGCACCGATTGCCTTTCAAAATTCACGATCAACGGCTTCAAGACCTTATTGATTTTATCCGACACGTACAGCTCCCCTTTCGATGAAGAACGCAAAGGGCTGAATTTAGGGGAAGCCGCCGCCTACCTCGTCTTGGAATCGGATGCGCTTGTTCAAAAAGAGGCTAAAAAAGTGTTGGGCTACGTCACAGGTTACGGTAACGCCAACGATGCCTATCACCAAACAGCCTCCTCGGAACATGGAGACGGGGCAGTATTGGCCATGGGAAAAGCCCTTAAAACAGCGGGCTTGCAACCTTCCGATATCGACTATGTCAATGCCCATGGCACCGCAACACCGAACAACGACCTTTCCGAAGGACGGGCCTTGATTCGATTGTTTGGAAAAAACGTACCAGAATTCAGTTCAACGAAAGCCTCGACAGGCCATACCTTAGCGGCTGCGGGGGGGGTAGAAGCCGTATATTCTGTACTGGCACTACAAAACGATACTATTTTTCCTAATTTGAATTATAAAACACCTATGACGGAATTTGACCTTGAACCGATTACCGAGGTCACCAAAAAACCGTTACGTCATGTGTTATCGAATTCGTTCGGGTTTGGGGGGAACTGTTCGACGTTGATATTTTCTAAGGATAAATCATTAGCTTAAAAATGCCGGTCTACATAAACAGCATAGGTTCCGTTTCCGCCCAAAGGACGTTCGACAATTCGATTTTTTTAGAAGAAATCGTTCGCTATACCGATACCGTATTGGAAATTATCACTCCAAATTACAAAGATTATATACCTCCGGCTGCGGCACGTAGAATGGCCAAAGGCATCAAAATGAGCACCGTCAGTGCCAAGACCGCCATGACCGAGGCCGGCATGGAAGAAGACGAAATCGATGCCATTATCGTAGGCACTGGATTGGGTTGTATCGGCGATTCCGAAAAATTCGTCAGCGATATTCTTGATAACGACGAGCAGTTTTTGACGCCTACACGCTTTATACAATCCTCGCACAATACCGTTGCGGGGCAGATTGCCTTGGGTATGGGCTGCATGGGGCATAATTTCACCTACGTTCATTCCGCAATTTCTTTCGAATCGGCGGTATTGGACGCCAAAATGCTATTGGAAAACGGAGAGGCAAAACATATTCTGGTCGGTGGAGTCGATGAATTGGTCGACCATCATGTAAACACCCATCGATTGATCGGGCATATCAAACAAGAACCGGTCGAGACCATGTCGGTCTTAAAATCCGGAACCAAAGGGGCAATATTTTCGGAGGGGGCACATTTTTTTACGCTTTCCAGTGAAAAACGGCCCTCCTGTTACGCCGAACTTTTGGCGGTCAAGACTTTAAATACCTTAGGGGAAAATCAAGTTTCCGGAAAAACGCGATCCTTTTTATCTGAAAACGGAATAGAGCCAGATGCCGTAGATGTTATTATTCTGGGATATAATGGAGATGCGGAATTTGACGGTTACTACGATACGCTCGCTAACGCCTTGTTCAAAGACGCGGTTCAAGTATACTTTAAACATTTATCGGGTGAATTTGATACGGCCTCCGGTTTTGGGTTTTGGTTGGGGAACAAAATATTAAAAGAACAGACCATTCCCGATGCAGTTCGGATGAATTCCGTCGCTACGAATTCTCCAAAAACCGTACTGATCTACAACCAATATCGCGGCGAAAACCATAGTCTTACCTTGCTTCGAAAATGCTGAGGCGTAGGGTGGTCAATCCCGTCGCCCTGATTTCGCTTTTGGCCTTGACGATACTGGCTTTCTTTTTCGCCATACCTTGGTGGGCCTACGCCCTCGTTGTGCTCGCTTGGTTCTTGATTACGCTATGCGGTTCGTTTTTCGTCGGATGGGACTATCATCTCAAATCCCACCACTGTAACAAAAAAAGTATCGGCAATTGGGTGTCCTTGACCTTTGATGACGGGCCAAACCCCGAGTTTACACCGAAAGTCTTGAAACTTCTAAAGGAACACAGTGCGAAAGCGACCTTTTTCTGTATCGGACGACACCTTGAAAATCATCCTGATATCCTGAAGCAAATTCTTGCCGATGGGCATTCTGTTGGAAACCATACCTACTCACATTCCAAATCTTTCGGATTTTTTGGGGAAACAAAAGTATTGGCAGAACTGAAACAGACGAAATCCGTAGTCCACAATCTGACCGGACTGAAAATGAACCTTTACCGCCCGGCCTTCGGTGTCACCAATCCACAGATCGAAAAAGCGGTCAAAAATCTTAAATTAGAGTCCATCGGGTGGAACGTACGCTCATTGGACACCACGCCAAGATCCGAAAAGGCGGTTTTAGACCGAATTATCAATACGGTTTCAAAAGGCGACATTATCTTGTTGCATGATACCAGCGAAAAAACGATAGCGGTTTTGGAACGGTTATTGGTATTTTTGCAGGAAGAAAATCTGCTGTCGGTCACAGTAGAAGAGCTGTTGGAAATCGAAGCTTATGGATAAAATATTGGGTTTTTCTGTCATTCTCGCTTCGCGACTACCGTCAAGACAGGTATCGGCCGGAATCTTTGCAAGCTTACTACTTAACTTTTTTGCTACGAGCATGCTCTCCGCCCAAATCAATATGTCCACAACCGAGGCAAAAGCGCTGAAAACATCGGTCAAGCAGCAGGCCGATGCCACGACCACGATTACCAGTGATTTCACGCAGTACAAACACCTCGATTTTCTCTCCGACGATATCAAGTCAAAGGGGGAACTGGCTTTCAAAGCTCCTGATCTAGTCAAATGGGAATATATTCAACCCTTTTCCTATTCCATAATCTTCAAAAATCAAACGCTTTATATAAACGATGACGGCGACAAAAGCGATATGGACGTTGGCGGAAATAAGATTTTCACACAGCTCAACCAGTTGATAACGGCGAGCATTCGAGGCGATTTGTTCGACGATGACCAATTCGATATTTCCTATTTCAAAAAAGATGGCAACAGTCTGGTGCATTTTTTGCCCAAGGATCCCCAATTCGCGGAGTTTATAAAGGCATTCCACATGACTTTCAACCCGACAGGAGAAGTTATTGAAGTGAAAATGATAGAGCCCTCCGACGATTATACACAGATTGTTTTTAGCGGTCGAGAAACCAACCAACCCCTATCCGATGCGGATTTTACTCCCTAGCCTTTTCGTCTTTGTATTCTTTGGATGTGCGTCCTATCCCAAAAAAAACGGATTTCAATCTATTGAAACCATCCCAAAGAAAATTTTGAATCCCTATTTTTCCGATATTTCGAATGATTATGTCTACAAGGCAAAAATCGAAGCCTTTGATAAAACTTTTGGCGGACTTTTTATTGTCAAGAAACTGGGACCGGGCCACCATCGTCTCGTATTTACGACTGAATTGGGAAACACTATTTTTGATTTTACCTTTCAAGGGGATGACTTTAAGGTAAACCGTATTTTGAAAGAAATGGACCGTCAACTACTCATCAACATCCTAAAAAGAGATTTTAAGGCCCTTATAGAAGAGCATCCACAAATTTTGCAAACCTTTGAGCGCAAAGGGGATACGGTTTACGCTACCAAAATTCTTTCCAAAAAACATTATTTTTACTATAGTAAAGGTCATTTGAATACAATTGCACGTGTCAAGCACGGCAAGGAAAAGGTGATCATCCTTTTTTCTAAAATTAAAAATAGTCTGTCGGAAGAGGTTCAGATCTTTCATAAAACGTTTCCGTTGACTATAAAATTAAATGGAATTTAGTCAAAACCATATGTTGATAAAAGAATTATACCGTATTCAATCCTTTGATGAAACCGGAGGCATAGTAGAAGCCTCGATAAAATTGAACAAAGATCACGAAGTGTTCAAAGGACATTTCCCTGGAAACCCCATAATGCCAGGTGTCTGCACCATTCAAATCGTCAAGGAACTCACGGAAAAGGCATTGGACAAGGCGTTGTTTTTATCCGTCGTATCCAACGTTAAGTTTATGGCTATCATCAATCCCGAAAAAAACGAAAGCATACAGGTCGTGCTGAATATTGCGGAGGAAGAGGGTGCGGTCAAAGTGAAAAATACCGTTTCCTATGACGATACTTTGGCCCTAAAACTCAGTGCGACTTTTAAAGTAATGTCTTGATCATGAAACTAAAAATTCTATTGATTTTTATGGGATGGATGACTGCCGGATACGTTACCCCAGATTTGGAGACCGTGCGGCAGGATTACCGCAAAGCATCCGAAAACGAGGAAGCTACAAAAACACTTTATGACGGCTTAACCGCTATCGGTAAAAACGCCGACCCCGTTTTGGTGGCCTATAAAGGGGCCGTAACCACGATGATGGCGGAATTTGCCCCAATCTTCAAGGACAAAAAGTCATTTTTCAAGGAGGGCCGGGAGTTACTGGAATATGCCATAGAGACCCAGCCCAAGAACGTTGAAATTCGATGTATACGTCTGAGCGTTCAGGAAAATATGCCCAAGATTACCGGTTATCATAAGAACAAGGACGAAGACAAACAGTTTATTATCGACAATTATTCCGCTATGGAGGATGACGGTGCAAAGGAATTCGTTAAAGGGTATGCCTCAGAATCGGACAGTTTTACCGAAGCGGAAAGCCAATTGTTTTAGAGGCGGTTTTGAATCCTTATCTTTACTGGAAAAATCGCCGATTGCCGACTTTTACCCCACATTTACAAACTACCATGCAACAGCTGAAATGCTGTGTGCTTATCCCTACCTATAACAACGCAGGTACTTTGGCGCGAGTTTTGGATGGTGTTCTAGCTATGACCAAAAATATCGTTGTGGTCAATGACGGCGCTACCGACAGCACAGAGAGCATCTTAAAAGCGTATCCCAAAATCCATCAAATCCATCTTCCTCTTAACAAAGGGAAAGGCAAGGCTTTAAAAATCGGATTCAAAGAAGGCCTAGAACTCGGCTATGATTTTGCAATAACCATAGATTCCGACGGACAACATTTCCCTGAGGATATTCCCGTTTTTTTAGAAGCTTTGCAAAAAGAGGACACCAAGAACGTACTCTACATCGGATCTCGCAATATGAAGCAGTACGATGTGCCCGGATCCAGTAGTTTTGGCAACAAATTCTCGAATTTTTGGTTCTGGTTCGAAACGGGTACATGGCTTACCGACACGCAATGCGGCTACCGGCTCTATCCGCTCAAGGAAATCGAAAAATTAAATTTGTATACGCCAAAATTCGAGTTCGAAATCGAAGTCATCGTCAAGGCCGCATGGAACGGTACTTTGGTCAAAAATATTCCCGTAAGAATCTCTTACGATGAAGCGGAAAGGGTATCCCATTTTAGAAAAGGACCCGATTTTGCACGTATCAGCGTAGTGAACACCATTTTCGTCTTCGTCACGCTTTTCTATATTAAACCGCGTGATTTTTTTCGGAAAATCAAGAAAAAAGGGGTTGCAAAATTCTTTTCCGAAGATGTCTTGGGAAGTAAAGATTCCCCTCGAAAAAAAGCTTTTTCCATAGCATTGGGTCTTTTTATAGGGTTGAGTCCGTTCTGGGGTCTACACACGCTATTGGTACTCGGGCTGGCCTTTATATTCAAGTTGAACAAGCCGATAGCTTTCGCGTTTTCGAACATCAGCCTTCCACCGTTTATTCCATTTGTGCTGTATTTGAGCATTCAGACGGGCGTTTGGATCACAGGGGAAGAAAATTTCTTTGCCTTGGATAGTATAATGGATAATCTTGTCGCCTTAAAGGGGCTGAAAACCTATCTTATAGGAAGTTTTACGTTAGCAACACTAGTTTCGGTCATTTCAGGCCTTATAAGCTATTTTACCCTGACCCAAATGGCCAAACGAAAAATCGCCGTGGAAAATGGATAGTTTCTTTTTTCGTGCCTACGTTGCCATTGCCAAAAAACGATGGTTGGCGCTTCTGTGCCTGTTGGGCATCGTCGGCGTACTTCTCGGCATAACCAGACAGATTGAATTCGATGATGACATTTCGTCCTTAATTCCCGCCAACGAGGAAACCCAGCAGACATTGCAAGTCCTAAAATCCATCGCCTTTACGGATAAAATCGTTGTCAACATTCGAAAAGGCGAGACCGGTAACGTTGATGACCTGACCCGATACGCCACCGAATTTTTGGATAGCGTGGAATCAAAACAAGGCGAGTTCATCAAAAACATCCAAGGCAGGGTCGCTTCAGACGATGTACCCAAGACCCTTGATCTGGTCTATGAAAATCTTCCACTCTTTTTGGAGGCTTCCGATTATGAAGCCATTCAAAATAGACTATCGCAAGACAGCATTGAAACGATTACCGCCGAAAACTATCGGACCTTGATTTCCCCTACTGGTATCATAGCGAAAAAAAGTATTGTCCGAGATCCGTTGGGACTATCTTTTATAGCCCTCAAAAAACTAAGGCAACTAGGTTTTGGGGAAGGCTTCAAACTCCAAAACGGATTTCTACTCAATGAACAGGAAGAAAATATCCTTCTTTTTATCACTCCGACATTCGGTTCCGGCGAAACGAATAAAAACCTGCCCTTTTCAGATGCGCTCTATGCCGTTCAGGATGCCTTGAACGCCAAATACGGCGACAAAGTAAGCAGCGAATATTTTGGGGCGGCCTTAAGTGCCGTTTCCAATGCAAAACAGATCGAACGGGATATAAAATTTACGGTGGGCATTGCGCTGACCTTACTCATTGTTCTGCTTATCTTGTTCTATCGCAATCTGGTCCTTCCGCTGATACTGTTCGCCCCGACAGTTTTCGGAGGCTTGTTGGCCATCGCTTTCCTGTGCCTTTTACGCGTTGAAATTTCGGCCCTTTCCCTAGGAATCGGTGCCGTAATGCTCGGCGTTACCTTGGATTACGGGTTGCACATACTGACCCACATCCGCAACGGAGAGGAAACAAAAAGCCTGTTCAAGGAAGTTGCGCCCTCGGTCTTGATTAGCAGCCTTACCACGGCCAGTGCTTTTCTTTGCCTATTGTTTCTGGAATCCCAAGCCCTTCAAGATTTAGGCATATTCGCGGCCATCAGCGTATTGGGCGCTTCCGTTTTTGCACTTCTTTTTATCCCACAGGTTTATAAAGGCAAAAAAGCACTGACTGCCACAAAAACCATACTGGATCGATGGGCTGATCTAGAGTGGCATAAGAGTAAGTGGGCAATTGCAGCATTGTCCATCCTATTTATAATCAGTATTTTAAGGTACGGAAAAGTTGTTTTCGACCAAGATATTTCCAAGCTCAACTACGAGACCCAAGCGCTACTCGATGCCCGGGACCGACTTGAAAAATTGACGGACATCGGTTCGAAATCTCTTTACCTGGCCACCTACGGGGATAATCTTCAGGAAGTTTTACAGCGAAACGATAGCCTTTTCCTGGTATTGGAACAATTGAAAGAAACGGGTGAAATTGTTAGTTTCGGCTCGATAGGCACCTTGGTAAAGTCAAACCGTACCCAACAACAAAAAATCGAGGCCTGGCGGCTGTTTTGGGATATCCCGAAAATCGACTCGCTCAAAAATAATCTGATTGCTAGCGGATCTGAACTGGGCTTCAAACCAACTGCCTTTTCCCAATTCTATGCCCTCTTGGATGCTGATTTTAAACCTATGCCACTTTCGGAAATCGGGGCGATACAATCATTTTCTATGGATGATTATGTGGTGACGGACGAAAACGGCACAACAATAACATCATTAATCAAGGTCAATGATGCCGACGCTGCCACTGTCCGAAAACAATTTAAAGATGTTCCCAATACACTGCTTATCGATCGGCAAAACGTCAACGAGACCTTTTTGGGTAACCTCAAAAACGATTTCAACCGGCTGTTGGGCTATTCGCTGATCGTAGTGCTATTGATTTTGTACCTATTTTATCGAAGTTTTACCTTAACGTTGATTACCGGTATTCCAATTTTTGTGACCTGGTTTCTGACGGTCGGTATTATGGGTCTTCTACATATCGAGTTCAACATCTTCAATATCATCATCTGCAGTTTTATATTCGGCCTGGGCGTTGATTATAGCATTTTCATGACCAATGGCCTGCTGACCGAGTACCGCACGGGCGAAAAGACCCTCAGCAACCATAAAACATCTATAATACTCTCCGTAATTACCACTATTGCAGGTGTCGGGGTATTGGTCTTTGCCAAGCATCCGGTGTTGTATACGGTTTCCGTGGTCTCGCTTATCGGTATTGGGTGTGCGCTATTCGTCGCTTTCACACTGCAGCCCCTGTTGTTCCGGCTTTTTTTAGGAGATACCCGTAAACGACCTATTCAACCCAAGATACTGATCCATTCCCTCTTATCGTTTGCCTATTTTAATTTGGGAGGAGTGCTATTTTCCATCTACTCGTGGATGGTCTTGAAACTAAATCCGAAAGCTCGTTCAAAAAAACAATTGGGACTGCATAAAGCGGCATCGAAGTTCATGAAGTCGGTGTTGTATACCAATCCCTTTGTATCCAAAAAAGTAATAAATGACCATAACGAAACCTTTGAAAAGCCGGCGATGATGATTGCCAACCATACGTCATTTTTAGATATTTTGTCCATGGGCATGCTACATCCTAAGTGTATCTATCTCGTTAAAGATCATGTTTACAACTCCAAAACCGTAGGGTATGCTGCTAGACTACATGGTGCCTATCCCGTTTCTGGGGGCATTGAGGGCGGCGAGGCCTTCCTGAAACAGAAATTGGCACAAGGTTTTTCAATCATTGCGTTTCCGGAAGGCACCCGATCGGCGACAAACAAGATAGGCCGCTTCCACAAAGGCGCCTTCTATTTGGCAGAACAGCTCAGTCTCGACATTCTGCCCGTTATGATCCATGGCGGTTCGGAAGTCTCGCCCAAGGGGACTTTTATCATCCGCAATGGCAGTATAACCATCGAAATATTGTCGAGAATCACCCCAGATGATTCGCGGTTCTCAACAGGCTATTCCAAACGACCTAAAGAAATCGGCCAGTATTTCAGGTCCGAATTTAGGAGGCTGCGCGACCAGATTGAGGATCCAACCTATTGGCACAAACTGATTTTAGAGAATTATCGCCATAAAGGGGATGCTATCTACAAAGCGGTCAAAACAGACCTAAAAGATAACGCGAAAACCTATAAAAAGATTCTGGAAAACCTTGGTGAAACAGATACTATTATCCATTTATCCCAAGACTTCGGACAGTTAGATCTGCTGTTGGCCTTGGATTCTGTTGACCGTAGAATCGTCACTTATATAGAGAATCACGAGGCTAGGACGATTTTGAAAAACAATTATTTGACGCACAATTATAGTAAGCTTATTGTTGTGAATTCTGTTAAAGAGGCGTTAGAAAATTCAGCTAAAGTATTAATCATCGATTTGGAAGGTTTTGAGGTGAATAGTATCGACAGGGAGGCGTTTGATTTTATAGCTATCGTTCTTTTGAAAAGAGGTCGTCAGACTCAAATTCTCAAGGGTTTCGTCACTTCCCTCGAAAATGATAACTTTATCCTGTTTAAGAGAGAAATTCATAAAGAATGAAATCCCAGTACGACATCGTAATCATAGGCAGCGGAATGGGCGGCCTGGTCGCAGCCAATATTATGGCGCGCGAGGGAAAGTCTGTTTGTGTGCTGGAAAAAAACAACCAATTCGGGGGCAACCTACAGACTTTTGTGCGTGAAAAGACGATTTTTGACACGGGGGTTCATTATTTAGGCGGACTTTCGGAAGGCCAAAATCTCTACCGCTACTTCGATTATTTAGATATTCTAGACGGCCTACACTTTAAAAAGCTGGACGAGGATGGATTTGATATCATCACTTTTGATGACGATGACACAGAATATCCACATGCCCAAGGTTATGAGAATTTTGCATCCCGGTTAAAACTAAAATTTCCGGAAGAAGCCGATGCAATTCATACCTATTGCGAAAAGTTACAGGAAGTCTGCCAGAAATTCCCGCTTTACAACCTCGAAGCCGGTAAGCCCTACCATCAAGATTCCGACCTGTTCGCACTTGGCGCAAAATCGTATATCGATGCATTGACGGATAACAAAAGACTACAGGCCGTACTGGCGGGCTCCAATCTTTTGTACGCGGGCGAACCCGAAAAAACCCCCTTTTACGTTCATGCGCTTTCCATCAACTCTTTTATAGAAAGCGCTTACCGCTGTGCCGACGGGGGAAGCCAGATTACCAAATTGCTTATTCGAAGATTGAAGGAAAACGGTGGCGATGCGTTCAAACATCAAGAAGTCACCCGTATTAATGTTACCGACAAAAAAGTGGTCTCCGTAACCACCAAAACGGGACAAGAAATCGAAGGCGGCCTTTTCATATCAAATATCGATCCAAAAAGCACCTTAAGGTTGACGGAGGGCGACCCATTCAGAAAATCGTTCACCCGGCGCATCGATGAGATGGAAAGTACCATTTCCGCTTTTAGCATCCATATTGTACTGAAACCGAAATCGTTTAAGTATTTGAACCATAATTACTACCATTCCAAAGACCTCAACGCCGTTTGGAACGGCCATACATACACCCAAGAAAATTGGCCCATGAGCTATATGGTTTCCATGGGGGTCCGCAAAAATCAGGACGAATGGGGCGAACAAATGACTGCCATAAGCTATATGCGTTTTGAAGAGGTCATCCCTTGGGCAAAAACCTTCAATACGGTCGCCGATAAGAACGACCGCGGGGAAACTTACGCTGAGTTCAAGGCGAAAAAAAAGGAACTGTTTTTGAATGAATTGGAAAAGAAGTTTCCGAACATCCGAGAGTGCATTCAATCCATTCACACTTCGACGCCCCTGTCGTACCGCGACTATATCGGTTGCCATCGCGGGGGAATGTACGGCTACATAAAAGATGTAGAAAACCCGTTAAAATCGTTCATTTCGCCCCAAACCAAAGTAGAAAATCTTTATTTTACGGGACAAAGCTTGAACATGCACGGTATTTTAGGAGTTACCATTAGCGGGGTTGTGACTTGCTCAGAAATTTTGGGTGCTGAATATTTATTGGAAAAAATCGTGGCAAGAAGTGAAAAAAGTGGGCGTTTACAGCAAGTGAAGGCATAGAGATGGTGCATGCGGTCAAAAGAGCGAAGCGGAAATCAAAAACTAAGAAACATCTTACCTAAAAAAGTCTGCCTGTCGTTGGTTCAGTTTAAACATTTTATACGTTTATGAGTTTATTCAATCGATCTGGCCTTCTAAAAATACTGCAATTCCCTTTATCGATAGTGACTGGAGTAGGCTCGTGCGCTTGGCTTCAAAAAATACAGCTATTTGGAGTATTGCTTTTGCTCCTAACCTCATGCGGTGTAAAAAAATCATTGCACGACGTACCGAATGTAGGCCAATACGAATCCGAAATTCCGGAACGGACCCAACTGAACGACTCCACTTTTGTTCTGGACCACAATTTCCTGACCAAAAACCGACAAGGCCAATGGGAGCTGTATGTGGATGGAAATCCTTATGAACTCGGGCTCAAGATAGGCAGCCTTACCCAAGAACTCTTTCACCACCAAGAACGGATTTTTGTCGATAAAATCGATTCCCTGGTACCCTCCAAAGGCAAACAAAAGCTGCTCCGAAAATTTCTCGCCTGGTTTAATCGCAAAATGTACCGCAATATCGACGAGCAGTACAAGGCCGAAATTTACGGAATGGCTCAGTACGCCTCAAAAGATTTCGACTATATCGCCAAACCCTATCAAAGGGTCATGTACTTTCACGGGGCGCACGATATTGGGCATGCCCTGCAAGATTTGGCCTTGGTAGGCTGTTCGAGCTTTGCGGCCTGGGGCGACCATACCAAGGACGGAAAAATGATCATCGGTCGTAATTTCGATTTTTATGTGGGCGACGAATTCGCGAAAAATAAGATTATCGCATTCGTTGCACCCGATGAAGGGCATAAGTTCATGTCCGTAACTTGGGGCGGGTTTATAGGAGTGTTATCGGGGATGAACGACCAAGGCCTTACGGTAAGCATCAACGCGGGAAAATCTGATTTTCCGATAGTTGCCAAAACTCCCATTTCGTTGGTCACCCGCGAGATTTTGCAATACGCTTCTACCATTGCCGAAGCCATCGCCATCGCCAAAAAAAGGAAAGTATTCGTTTCGGAATCCATATTCGTTGGAAGTGCTAAGGACAAGCGGGCCGCTGTAATCGAAGTCTCGCCGAATAATTTCGGAGTGTACGAGGTCGAGAACTCGGATCAACTAATCTGTTCCAATCATTTTCAGAGCGCGGCCTACGCCCATGACAAAAAAAATCGAAAGCATATTCTTGAAAGCCATTCGCAATACCGTTACAAGCGGATGGAAGAATTGTTGGATGAGCAATCCAAAGTGACTCCCGAAATCGTCGTTGACATCCTCCGCGATAAAAAAGGCCTTGATGACAAGCGCATTGGCTATGGCAACGAAAAGGCCCTGAACCAATTGTTGGCGCATCACGGTATCGTTTTCCAACCAGAAGACCTGAAAGTATGGGTCTCCAGTAATCCGTATCAATTGGGGGAGTTCGTGGGCTATGACCTCAACGAAATTTTCAACGAAACGGATGGTGGGGACGGGGCGAAATCAATGTCCCTACCAAAATTGAACATTGCCAAAGACCCCTTTTTAAATACGTTGGCCTATCGACACTATCAGCGTTACCGAAAGCTCCGAAACCAAATTACAATGGCGATTTCTTCGGATGGAAAAGTAGATAAAAAGACGCTAGAAGAATTCATACTGCTTAATCCCGATTTTTGGGAAGCCTACTACTTGGTCGGAAAGTACAATTATGAAAAAGGATATTATCATTTGGCCCTGAAGGCTTTTTTGGAAGCGGAGACCAAAGAAATCACCACCGTCCCGGACAGGAAAAAAATAGAACGCTACATTCGCAAATTAAAATGAAGGGTCGACCAATAATAACCCGGCATACCCAATCGAACGCTGACACCAAAGATTGGGCGGAAAGGCACCAAATGAAGTCTTAACCATTTGCGTCACTTACCGGCCAGACATGGCTGCGTTCAAGTATTGAAATGTAAATCTTTGTACTATGATTCCAAAAATCGAAAAAGCATCCTTACCAGAAATCAAGACTTTCCAGGAAGAAAAACTGAGGGAGCTTTTCGAATATTTAAATACGAATTCCACTTACTATCGACGATTGTTTCGAAAACACAAAATAAGTGCGGATGCCATCCGCACTTTAGAAGATCTGAAGCGCATTCCGACCACTTCAAAGGAAAATCTTCAGAAGTTCAACGATGATTTTTTGTGTGTGCCGAAAAAAAAAATAATCGATTTTGTGACCACATCGGGAACGCTCGGTGAGCCTGTGACCATTGGTTTGACAGATGCCGACCTTGACCGGCTGGCTTATAACGAGGCGATTTCGTTTGCCTGTGCCGGCGTAACCGACGAAGACGTTTTACAATTAACCACAACCATCGACCGACGTTTTATGGCAGGGCTTGCCTATTTTTTAGGCGCGAGAAAATTGGGGGCTGGAATTATTCGCGTCGGGGCGGGCATCCCTGAACTGCAATGGGACAGCATTAAAAAATTCAGTCCTTCCTATTTGATAGTGGTGCCATCCTTCCTATTGAAATTGATAGAGTACGCCGAACAACATGATATCGATGTGGACGCTTCAGGGATAAAAGGGGCGATTTGCATCGGCGAATCGCTGCGCGATCAAGATTTCTCGCTTAACGTACTGGCCAATAAGATAAAATCAGCTTGGGACATTGAACTATACTCCACTTACGCCTCCACCGAAATGAGCACCGCTTTTACCGAGTGTTCGGAACAGCAAGGCGGACACCAACATCCGGAATTGATTATCACGGAAATTTTGGACGAAGATGAGAATCCTGTTCCCGAGGGCACAGAAGGCGAACTGGTGATCACGACTTTGGGAGTAGAGGCCATGCCTCTTTTACGCTTTAAGACCGGAGACATGGTCGTGGCCCATAGCTCGCCCTGCCGTTGCGGAAGAAACGGCTTGCGGCTAGGTCCCGTAGTAGGCCGTAAAAAACAGATGATCAAATATAAAGGTACTACGCTCTATCCGCCGGCCATGCACAATGCGCTCAACGATTTTCCGGAAGTGGACAGTTTTGTCATCGAAATCTATCACAATAGCATCGGTACAGATGAAATTCGAATTAAAATCGCTGCAAAAATACCTTCCGAAGAACTTTTGCAAACGATAAAAGATCACTTCCGTTCAAAACTACGTGTAACTCCCAGTATCGAATTTGTTCCCAAAGAAGAAGTGCAAAAACTGCGGATGTCTAAGTTAGGGCGGAAACCAGTTAGTGTTATTGATAAGCGCTCTTAAGGTTTTCATATGTGCTCAGCGTGACATGAATGTCATGCTGAGCGCAGTCGAAGCACCTAGGGAAACATCATTTCCCCGCAAGAAATAACCCCATCTTAATCTTCCAATACGGCATTTTTTCCTCAAAATGGTCAAAGTAAGGTCGCAGTCCTTCAGGTTCTTCCAATTCGGATTGTGCCTTCTTGATCGATCCTATTTCTTGTTCAGCAATAAATTGGTGCAGATCGATGGGTTTCCCTTCATCGGCCATCTTTAAAAAATGGCTGTAAACGGTATTCTCAGCGATTCCCCTATTCCTTGCGATTTCTTTGACGGAAAATCCTTCATTGAACAAATTCAAGGAAAGTTCATGTGTAGTCACTTCTTTGGATTCCAAAGTTCTTTTGTGTCTGTTGATTTCCTTAAGGAAAGCGGTGGCATATTTTTCAAGTTTGGCTTCCCCAACCCCCGAAATTTGCAGAAAATCGGCTTCGTCGTACGGCATTCTTTCTTCCATATCCCTTAAACTGGCGTCGCTGAATACCACGTAAGCGGGTACGTTGGCTTCCACGGCGATTTGCTGTCTTAGCAAGCGTAATTTTTCGAAGAGTCCAGACGGTTTTGCTGCAGTTTTACGTTCTTTTTTAGGTTTGAACCTTTCCTTTTCCAAAACGGCCAAGCGCACCTCTTTTCCTTCGAAAAGCACTTGTTTTGCAGAGGGAGTAAGGGCAATTCTGGAACCTTCCTTAAAATTGATTTCCAATATCCCTTGGTTCAGTAATTGAATAACATACTGCTGTAAATCGAGCCAGGACACTTCTTTCACTGCGCCGTAAGTTTTTATGTTCTGATAGCCGTTATCAAAAATTTGGGCGTTTTGTGCCCCCCGCAGTACGTCGACCAGCATACCCATAGCCTCGTTTTCCTTCAGTCGTGCCACAGCGGAGCAGATTTTTTGGGTCAGCAGCGTAGCGTCGAAGTATTTGGGCGGATGCTTGCAGATATCGCAGTTACCGCAATTCTCATAAACAGGCTCTCCAAAATAATTGAGCAGGGCGATGCGGCGACAGCTTAGGGCTTCCGCAAACTGCTGCATACGTTCGAGCTTGGCATATTCGACCTCGGCATTTTCGCTATCGGCAATAAACCGTCGCAATAGGGTGACATCACCATAACTGTAAAACAAAAGCGCATGTGCCGGCTGGCCGTCACGACCGCTCCGTCCGATTTCCTGATAATAGCCTTCCACATTTTTCGGAAGGTTATAATGGATCACGAAACGCACATTACTTTTGTCGATACCCATTCCGAAAGCTATGGTGGCCACGATTATCGGTATTCGATCAGTAATAAAATCCTCTTGCACAGCAGACCGTTCTTCCGAAGTCATGCCGGCATGGTACGCCTTGGCCTGAAAACCGGAATCCCGCAACCGTTCAGCAATTTTTTCGGTATTCTTTCGACTCAGGCAATAGATAATTCCACTTTCATCGGGGCGTTGCGCTAAAAAATCGACAATCTTTTTAATACGGTTTTGAGCGGGGCGTACTTCCAGAAAAAGATTAGGACGGTCGAAAGATGCCAAATGCCTGTCAGCCTTGGGAATACTCAATTGGGCTACAATATCATCTTGGGTCGTCTTGTCCGCCGTGGCGGTAAGCGCCATTATCGGAATGTCCGGAAAGCGCTCTTTTAAAGTTCCCAATTGCGTATACGCCGGGCGAAAATCGTGTCCCCAGGCTGATATACAATGGGCCTCATCGATGGCGAACATGCTGATCGGAATATCCTGAAAAACCGCATCAAACTGATGCAAGCTTTCGGGGGCAACGTAGAAAAGTTTTAGTTCACCCTCTCGTAAAGACCGCAGTATTTCTTGCTGTACTTCATAAGGCTGGGAACTGTTATAGTAAGCCGCGGCAACCCCATTAGCGCACAGTGCATCTACCTGATCTTTCATCAATGCAATTAGAGGCGATACAACCACTGCAGTACCTTGGTTCGCCAAAGCGGGCAATTGAAAACAAAGTGACTTTCCGCCGCCCGTCGGCATGATAGCCATCACATCTTTTTTGGAGAGAATATCTTCCATCACTTCCAACTGGTTCGGCCGGAAAGAATCGTAGCCGAAGTGGGTTTTTAATAAGGGAAGGAGTTCTTGTTGCACTATGGTAGATGTCATACTTGTAAAAATAAGGATTGTTTTAAAATATATGTCTCAATGGCTATTTCGATTTGTAGCCTATCTGCTTTCGGGGGTTTCGATTTCGTTTTCATTTGGTAAGCATTTTTGAGATTGGTAGAATTTAAACTCTCCCCATTAAATAAAAGATTACGGGCCACCTCAAGGGGAGGTTGCCCGTAATACTATTTATATCCTATTTCCCCAACATCAAAAGTTCATTACATTTAATTTCGGTAAAGTATTTCTTTTCACCTTCCTTGGTTTCATAGGTACGATGGATCAACTTGCCCTCTACGGCCACTTGTTTGCCCTTGGTGAGATAGCTTTCAACGATTTCTGCGGTCTTGCCCCAGGCGACGATATTATGCCATTGGGTATCCTCTACTTTTTCACCCTTGGCGTTCTTGTAGTAGTCGCTCGTTGCAAGCGAAAATTTTGCGAGCTTGCTTCCACTTTCCAAGGTTACGATTTCTGGGTCCTGTCCCAAGTTACCGATCAACTGTACTCTGTTCTTAATTGCGTTCATAATAAATAGTTTTAAAGGTTAAACAGTAATGAAGTGATTCAGACATTTTCTTTTACCTGCGAATTTCACATTTTGCACCCTAATGTTACCATTTTTGATTACCGTAGCTACGGCGATGCTACTAAAAATTGGCTTCATTAGGCCACAAAAGTCGAAATTCTCGATTCCAAACAAAAAATCTAAATCACTTCAATGCAATCAAACGTCTTTCGTTCGACAGGGCAAACATAGAACGCCCTCCAAATTTTATTCGGTTGAGAAATAATTACTTTCGTTTGTAAACGTTTAAAAATGTTTTTTACATTAAAAATCAACTATTTAAAAAAATTGCTGTTTTTTTGGGATGAATGAAAAGTTAAGACGTTTGTAAAAGATTATTTATCCATATCTTAGTTGATTACCTTCAAATAACCTCAAAAATCATGAAAAACACCCTCGTCCGTTTATCAC
>JAGXIC010000203.1 GCA_024635875.1 Pricia sp.
CCCCGATCTGAATCGCTAGCTCCCGAGTAGGGGTTACCACCAAAGCCTTTATTCGGCGTTTACCAGGTTGTCCGTTTTGGGCATTGTAAAGATGGTGTAGGATAGGAATACCGAAAGCGGCAGTCTTGCCAGTTCCCGTTTGTGCCACACCCAAAAGGTCTTTTCCTTTAAGTAAAATGGGAATGGCTTTTTCCTGTATCGGGGTAGGGTTGGTATAGCCTTCTTTTTCGACCGCTTTTAATATAGGCTCGGCCAGCCCTAAATCTTTGAATGTCATAAATTGAAATAAGCGGCGAAGATAGTTTAAAAAGATGTAAGACTACGAGACGCGCCACCTAAGACCAAAAAAAGTCGGATAATCCATTGAAAATTTGATTGTTATGGACGGCATTCCCTGCTATACAAAGAGTATAGCTTGTATGGCATGAAACTGTAAATCGGAAATAAGAAGCTTTAAACGAAAAAGCAGGGCACAATATGAGTCTCGTGCCCAACGATCTCTGATTATTCTAAGTTAAAAAGCCACCGATATTTTACCTCTCAGATAAAAGGGTGTACCAGGGGTAAAATGGATTTCCTCAAAAGATTGTGGTTCATTGAACATTCTACTTTCTGTCGCAAATTGGGTCTCGTTCCATTCGGTGTCGAAGAGGTTTTCGACGATAAGGCCCAAAGTCCAATTTTTGATGGAGTAGTTAAGGTTCATATCGGTTACAAAATAGCCTTCGGCAACAATCGAATTGTCTTCGTTTGCCGGTCGGTCGTCGACGTACCTATAACTGATCCCTCCGGAAATATTATGGAGATTACTGAATGAAAGTCCCGCTGTGGAGGTGAAATCTGGAGCCAAAGGAATGAAGTTCTCCCCATCGGGATCTTCCGTACTTCTCGCATGGGTATAGTTGACGTCTCCATTGGCATATAACCAATCGGTCAACTGATAGCGCAAGCCCAAGTCCACCCCATAGCGTTGGGTTTTCCCGCTAGGCTCAACGATACCGGCATCTCCGACATATACGAATTCCTGTTCTAGAAAAAGCGTCCATAGAGCCGCATTGACCATCAGTTTTTCCATGGGTTTAAAAATACCCCCAACATCGGCACCGAAAGCCAAAGGCAAAATATCTTCGCCGGTATCGGCAATCACAACCCTGGTGTCATTGGAGTGAAAACCGATACCCGTTTTAGCAAATAACTGCGCTTCGGGACTTGGGGCGTAGAGTACATTCAATTTGGGACCTAGAAATAATTTGTCCTGACTCTGGGAATCATAGGTTTCCGTCAACAAATTGATATAATCGAACTTGAAATAATCCAATCGTAATCCAGGGTTAATGGTCCAATCATTCTTCTTATAGGTAAGGTCGAAAAATCCATAACCATTGACCTCGTCGACGTTTCCATAGGCTAAGCGTTCCAGTAGCGTCTGACGGTTGGCGGTACGGGAAAGCTGAACATCGTTCACATCGTCATAGCGAAATCCTATTCCTGTTTCATATCTTAATTGAGAGTCGTGGTCGCCAACATGAATCGAATGTTGGTAAACAGTTTCGGCACCAATAATCGTACGATCTTCTAATTGACGTATCTGATCACCGTTCACCGGATCTTCCAAAAAGAACGTAAAGTTGGAAAACAGCTCAAAGTCGTATTTTGAGATATAGGCTTTTGACCGTACGCTGGAGTGTTCATCGAGTTGATTGGTGTGGTTGACCAAGAAATTCGATCGGCTCGTATTACCGCCCTCGGTATCATCAATAGCCCCGAACCTAGTGATAAGACCTTGATCGACGGCTCTTTGCGGAATCTGTCCCGATGCATCCCATTTACTCTGAAAGTGAGACATCGTTAGCGTCAGGTCTTGGTCTTTGCGATTGTTGTAATTGTAACGGCCCATTATATTGATACGATTGAAATTTTGGGATGCTTCGAACGGTCCGTCCGTAAGCATAAGTTCCGAGGCCAAGTACGCATTGCTAAAATCGCTTTCGGTTATCTTGAACATTCCCATAGTACGAAGCGTATTGAACTGGCCCGCCTCCAAAGAGATTGAATTCTCGACTATTTGTTTCCGCAATTTCAGATCTATGTATCCCGCAGTATTGAAATTACCATGTTGGGCGTAATACGGCCCTTTTCCGAAGTCGATGTTATCGATGGTTTCGGGAATAATAAAGTGCATATCTGCATAACCCTGGCCATGCGCGTGGGAGACCATATTAACAGGCATACCGTCGACATTAATGGTGATATCGGTACCATGGTCGATATCGAAGCCGCGCAAAAATATCTGTTCGGCCTTGCCGCCACCAGCATGTTGACCGATGATCAGTCCCGGCACTTTTCGTAAAATTTCCTGTGATGATTTCACGGGACTGGTCTTTATATCGACGTTTACGAAGTTGCTCATGGCGTTGACTTTAGAGACCAATACCACCTGATCAAGGGATACCGCCGATTCGATCATGGTTATATTGACCGTACCGTCCAGTTGATCCTCCGCAACCGTCACTTGTTGGGTCTTGTATCCTAGGCTATAGAAGCGAATGACATCCCCCGTGGAAATATCGTCGAGCTCAAAATATCCGGAGACATTGGTATAAGTATAACTGCCGGTGGTTTTATTGTACACGCCGACGCCTTCGAGTGCTTTGTTATCTTCAGAGGTCACTGTGCCGCTAAGTTCGTGGGCATGGAGACTGCCCCATGCGATAGCTATAAATAATGTGAGTACGTATGTTTTCATTTTATTGCATTTTTTCATTAGCATCCATACCGAAATTTCCGTTCAGAAAAGCGTATTTCTGAAAGGTTTCGTTGGATATAATAATTTTTAGGGATGTACTTCCGTCTAGGCGAATAGTATTTGCGGAGGTTCTTCGGGATGGGCCAAATAGCCGATTTTGACTTTTTGTTCCACCGCCTTGGTGTTTTGGGAAGTAGTAAGGGGTACTATTTTCGGTTGGATAACGTATTGCGAGCTGATATGTTTATCACATTTTATAAGGAGAAGTACCGTATCGTCTTCGGGATTTTGCTCATCGGATGCATCGAAAATGGAATCCATCAAATCTAGCAAAGTGTGCTGATGGTCAGCGGTGACCATAGTATGTTCACCACCTTCATGGTCGTCATAATCATGACCGGTACCATGCGAATGGTGGGATAGCGGGGTTTTGGGAGCTTCCAAAAGATGTGAAATTTCATGGAAAGCCGTCCGGATCTGCTCGTGCATGGGGTTCGCCAAATAGCAGATGCCCATGCACAGTGCCATGAATTTTATTGCGAACGGCTTCAGGCCTTTGGGTGAATTTTCACTCATCGTTTTCATTGTACTTACGGAAAGCAAATTGTATTGGGTTTATATCTTTAAAAGTTCGGTTAAAGTTTCTTCGATAAAAATAGCATATTCGGCTATGGTGGGCCGTTCGAATACCATGTTTAAGGGAAAATCGACCTCAATTCTCTCATTTATTCGTGCCGTGACCCGAATGGCGGCCAGCGAATGTCCGCCCAAGGCGATAAAATCATCATGTACACCCACTTTTTTGAGTTGTAACACTTCTTTCCAAACCCCTTCGAGCAGCTCTTCGATTTCGTTTCTAGGTGCGGTGTAGGGTGTGTCCATCGACAATTGTGCGCTGCTCAAGTTCTGCAACGCATTTTTGTCGACCTTTCCGTTTTTGGTCAACGGTATTTCATCCATATGTTTGAAGAGTGTTGGAACCATATAAGCGGGTAGTTTGTTGGTAAGAAATTGCCGTAGGTATTTCACGGAAGTATTTGGGTCGCCCGTGTAATACGCCACCAACTTTTGGGATTCCGAGGGTTCTTCTTCCGTTTCATAACCGATTTCTTTCATTATGCGCTGCACCTCGGTTTCGTCGATGTGTTCGTTTATTTCCTCTAGGCTTTCATTACGCGTCTTATGGCCCAAACGTACGTCCCAACTATAGGGAAAAGCATAATTGCTATACCCCTCTTCCTTCTTATGTACGTAGATACCTACTTGATTGATCAGGCAATTGGTGGAGCGTCCGGTATCGGTTGGTCGTATCCATCCTATTTTATCCTTTAGGTAGGCCAATAATTCCTCAAGACTGACGTCGCTATATCGGTAAAAATCGATGAATTGGACCTTTTCGAAGACGGCATCGTCCTCGAAAGCGGAAACATCGAGTAAATCTTTCACGGCATCTTGTTCGCGGTGGTAAAGCTTTCGGGCCTCCAGAATGGTATTATCGATTTTAACGGTATCCAAAGTATCGTCCCAAAACAGTTCCTCGGTCAAACGGGTCTCAAAAAATTGCCCCCTCGAGAGTCCGGTTACGATAAATGGAATCTCTTTTTCCAAGGCTATTTGTGTACTTAGGGTATAGATGGTCTTAAAACAACCGTTGCAGACGTTGTGATGCCGATGTAAGCTATCGACAAAAATTTCGTTCATATGCGGGGTCTCACCATACACATGGTCGACGCCCAATTTTGTGACGATACGGTCGACATTGGCCTTTGCCTGATCGGAAATATAGCCATTGTCCATGGTAAAGGCTAAGACGTTCAGTCCCATATTTACTAGGCGCGCCAGTACATAGGTACTATCCTTGCCACCGCTCAAAAGGGAGATACAGTCGTATTTGGAATTTTGGACCCGTTTCGAGGTCAAGACCCGAACGAGCTCATCATCATTTTTAAAGTAGCGTTTTACCTTTTCCTCGTAGTTTGAAAACGCGGTGCAAAGCTGGCAGACCCCATCTTGATTAAATTCTATTTCTGGATAGTTGGAGGGGAGTCCGCATTCGATACAGTTAACCACTTCGTTTTCGGGAATACGCTTTTTATTTTCCACGACGACCACTGCGCAATTTTCTATGTCAGGATGCGCGGCCAGGTTGGCCTCGATATCCGATAGTTCGATGCGATGGCCTCGCAGTTTGACTTGGTCGTCGATACGGCCCAGGAATTCAAAATCGCCTGCCGTATTGATACGGACCAAGTCGCCGGTGCGGTACATTTTAGCGTCTTTGGTAAAAGGATGCACAACAAATTTTGCGGCGGTCAGCGCTACATCATCTACATATCCGAATGCCAAACCCGCTCCGCTCAGATAGAGTTCTCCAACGACTCCCCTCGGAACCAAATTTTTGTGGCTGTCGAGTACCAGTGCCTGCAGGTTATCAATCGATTGTCCGATGGGTACCGAGGTACCGGTATGCTGCCCGGCATCGAATTCGCTGACAATACAGCCGACCGTGGCTTCGGTCGGGCCGTATTCGTTAAATATTCGGAGGTCTTTTGAAAAGGCCGAGGTCACTGCTGTGGCGAGTCCCGTTTTAAGATCTTCTCCACCCACGATCATGGTTTTGATATAGGAAGAACTCAAATCACGGCCGCTGAGCAAGACCAAATGCGAGGGTGTCAATTTGATAACGTTCACCGAATTATCTTCGATTACGTGTACTAGACTGATATCTGGACCTTGATTTTGTTCTTTATAAACCAGTATTCGACCGCCAGATATCAACGGTAAAAAGGTCGAGGTGAGGGTAAGATCGAAACCGATGGAAGTGAACAGGGGAAAAACCGAATTTTCATCCACCCCGTAAGCTTGCCCGGCCCACTGAACATAATTCGAAAGCGCTCTATGTAGAATCATCACCCCCTTGGGCTTGCCGGTACTTCCCGACGTATAGAGTATATAGGCCAGACTATCGGGAGCCAAAGCGATTTCCAGATTGGAGGTGCCTTCTTCGGATATTTTATGTTGTACCTCAGATACGACAAGGGTCGGAACAGTGGTCGAATCTAAACCTTTTTTCAGGCCTTCTTTCCCGATTTTATTTAGTCCTTTTTCGGTGATCAGTAATGAACATCCGGAATTTTTGCACATATACTTGACGCGATCCGAAGGCTGGTCGGAAGCTATCGGGATGAACGCCGCCCCGGTTTTCAGAACCGCAAGAATGCTTATGATATATTCCGAACTTCGGTACAGCTGTAGAGCTACTTTACTGAAGGCATCTATACCTTGACTTTGGAGGTAATGCGCCAATTGGTTCGCCCTTTTGTTCAAGACGGCGTAGGTCAGAATTTCGCTACCGTCTTGCAGCGCAATGGCATTCGGTCGCTGCGCGGTCTGTTGCTCGAAACTTTTCAGAACGGAAACGGAAGCTTCGCTACTTTGGTTCAGCTCGCCCAGTAAGCTTTCACTTTCCTGTCGCGATACTACATTTGCTTTGCCGATGGGTTGATCGATGTCATCAAGCAACGCGTCGAGCAGATTCAAGAAATGATGGGGTACGTGGTCGGGGGTTGCTCCTGAAAAGACCGACTCGTTGAGGTCGAATGTGATTTCTAGGTCGTTTTTCCCATTAAAAGCGTGTATATGGCAGCGGATGGCGTGTGAACTGTCCATATGCCCATTATGCACCCATTCCGTTTGGGTAGGGAATCCCCAAAAATCGGGAAAATCAGCTTGTATATAGTTTAAAATGGCGTTGAAACTTCGCTTGACGTCAACCGGGGCAGTACCCGCCCGTGCATGGCGTAAATAGGTGTTGGTCTCTGATTTTACACGTTTCAGCACCGTGAAAAAAGAATCGTCTTCTTCGATGTCGACAAAAATGGGGAGCACTTCGACAAACAATCCGACCGTTTTTTGAAATCGTTTTTCAATACGGTTGTGGGCGGGAACTCCTATCGCCAAACGGTTTTCACCACTTACCCGGTGCAGGTATATGGCGTATACTGTAGCAAATAAGGTGAAAAGGCTCAAATCTTCAGTCCAGCTTCGAATTACGGGCCGGTTGGCAAGTTCCCGAAGCCTGGCCGTGCGTTCGATACCTAATTTTGAGGGTACCCGTTGTGTGGCGGTACTTTTTCCATCTTCTTTTTTACCATATAATTTAGGGGTGTCGGGCGCATTCGAGGTGTTTGCTTTCCAATACTTTTGGGAGGCTTTATTTTTAGGGTCTTCGCGCTGTTGGCCTTCATAGTCGACATAATCAGCGAAAGAAGGCGAGGCTATATCCTCATCCGATTTTTCGTTGGACAGTCTTTTATATAATGACTCCATCCTTTGGTAGAGTAGGGCGTTAGATACGGCATCCGTAATCAGGTGATGTAATTTTAGAAACCAGATGTACCGGGTTTCGTTCAATTTTAACAGTACCGAATCAAATGGCCGTTCAGAAAGTTGCAGTGGTGCCTGGGTGCGTTCTAAAATCCACTGCTGTATAACCTGCCCATCGCTTTCGGAGGTAAAATCTATCGTTTCAACATCGTAAGCCCCTTTTGGGCGAACGTGTTGATACGGGGTACCATCCTTTTCATTAAAAACCATTCGCAATATATCGGTACTATCGACCAATACCTGAAAGGCTTGTTTGAAAATAAGGGGGTTCAAGTCACCAGATATATCGAATGTATAGACCACATTGTGCAGCGGTGCATCGGGGTGCATGCGTTGGCCTGTCCATAGCGAAAGCTGACTTTGCGTTAGGGGAATAAACGGATCTTTTACTTGAATCATATACCTAGTCTTGTTTCAAATCGACATCCTTTCGTTGCAAAAGGTAGTCGTTGATATTTTGGAGCGTCATAAAATTTTCAACGATCATATCGGCATCGGGAATTTTAATGTCCAGCTCCTCCTCAATAAAAATAACGAGTTTCATCATGCCCATGGAATCGATGATACCGCTGCCTAAAAGATCATCATCAGCATCGATTTCGTCAGGTGTTATGTCTGAAATGCTTTGGACGATATAAGCCTTTATTTTTTCTATTATATTCATGTAAGTTCTATCATTGCCGCCATGGCTTTTCTATCAATTTTTCCTGAACTGGTGCGAGGGAAATTATCTAAGAGACGCACGGTCTTTGGAATGGCGTAGGCCGGGAGTTCGGTAGCACACCAATGGATAAGGCTGTCGGTATCGAACGTATCCCCATCGGCGACCCGTTTTATAAACGCGACCAGCTCTTGGGCCTCATTATCCATACCGACAACCACGACGGCCACTTCCTCGACCTGCGCATCCCTTAACAAGACGGCCTCTACCTCGTCGAGTTCTACACGATAGCCCCGCAATTTTATCTGTCGATCGTTCCGTCCTAAAAACAGGAGCTCCCCGTTTTCATTTTCACGCACCAAATCGCCAGTTCTGTAATATATATGTTCGTAACCTTCCGCAATTTTTATCCTATGGAAGCTTTGCTCGGTAAGGGCGACATTATTCCAATAGCCGTGCATTCTAGTGGCCGAACGAACGACCAATTCCCCAGTGGAACCTTTAACTACCTCTTGGTTGTCCCTTCCTAAAATCTTGTACGCCGTATTGGCCCATACCGTGCCTATGGAAATCGGGTCATCGGATACCGGCGGTTCCTTTACATGATAGTACGTACAAAGAATCAGTTCCGCGGGGCCGTATAGGTTACTGAATCGTGTATGAGGCCATATTAGCATCAAGGCACGAAGGTGTTTGGTGCTAAAAACTTCCCCGGCGAACAGTACCCATCGCAGCGCACTAAAATCGTGCTTTTCTAAAGTACCGCTTAAAAGGAGTTGTATCAACATCAGTGGCACCGAATACCATACGCTGATGTTCTCTTTGGCGATCAGTGCGCTGAGACTCACTGGTAACTTTAGATAAGCATCAGGTAAAATGACCGTAGTGGCACCGACTAGGGGCGCTACAAAATAGCCAAAGGTCGAGGGGTCGAAATGTAGCGGTGCGGGGTTGCCGAATATATCATCACTGCCGAAATCATAGGTATCCGCCGCAATCTTGGCAAGACTAAGGCCGCTATAGTGGGTATGCATAATGCCTTTGGGCACGCCGGTCGAGCCCGATGTATAGAGTATGAACGCCAAATCTTGTTCTAAAATGCGTACCGGGCTGTAGGTTTCGAGCGAACATGAAAAAATATCTTCCCATGAAACCGTGGCTATTGATGCCCCTTGAATATCGCCAATAAGCGTTTTTATTTGATCCGAATTAGCAGTAATTTGTGCCAATGCTTTTTTGTGGCTTTTACCGGTCATCAAAATTTCGATGCCACAGTCTTCGAGAATAGCAATAGTTCGAGCTGCAGGAGCGAAGGGGTCCAAAGGAACGTAGGCCGCGCCTGATTTTAAAATGCCGTACACGGCAGGGGCGGTCTCTAGGCAGCGGTTCAAATAAATACCGATACGGTCGCCCTTTTGTACTCCCATGGCATTCAGGTGCTGGGCGAGTTGGCTTGATTTACGATGTAGTTCCCCATAGGAAATAGAAGCATCCAAACACCGAAAAGCATCTTTTTCAGAAAATTGGGATGCCTTTTTTTCGATAAGTTGTACCAAGTTGTATATCATAAAATAGACATGGATTCGCAAGAAAATCTACCTTTCAAAGGTATTGTTTTGGACTCGGGTTAACAAAGAAATAAGAATGTTGTCTAACGATATTAACAGTTGATTCAACGAAAAAGTTAAAAAAATTAAAGAGCTTATCAAATATATGATCATATTTATACCCTTTGAACAAAAACGGATACTAAAATGAATACGCTTCAAAAAATCACCCTTTTTTTACTGCTGATGGTACCTATGCTCGGTACCGCACATAACCCGGATCAGAGTTACATCTATTTAAGGGTTTACGAGTTCAATGGTATAGAAGGCAAATTCGATTGCCACGTCAATGATATCAATGCCGCCCTCGGTATTGATCTCGACAAATATGCGACCGACGAGGAGTTTGAAAAACATCTGGGCCGATTGCAGGCATACCTGCTCGAACATTCGGCCTTTTCTTCAAAATATGGTAAGCACAAGGTCATATTTACCGGTGAACGTACCCGTATTCGCACCACGACTGGCTATTTCTGGAATTTGCAGTTTTATTTGGATAATATGGAAACCGTACCCGACGAGCTGACCGTAACCTACGATCCTTTTTTAGAAGATGATTCCAACCCCCAACAGAATATGCTGGGTATGGAGTATAACTGGAAGGCCGGTCTGATCAATAACGAGACCATTTTTGCGCTTGATTTCAGTAGGGACGGTACCACGCAGACCTTAAATCTCGTCGAAACCGGATTGTGGAAAGGCTTTATGGCCATGGTACGCCAAGGAGTTTGGCATATTTGGATAGGCATCGACCACATACTGTTTCTGCTGGCCTTAATATTACCTTCCGTAGTTCGCCGCGTTCGGGAAAATGCTGAGGAAGTTGGGGATGGCAATCCAAAATTAGCAGGCAGTAAATGGTCTTGGAAACCCGTGGCCAGGTTCAAACCGGCATTCATTTATATCCTAAAGATAGTCACCTTTTTTACCATAGCTCACACCATTACCCTCAGCTTGGGGGCCTTGGGTATCGTAAACTTGCCCTCACGCTGGGTCGAATCTATAATCGCATTATCCATCGGTCTGGCCGCGTACCATAACATCCGTCCGTTGTTTAATAGTAAGGACTGGGTCATCGCTTTTGTTTTTGGTCTTTTTCACGGTTTCGGTTTTGCCTCGGTACTCGGGGAACTGGGCTTTAAGGGGGAATACTTGAGTCTATCTTTATTCGGTTTTAATCTTGGGGTCGAATTGGGGCAAGTAGTCATTATACTGATGATTTTTCCGGTGCTCTATTTTATACGGAAGTGGAAGCTCTATCCGAAGTTCATGCTATGGCTTTCCATACTGTTGATTGTTGTATCTTTATATTGGCTGGTCGAACGTGCCTTTGAGATTAATCTGCCCGTTGATGATTACATCCGTAAAGAAGGTTATAAGATTGCGGTCTATCTCGGATTGCGCTAGCTCGTGTAGTTTTAAGTGCTATAGAAAAGAACAAGGTATGGGCCGATAGGTATCTGCCCAACAAATTATGATGTATGGAAAAAGCTTCGTTGTTGGGGCAGTGGAAGGATAAAAAGAAGGCCGAGGGCGTTTCAAATGCAATACGCAAAGCGCCCGTGGGCACCGGTATACCTTTGTCGCATGGCCAACGGCGTCTTTGGTTCTTGCAGCACTTATATCCCAACAGCGCTTTTTATAACTATTCCGAAAAATTTCGATTTGTTGGCGATGTTCAGGTGGACTATCTTTTACACGCCCTTCTCTTGGTTTTCGCGAACCATGATCTGCTACGTACCGTTTATTATTCGGAGGATGGACAACCTGTTGTGCGGACATTGCCCGAGCCCGAAATTAGCGTTTCACAGCATGATTTCCGAAACTCCAATGAAAATAGCGATGCGGCCTTGGAAAAATTGTACCAAGCCGACGCCAATCATAGTTTTGACCTTTCCGAGCCGCCCGTCGCGCTGGTTTCCGTAATACGCACCAAAGATGACGAGCACTTTGTGATGCTTACCCTGCATCATATCGCAATGGACAAATGGTCTATGAACCTGTTGGGTTCGGAATGGGCAACGTATTATCGCGCGCTGGTCAAGGGGGCTATTCCACAACCGATGCTGCCAAGAGTGCAATATCCCGATTTTGCCTATTGGCAGCAAAACCAACCCCTGAAACCAGATCAGTTGGACTATTGGAAATCGAAGTTGGCCGGCGACATTCCTATTCTCGATTTGCCGACCGATTTCGCAAGGCCGCGGGAAGCTACCTTTGCCGGCCGATCATCGGAAGTCCGAAATCTTCCCAAGAAAACTTCGGAAGACCTTATTGATTCCTGTAGGCAGTTGGGCGTTACCCCCTATGTGTTTTTTCTCTCGGTGTATTATGTGTTCCTGTACCGTTACACGGGTCAAAATGACATTTTGATCGGTTCGCCTATCTCGAACCGGGACCAAAAGCAATTGGAAGACACGATCGGTTTCTTCAACGACACCATCGTGCTCCGCACCGAAATATCTCATCAAATTACTTTTCTAGATGTGCTGAGGGCGGTCAAAAAGACCGTTTTAGAAGCTTTTTCGAACAAAGAGGTCCCCTTCGATACGTTGGTTCGCGAACTCAAACAGCAACGTTCGCTCTCGGTAAATCCCTTTTTTCAAGTGATGTTCTTATACTATTCCGTTGCCGAAACGGCATCTTTTGGAGATCAGGTCCTGGTAGATTCGGAATTTTATAATCCCGGGGTTTCCAAATTTGACCTGACTTTTGACGTGGCGGAAAAAAACGGCCAATTATCCATTGCCTTCGAATACAGTACAGCGCTTTTTATGCCAGAGACGATTGCGAGGTTTCAAGACCACATCGAGATTTTGGTCGACGGCGTGATCGCAAAACCCGAATGCGCCGTGTCTGAATTTGAGATGCTAACTAAGGTCGAGAAGGAAATTTTTTTACCCAAAAAAGTACTTTCAGCGCACGCTTTTGATGATTTTACCGGTATCCATCAATGTATCGAACAGCAGGCCAAAACCAGGGCGAATGCTACCGCGGTGACTTATATGGACACTAAAATCACCTATGGCGAATTAAACGCACGGGCCCAAGCGCTGGCTGTGCGAATTTTGGAAAAGACTGAAGGTAGCAACGTCGTAATCGGACTTTCCGTCGAGCGTTCCTTAAATATGATTATAGGGATATTGGGCATTCTAAAGGCAGGAGGTGCCTATTTGCCGATCGACCCGAAATATCCGGTACAGCGTATCGAATTTATGTTGGCCGATGCCGGTATAAATACATTGGTCACCCAAAAGGAGTTGTCCCCACTTTTCTATACTTCAGATGCAAATCGATTGTTCGTTGATGAAATCGAAATGGAAAAAGATGATTCAGAAGTTGAAATGCCGGTTTCGAAAAAGGACGATCTGGCCTATGTTATCTATACATCGGGGAGTACGGGCACACCGAAAGGCGTACCGATTACCCATGGCAATATTCTCAATTCAACGGCTGGGCGACTGGCTTTTTATCCCGAAAATCCCGATTCATTTTTATTGCTTTCTTCCATTTCGTTCGACAGTTCAAAGGCCGGAATCTTTTGGACGCTCTGCACTGGGGGTAATTTGATTATTTCAGGGGAACGCATAGAGCAAGATATGTTCGCCCTCGGCCATATGATTCAGAGAAACCAAGTAACACATATGCTATTGTTGCCGACACTGTACCAACTGGTATTGGAACACGTCGAGACGCCTAAATTAAAAAGCTTGACGACGGTTATGGTCGCTGGTGAGGCCTGTTCCGGCGCAGTGGTCGACAGCCACTTTAAGACCTTGCCCGATACCGACCTATACAATGAATACGGCCCGACGGAAGCCACCGTCTGGTGTATCGCCCATAAAATCAGGCATAGCGATAGTAAGGATACGATTCCCTTGGGCCGACCGATGGCCAATGCCCAAATTTTGTTATTGGATACGGCTATGAATCCTGTACCCTTGGGAGCTTACGGAGAAATTTATATCGGGGGTGCGGGACTTTCAAGCGGATATTTGAACCGTCCAGATCTGACCGCAAAGGCCTTTGTAGATACTCCTTTTTTAGATCAAACTGGAGAAAAGCTGTATAAAACCGGCGATATGGCCCGCTACAATACCCATGGAGATATCGTATTCTTGGGCCGTTCAGATGAGCAGGTCAAGATACGTGGCTATCGCGTCGAATTGGAGGAAATCGAAAAGGCGATGTGGGGCTTTGGTGATTTCGAGGTGGTAAGCGTGCTTGCCGAGGGAGACGACAAGGGCCCTAAACGCATTGCTGCTTATTTCACTGCCGACCGTCACATCTCCATAACGGAGATTAGGGATTTTCTAAAAAACAAAATCCCCGATTATATGGTACCGCCATCGATCACACAGGTCGATGCCATGCCCATGCTTCCCAACGGAAAAATCGACAAGGCCGCCTTACAAAAAATGAAGCGGGTAGGTGCGTCTGAAGAAAACATACCGAAAGAGCATCCCCGCAATGAGCTAGAGCTGAAACTGCAATTGATTTGGCAAGATGTGCTTACATTGGATGATATCGGAGTGAACGACAATTTTTTTGACTTGGGCGGTGATTCCATATTAAGCATCCAATTTATCGCCAAAGCGCGGAAGGAAGGGATTCATCTGACGCCGAACCAGATTTTTGACAATCAGACCATAGCTGCCTTGGCGAAGTACATCGCATCCAAAGAAAAACAGGTTGAAGAATGGGATTACCTCGTCGCCCTCCGAAAAGAAGGTTCCGAAAAACCCTTGTTCTGCATCCATGCGGGCGGTGGACACGTTTTTTTCTACAATATCCTAACAAAGTATATCGGCCCTCATCGGCCCATTTACGCCCTACAAGCCTCGGGAGTATACGCCGGTAAAGAAATGCACCATAGCATCGAAGCCATGGCCAAAGACTATTTGCAAGCCATGCGCTCCGTTCAGCCCAAAGGGCCCTATAATATTATGGTGTATTGTTTCAGTGTGGCAGTTGGCCACGAAATGGCCATTCAATTAACTCGGGCAGGGGAGACCGCCAACCTGATCGTGATGGATACTATGACAGACCCTTGGAAGCTCGATACCGGCAATCGGTTGCGCATGCGCATTAAAAGTTTCGTAAGACGCTTATTTGACAGTCCGATGGCAACTATTAAAGGCATGTTTGACGAGCGATTGATACAGTTAAAGCTTAAGATGAGACAGCAAATGGCGAAGGGCGACGATAAGACGTTGGCGCGGCTCAACGCGAATTTGGCCCGTATTTGCGCAACCTATATTTGGCGGGAGCATCAAGAAAAAGTGACCCTCTTGCTCACCGAAAAACCGGATGGCGCCATCAATAAAGAGGTCATCGGATCTTGGGAAAAAGTGGCTTTGGGTGGTGTAGACGTTGTTCGGGTTAAAGGAAACCATATCGATTTATTCGCGGAGCCGGAAGTAGCGCTCGTAGCCGAGAAGATTGATGAAAACTGCATTTGATGGTGGAGAAGATACGAACAACGGTATACTTTTGGTAGTGGATAAACGCCTCTCTTTTCAGACCTTTCAACCTACTGCGGCGGCACTACGTGGGGATTGCATAGCTGTCCGCTTTGCAAAATGCCAAATTTTAAAAATAGACAAATGCCCCATATAGCAGTTGTGGTCTCCGGTCTTTTGGGCCGAATGCATTCTGGTTTTGAGCTTATCTCAAGGTTGGAGAGTGAAGGGCACCGAGTGACCTGCGTTTGTCAGCCGTACACGACCGAAATAGTCGCCAAACAGGGCTTTGACTATCTTGAAATTCCCGAGGTGAATTTTAAATATACCGACCCGAAGGCAAATGCCGAAACGGTCTCATGGGTTGAAAAATTGAAACGGCATATAGAGAACCGGAACGGTCGATATGAGCATGGTAAAAAACTCCTGAAATTGGGGGACTATGAAAACATATGGCGGCAATTGAAGCCTGATCATGCACTTATCGATGTTGAACTTCACGATCTTATTTTTACGGCCTATGCCGAAAAGATTCCCGTTACCCTTTTCCACACTTGGTTTTCCGATACACCGGACCTACGGTTGCCCCCGATCCGAACCGCTATAATTCCGGGTCAAGGTTTAAAGGGCAGCGCCGTTGGTATCGCTTGGGCACGCTTTATCGATTGGGCCAAGATTCAGGTCCGTCTTGGTATCAACAAGGTCATTTTTCAGGATTATCGACGGGCGACCATCAAGGCATATGCAAGGGAAATAGGTTTTCCGGTGCGTAATTTGCGCGTGAGTACTTTGCCACCGCTGTGCCGCTTTACAAAGCTGCCGATGCTACTGCTTGCGATGCGGGAGCTAGATTTTCCCCATAAATCGGACGAGAACCTGTTATATGCAGGGCCCATGGTCTATGAAAATCGTTACGATCTCGATACCGAAACCGATGATGCCAAACGCCTGCACGCGATATATGAATTCAAAAAAACAAGTGGTCATAAATTAATTTATTGTACCGTCGGCTCTTTGGCAAAAGGGGATGTGTCGTTTTTAAAAAAGGTCATACACGTAGTAGGTGCAGAAAAAGATTGGTTGTTGATTCTCTCATTGGGTCGAAACCTGTCGTACGAGGCTTTCCCCGATGTACCCGAAAACGTGCATCTGTTTCAATGGGTTCCCCAACCAAAAGTATTGGCCCATGCCGATTGCTGTATCAATCATGCAGGTATCAATAGTATCAACGAATGTCTGCATTTTGCCGTTCCTATGGTCATCTACTCCTTAAAATATACGGACGAAAACGGCAATGCGGCGAGAATGGCATATCACGGTCTGGGCATTATCGGGGATAAAGACAGCGACGGGGTAGCCGAAATCCATAAAAATATCAAAACGGTATTGACGGATGCCAAGTACGTAGATACAATTTCAGAATGTAATGGGATATACCAGCAATACAGGCAGCGAAAACTTTCGCCTTTAATTTTCAAGGGATGAAAACAACCTTATCTGAAAGTACATTCGACCTTCCTGAAAAAGAGGTACATCTCTGGCATTGCCGTTTTGACGCCAACACGCGTAACATCGAAACTTTCAAACGGATTTTGTCCGATGAAGAGAAAGAAAAGGCCGCTAAGTTCAAGTTCGACATTCATCGCGAACAAGCTGTTATTTCAAGGGGAGTGCTTCGAACGCTTTTAGGAAAGTACATCAAAAAGCATCCCCGCGATTTACGGTTCGGTTATACGGAATTCGGTAAACCCTTTTTGAAAGAAAACAGCAACTTAGGGTTCAATGTATCCCATTCTGGGAACCGGGCCGTTTTCGGATTTGTACACCATGCGGAAATAGGTGTGGATATCGAAAAGCGCAAAGATGACTTCGAGGTGATGGAGATTGCACAACACTTTTTTTCATCCGATGAAATACTGGCGTTGGAGAACCTGCCGCAGATACATCGGATTTCCGCATTCTATCGATGCTGGACTCGAAAGGAATCTTTTATAAAGGCAAAGGGGAGTGGACTTTCGTTTTCCCTTAGCTCGTTTTCGGTCTCATTGGATGTCGACGGTGCGAAGCTTTTACGTACGGATTGGGATGCTGCCGAAAAAGGGGAATGGCGGTTATATTCCCTGGCGCCGGAAAAAAATTATTTGGCCGCACTTTCGGTGCGGGGCGATATAAATGCCGTTCGGCAAATGGATTGGGACGAATTGCTGCTATAAAAAATGCACTGCCCAAGGTGATTTCAGATTTAAATCTGGTTTTTAAATGTATTCTCGGTAAGAACTACCTACAGTAATTTATGCTTGTTCTCTTTGGTAAGACTGGATAAGTCCAATGATCTACGAAGGATAGTGTTTTTTTAATCGAACACACCTGAACCACGACGGGGCCAAGATAATGACCGATAGGCTTCTGGAGATTTTAAAGGAGGATGGGGTCTATTGATTGAAGAATTTCCTATTTTTGCCCTGCCAAGCAATTATTGTGAAATGGGTCAAAAAGTATTGTTATCCGAAAAGGAAATCAACATCATACTCCACCGCTTGGCTTGCCAATTGCTTGAAAACCACCTTGATTTTAAAGACACCGTACTTATCGGCATTCAGCCAAGAGGGACTTTTGTAGCCCATAGGTTGACCCAGATCCTAAAGGGGGAGTACGGCGTAAACCACATTCATACCGGATTTTTGGATATCACTTTCTACCGCGACGATTTTCGAAGAGGCGATAAGGTGCTGGAAGCCAATAAAACGGACATCGATTTTTTGGTAGAGGATAAAAAAGTGGTATTGATCGACGATGTGCTGTATACAGGCCGGAGCATACGTGCCGCGCTGACCGCCATTCAATCTTTTGGTAGGCCCAAAGAAATCGAATTACTTACCCTCATCGATAGACGTTTCAGTCGTCACCTGCCCATACAGCCCAATTATAGGGGCCGACAGGTCGATGCGATTAACGATGAAAGGGTAAAGGTCCTATGGAAGGAAAATGAAGGCAAGGATGTGGTGTATCTGGTCAGCGGTTAAAGGTCTTACATTGAGGACTGCAGGTCGAAAACCTCGATTCTTGAATCGGTTGTAGGCAGGTTTCAACTTTAAATTTTCGATGTGCGAGTGAGCTCAAAGTGCTTGGGCAATGAAAATGGCAAAATGAATACTAAATAATCAACAATCTCCACTAATGAGCGAGTTAAGTGTCAAACACTTATTGGGAATCAAATATCTGAACGAGGCGGATATTCAGCTCATCTTTGAGACCGCCGATCAGTTCAAGGAGGTCATCAACCGCTCGATCAAAAAAGTACCCTCGTTGCGCGATATCACAATTGCCAATATCTTTTTTGAGAACAGTACCCGCACCAAACTCTCCTTTGAACTGGCCGAGAAACGCCTTTCCGCCGATGTCATCAATTTTTCCGCGGCGCAATCCTCTGTTAAGAAAGGAGAGACCCTAATCGATACGGTGAACAACATCCTTTCGATGAAGGTCGATATGGTGGTCATGCGCCATCCAAATCCCGGGGCAGGCATTTTTTTATCCAAACACGTTACCGCATCCATTGTCAATGCGGGCGATGGCGCGCACGAGCATCCGACC
>JAGXIC010000204.1 GCA_024635875.1 Pricia sp.
CCTTTTTGGTCATCGTGATCGGTTCGGCGGCCTTATTCATCGTACTTTCCGGCTTTGCGGGATTGAAAACGTTTAGCCTATCCTTCAGCAACACTTTCGATCCAGACCTGAAAGCCGTACCGATAACCGGAAAAATCTTTTCCCTATCCCCCGAACAAGAGCAAAGACTGCTACAGACTGATGGTGTAATTTCCTTCTCCAAAGAATTGGAGGAACGAATGTATTTAAAGCATAAAGAGAAGGGGTTCATAGCCTCCATTAGAGGGGTAGATTCGAACTACAACAATGTGACCGGCGTCGATAGTACCATTCTGTACGGCACTTGGCGCATTAATGAACAAGATGCGGTCGCCGGTATCGGAGTTGCCAATACCTTGGGTACGACGGTCAATCAATACCGAAGTCCGATAATTATCATGGCCCTAAAACCAGGCAAAGGTTCGATCCAATTTCAGGATATCAAAACAAAGTCACTCGTTCTAAGCGGAGTTTACGGGATAGAGGAGAACTTGGACAAAAAATATGTTTTTGCGGACTTACCTTCGGTGCAGCAGTTGTTGGACAAGGATAGCACACAAATCTCCGGTATTAATTTTAAGTTGGATGATTCTGTGGATATCGCATCCATAGAAAATCAGATTATTGCCATATTGGGAAACAACGTAGTCCTAAAAAACCGACAGGAGCTCAACAGTTCGCTGCATAGGATGCTGAACACCGAAAACCTGGCCACTTATCTTATTTTCACCCTCGTGCTTATCATCGCCTTGTTCAATGTAGTAGGATCAATCATCATGATGATATTGGACAAACGGCAGAATTCCAAAACCTTGTTCAATCTGGGTGTCACGGTCAAAAAGCTACGCCGTATTTATTTCGTTCAGGGTATATTGGTAACGACCACAGGCGGCATTATCGGGGTTGCAATGGCCTCAGTGCTCATTTGGTCACAACTGGCCTTCGGATGGTTGAAGATTACGCCCTCTTTGGCCTATCCAGTGGAATATCAACTTGTCAATGTGGTCATCGTACTCGCGACGATTATAGTTTTGGGGATTATTGCCTCAAAGATTGCCAGTAGTCGAATTACGAAGAAATTGATTACTAGTTAAGGTCTTTATTTTTGGCAGAAATTCTAATAAAAAGTTTGAAGCTAGACTTTCACATTTAATTTGTCAAGACTGGCTTTGAATGCCTTTCCACAAGTGATACGTTAGCTAGTTTGCGGGGAAATCCCTCCGTCAGCAAAGCTGCCACCTCCCTTGATTTCAAGGGAGGAGCAATACTTTTCATGCCTCAAAGTATATGCGTATACAATCCTCTCGGGCGTACCTCCCTCGTCGGTGGCAAGGTTTACATGGAGCAGCAGTGATCTTCGTAGCTTAAGGGAAAGCCAAACTAGTGTTGAGTTTACTCCTAAAGAGCAGGAAACTAAGTTCCTGCAAACTCAAAATCGCCAAACCGCTCCATTACCTCATCGAAGGCGGCAAAGACGTCTGCGGAATCGTCACTGGTCACCATTTTCATACGATATTCCTTAAAATGTGGGATGCCTTTGAAGTAATTTGTGTAGTGGCGGCGGGTCTCGAAAACACCGAGTTTTTCACCTTTCCAGTTGATGGCCATTTGCAAGTGGCGGCGGGCAGCTTCTACGCGTTCTTCCATGGTGGGCGGTTCGGCATGGTTGCCGGTTTGGAAGAAATGTTTGACTTCCCTAAAAAACCAGGGATATCCAATACTGGCGCGGCCAATCATGGCGCCGTCGAGACCATATTCGTCTCGCATGCGCATGGCGGCTTCGGGTGTGTCAACATCACCGTTGCCAAACACGGGAATATGCATACGTTGGTTGTTCTTTACCTCGGCAATAGGTTTCCAATCGGCATTGCCCTTGTACATCTGGGCGCGGGTACGGCCGTGTATCGCAATTGCCTTGCATCCAACATCTTGCAGGCGTTCGGCAACTTCCTTGATTTTTATGGAACTGTCGTCCCATCCGAGACGGGTCTTCACCGTAATGGGAAGTTTGGTGCGCTCGACCATGGCCTTGGTCAGGGAGACCATCAAATCGATATCCTTTAAAATTCCTGCTCCCGCGCCTTTGCTGACCACTTTTTTCACAGGACAGCCAAAATTGATGTCGATAATATCCGGATTCGATTTTTCAACGATTTCGACGGATTGCAGCATCGAATCGAGATTGGCCCCGAAAATCTGGATGCCTACCGGGCGTTCCTTTTCGTAGATGTCCAATTTCATGACGCTTTTTGCCGCGTCGCGTATCAAACCTTCCGAAGAAATGAATTCCGTGTACACTACATCGGCACCCTGCTCTTTGCACAAAGCGCGAAAGGGAGGGTCGCTAACGTCTTCCATCGGGGCCAGCAGCAGCGGAAAATCGGGGAGGTGTATGTCGCCTATTTTGGGCATTCGGTATTTTTTATTGGTCTCAATTATAATAAAAACTATACATTTTAGTGCATCTACCTTTAGGATCCAAAAACTTTTTAGGGTAAGCAGTTTTCAGTTGCAGTAGGCAGACTACATATGTCCTATTTATTACTGCGTACTGCTACTGCGTACGGTTTTGGAAAATTAAATGAATTTTATTCAAAGTTAAAACCTAGGGTGCTTTAGTCCAAAGAAATAGTTTAGTTTCAGGGATGCAAATTTAAGCAAAAATCGATAAGGCGTAATCAAAGCCGTCATTGCGGGATGAACCTAGAAAATGGAAGCAGGCAACAGGCAAAAAGGCGACGCGCCAATCTGTTGAGCCTTTAACCAAACTTCAACAGATAGCCGCGTTGCCTCACCATTTGAACTAAATTCAACACGGCTCAAAGCTCCTCGCGAAGACGTGTTCCTAAAAGGTAATCTCTGCCTCGACCCTATCCCCGTTACGATCGACAACAACCTTTGTGACATCGCCTTCATCGAAAACGGATAACGCGCGCATATAACTCATCATGTCGATAACTGTGCTATCTCCCAATTGCACTACAATATCTCCTTTTTCGAGTCCGGCTTCCGCCGCTGGTCGGCCATCGGTTATGCCATCAATACGCATACCGGTACCGTCGAACAGGTAATCGGGCATCACCCCCAGCGCTACTTTAAATCGTGGGACGTCTTCGCTCTCGTTCTTCGCTTTCCGAAAGGCCAATTTGTCGCCGTTCTCCAATTCACCTATGATGGCCAAAATGTATTTGCCGATCATATCCATACCCTCGTAATTCAATTTTTCGGCGTCATCAGAGGGTTTATGGTAGTCTTCATGCTGGCCTGTAAAGACGTGTAGCACAGGAACATCCTGTAAATAAAATGACGTGTGGTCGCTTGGCCCTACCCCTGATTCGCTCAACACCAATTTAAATCCCGTATTGGTCGCATTCAATACCTGCCCCCAAATCGGAGCCGTGCCTACACCGCTGATAGAAAGTGTTTTGTTATCGCGAAGCCTACCCACCATATCCATATTGAGCATATAATTTGCCTTTTGAAGGTCGATGGTCGGGTTTTTAGTAAAAAAATTGCTGCCGAGCAGTCCCATTTCCTCTCCTGAAAAAGCGATGAACAGGTAGTTGTTGCCCGTAATCGAATCCTTTAATTTTTCAGCGAGTTGAAGCATAACGGCCACACCGCTGGCATTGTCGTCGGCACCGTTGTGAATAGCTTCCCCTTCGACGTAAAGCGAGCCTTCGCCACCCATACCCAAATGGTCGTAATGTGCTCCGATGATTACCGTTTTATCGGCTTGATTGTCAATAAAGCCAATGACATTGGTGCCGGTAATGGTGCTGTCTCCCGAAATAAATTGAACCTCCGTGTGTGGATCCACTTTTGGCTTGAGGGTAAATGTCTGGAAATAAGTGCCCGCATTTCCTTTGGGCCGTAGACCGATTTGTAGCATCCGATTTTGAAGGTATTCAGCGGCTTTTGCCTCAAAGGCAGTGCCCGTTTCGCGACCTTGCAGGCTATCGCTGGCCAAGAAGGCAATATCGTCTTGAAGTGTTACGGGGTTGTTGTTTTCTGTTCTGCAGGCGGCCAAGCCCAGAAAAAATAGTGATAAAACCAAGTATTTGCGTATCATAGCGATTATTTTTGTGTAAAAATACGCATCATTATGAGACTTGCTTTCGTTCTTTTATTGGTATTCCTGTTGGGCAGTTGTAAAGACGAAGCCAAGAAAACGGAGACCCCCGAAACCAAAAAACCTTCTTTGATGGCGGGTAGCGACACCCTTATATATCCCGAAGAAAAATATTTTAAGAGCATTCGACAGATTACGTTCGGAGGTGACAATGCGGAAGCCTATTGGAATTGGAACGATACCCAATTGATTTTTCAGTCGAACAATGCGGATTGGGACATGAACTGTGACCAAATGTTCTTGATGGATGTCGAGGATAGTTTTAAGGAGGAAAGGCCACCGATGGTCAGTACCGGAATGGGCCGCACCACTTGCGCGTATTTCTTGCCCGACAACCTGCACTTCGTTTATGGTTCGACCCATTTAGCCGACAAGGAATGCCCGGAAGTACCGTTACGCAAAAATGGGAAGTACGTTTGGCCCGTTTACGATTCGTTCGATATTTTCGTGTCGGACCTGAAAGGCAACATCACCGCACAATTGACCGATAAACCCGGCTATGATGCCGAAGCCACTGTTTCGCCCAAAGGCGATAAAATTGTATTCACCTCTACCCGTAGCGGGGATTTGGAATTGTATACGATGAACATAGACGGAAGCGACGTGCACCAGATTACCGATGAACTTGGTTACGATGGCGGAGCATTTTTCTCGCCAGACGGCACGAAATTGATATTCCGGGCCTCACGTCCGAAAACGCCCGAGGCCATTAGCGAATACAAATCGTTGTTGGCACAAGGCCTTGTGCAGCCCACCGAAATGGAGCTGTTTATCTGCAACGCCGATGGTAGCGAGCTACAACAATTAACGTTTTTGGGTAATGCCAATTGGAGTCCGTTCTTTCATCCTTCGGGAAAGAAGATTTTGTTCTCTAGTAATTTTGAGTCCGAGAAAGGCTTTCCATTTAATCTCTATTTTATCGATATCGATGGAAAGAATCTTGAACGCGTGACTCACGGGGAAACCTTCGATGCGTTCCCGGTCTTCTCCAATGACGGTAAATATTTAGGTTTTTCGAGCAATCGCAACAACGGGGGTACGCGCGATACGAACCTGTTTATTGCGGAATGGCAAGAGGTCTCCCCAGATTAGATCAATCCCAAAAAGGCCAATGACCACAGAAACCTAAATCCTATCTCGCTCATCGGTATTCTTCGATTTATAGTTGTCCCTGATTTTTGTATTACCGAATTTGTAGCGAAGGCCCAAAACGAACAAGCGGTTTTCGGCCCTAAGCAGGGAGGTACCGCTTTGGTCAAGGTAGTTTCGGGTATTGAACTCGTTGCCTTGATTAAAAATATCCTCGACACCCAATGATATGCTTGCCTTTTTGTTCCATAGCAATTTTCTGAACAAGAGACTCAGTGAACCAAAGCCGTCGTATCTAAAATTTTGGGAAAGTTTAGGCCCGGTGTATAAAAAAGTAAGGTCGGCGGTCAAAGACTTATCCTTTAAAAAGGTAAAAGCGTTACTAGTGCTTATAAGCCAACTGAACTGTTGGTTTTCTACTAGCGCGTTGGTGCCCAAATTTTCAAAGGTTGCTTTTTCATCAAAAAAGCTGGCCAAAAAAAAGCAGTTCCAAAAATCGGTGAAATCCTTATTTATCAAGAGATCAATGCCGTAGCTGGTATTCCTTTTGAGATTAGAACTGATAAATCTCAGCAGGCGAAGATTATTGTCCTGAAAAATCAGTTCGCCCAGACCGTTTTTTTCATTTCTATAGAACAGCTCGACCGTGTAGCTATTCTTAAAGGTATAGCCGCCGGCTAAGTAATGACGGGTCGCAGGTTGAAGATCGGGGTCGCCCTCTACCGTCGAAAAATTACTCTGAAATATTAGAAAGGGACTAATATCGGCGTATCTCGGTCTTTGTATCCTTCGGTAGTAATACAGATTGAAATCGTGTTTGTCGTTGGGTGTATATTGAACTGAAAACGATGGGAATAGCTGTAAATAGTCATTTTTATTGCGCTGTGCACCAACATCAAGCTTTCCCGTGGTCTCCGTATATTCAGCCCGGAGGCCTGATTTAATCGTCCATAGGCCCCAATTACTGCTAAAGGAAGTATACGCAGCAAAAATCGATTCGTCATAGCTAAAATTTCCGGCCTCGGTCGGGTCGATTCCCTGTCGATCGCGATCAAAACCCTGTTGTGCCACCTTACTTTTTGAATTGATCCCTGCATATCGCAGGCCGGATTCAAAATTGGCGGATTTTCCCACAGGGGTACTATAATCCGCCTGTACACTATAAAGGTCAATGCGCTGGTTGGCGTCGGTTGTAAAATCTTCACGCCCAGAAGGATTTCCATCCGTATCCAAGAAAATAGTGTTTAAAGCCTGCCCACGTTCATAGTCGTAATAGGTGTAATGGGAATTTATGGAAATCTCAGCCCCTTCCTTATCCAGTTCGTGAACATAATCTAAATAATAGGAGGTATTCAATTGGCGTTCGTCGGAGTTACTAATAGTATTGAAACCGGATAGGGTATCGCCGACTATGGCCGTTTCAGTATCGTAACTCCGATCCACTTGAGGCTGCCAAACGGTAATCGTCGAAAGGCTCAATCTATTTTTATCGTTCAGGTCGTAATCAAAAAATGCGGATACGTTATGCTTTTTTCTGTGTCTTAGGTGTTTCTGCTCGGCCGTCCAGGTAGATACGATTTCATCGTTTTCGAAGAAATTGGTGATGTCCGTGTATTTAAGGACTTCCCTATTGTCGTTAAAGCTGTAATTGACGGAAAAACCCGTTTTTTCACCTTTAAAATAATGATCTGTACCTACAGTGTGTTTGGGCAAAATCCCTTGGGAATATCGGTTGTAAATGGCCCCGTTATACCCAGCAATCAGATTTTTTTTCTTTATGATATTGATAAGAATACCATCTTCGGCATTATATTTTGCCGGTGGGTTGGTGATGACTTCGATGGCCTCGACATCGCTGGCGGAAGTGCCTGACAAAAGGTTGATGATATCGTCTTTGGGCAGGTTGACCTTACGACCATTAATCAAAATGCCCACGGCACTGCTGCCTTTAACGGTCAGTTTGTCGTTTACGATTATCACGTTTGGAGTCCGTTTCAATACGTCCCACAGGTCGCTATCGCTCAAGGCCGTATTTTCGATATTGAAAACCAACCGGTCGACCTTTCTTTCCAATCTGGGCTTTTGGGAGGTTACCACTACTTCATCGAGCACTTGGGCCTCTTGCTTCAACCGTATCGATTCTAGAGTAATGTCGCCATTAATTTCGATTTTTATAAGCTCGGATTCGTTTTCGATATAACTGACCTTGATGAGGTAGTTACCTTTCGCTACGCCGTTGATTTTAAAATTACCGTTGTTTTCTGAGGATGTACCATTAACCAACGTGGTGTTGGCTACACTCAAAAGTTGGATGTTGGCGTAAGAAACCGGTTGGTTTTCTTCATTTTCGACCTTGCCGGATATTACATATTCTTGGGCAGAAAGCAACCCTGTAAACAAAAGACAAAACAAACAAGGTTGTACTATGTTTCTCAAAATTGGGACAGTAGGATGTTATCTTGCCGCAAACAAGTTTTAAGGTTAAGTACTTGGCAGATAAAAGTTGTCTTTCAAAACTAATGCTTTTTAAGTAAAATCCTACGACTAGCGTATGTTTTTTGAAAATCGTCGGTTTATACCTCAATATAAGTCTGGTCAAGGGGATGAGTCCTTGAAAAATAGCAAACGAAGTGCAGCCATTTCCACATCCTAAAATAACCTATCTTTGCAGGCTCAAACGCAGTTTGCAAGCCCATGAAAAATATCCGTAATTTTTGTATCATCGCACATATCGACCACGGCAAAAGCACCTTGGCCGATCGCCTTCTTGATTTTACCGGTTCGGTAACCGACCGTGAAAAAAAAGAGCAGCTTTTGGACAGTATGGACCTCGAGCGCGAACGTGGCATCACCATCAAGAGCCATGCGATACAGATGGACTATATGCATAATGGCGAACCCTACGTTCTGAACCTTATCGATACGCCCGGCCATGTCGATTTCAGTTACGAGGTGTCACGCTCCATTGCCGCCTGCGAAGGTGCGCTTTTGGTCGTCGATGCCGCGCAGAGCATTCAGGCGCAGACTATTTCGAACCTCTATTTGGCCTTGGAAAATGATTTGGAAATCATTCCTATACTGAACAAGGTCGACCTGCCCAGCGCCAATCCTGAGGAAGTAACCGATGATATCGTTGATTTATTGGGATGTAAGCACGAGGATGTAATTCCCGCCAGCGCAAAGACCGGTATCGGGATAAAGGAAATC
>JAGXIC010000205.1 GCA_024635875.1 Pricia sp.
GCCTAGGATGAGAATGTTCATACGTGTTTGTGTTAATTTGATTTTGGGTAAAAATAGGGCTTGTGGTGGGAATTTAGGGAATTGAATTTATAAGCCGGTACAAAAACGGTGCGTTTGAACCAGAGATTTTAGTATGGGGCGCAAATTAAAACTGCTCCCGATGGCTTTTTTTTAGTACATATCGGTCTCGAATAATCATATAAGACTAGAGAACATTAAGCCATGCACCTATTTATCCTTTTCACAATGGTTCAGATAGAAATTCCGTACAGTTTAGGAATCTAATTCCAACACTGTATTGAGCATTTGCTTATGTATCCCCAACAGGAGCATCCTCGTCCTTTTTTTTCTCTTTCTTCCTATTTTTAGGACTCGTTTTTTCCACCTTCGATTTAAATCGGTTCACCCTACGTTTGAGCAATATCTTCTGTTTTAAGGTCGTAAAATTATAATTGTATTTAAAGAAAATATATCCCAAAAAGATAACCACCGACACTAACATAATTACCATTCCCAGATTCTTTGCCGTGCTGCCTAAAACAATAAAAAGCGTAACAAAGAGTAAATTGAAGCAACCGATGATAAAACTGGCCTGTTTATGCGTAAGTCCCCAATAATCGATCAGTACATGATGGGTGTGGTTACGGTCCGGCGAAAACGGTCCTTTCTTATTGGCGATACGGATGGCGAACACCCTGGCCGTATCAAAAAGTGGGACAATTAAGATACTTATGGCGATTAGGGGTGCATTTTCCAACAAAAAAGGAAGGTCGGTATAAACAACGGGGCGCAATGCCAAAAATTTTAGGGTGAGCACGCTAATAATAAAGCCTACAATCAACGAGCCTGTATCGCCCATAAAAATCTTTTTATCCGAAGAGAGATTAAAACCCAAAAAAGACATGAGGCTGGCGTTTAGCGCAATGGCCAACAAAGCAAAAAAATATTCTTCGGTCAGATAGAAAATGGTAGTATATATTACTAGAATGACAATCCCCACAACAGAGGCCAATCCATCGATACCATCTATAAGATTATACGAATTTATGATGGTTATCATCATAAACCCGCCAATAATCAGGTACAGGTAATAGGGAATTTCGTTGATGTTCAGAAAGCCGTTAAGGGAGTGAATGGTGAAGCTTGGGTTGGTGAGGATAAAAGCGATAGCGAAGACCTGGGAAAGAAGCTTTGCTCCTGGGGAAATCACGACTAGATCATCCTTCAGGCCCACAATGAAAAGAATTGTAAGGCCGGGAATGATGTACATGGCTTCATCAAAGGCATCGCGGCCGCGAATAAAAAATAGTGCAAAAATTAAGGTGTAAAAAAACGCAACGCCACCTAATGTCGGGGTGCGTGTGGTATGGGAACTTCGTTTGTTCGGGTCATCCATTAGGCGCTTATGTTCAACCACCCCGATAATCTTTGGGATAGTCAAATACGTAAGCAAAAAGCTGCCTAAAAAAAGTAGTATTGCGGTTTCTAAGAAAAACAATATGACGTAGTTGTTAACTGTGCTTATTCAAGTAAAATTCACAAACTAATCAAAGTTATACAAAAGCAACTCAAGTTCAATAGTTTCATTATGAACTCGTCTTGAATTATTGTTTGGAACCGAGGCATTCGGCTTTTGTGCTCTAATGAAGGTTTTTTTGAGCAACATAGCCGTAGCTACGGTGCGAAGAACAGACAAAATTAGAGTACAAAATGTAAAAATCGCATGTAAAAGAATAACTCAAGACGAGTTCTATATAGAAAACACATCTTCAAGCCAACCGTCAATGGAATATTTGTGATAAATCGCGGGATGTAGCATCTTGTATTCCGTCTCAAAAAACGAGCTGTTCAATTCGATATTCTTGCGGTCGATATAATAAATATTCCTTGGGTCGTAAAAATCATAGTTCTTTATATGCATGTTGGTGGTGATGATTTTCTTTCTTGCCCCGATCATTTCTATGGTTCGCATAGTCAGTCCTTTTTGGTCGGGATGCTGTATGTCTAGCACGACACGACTATTTCTTATTTTTTCGATAATTTGTTCTTTAGAAAGGGAATCGAAAGCAAAATCATCTTTTTTGGCGCTTCTAAAGAACTTGTTCGTTGCCTTCTGTGCATAATACAGTTTTTCACTTTGAAAGAACATGTAAAAGTCATGGCTTTTGCCCATTTTTCTGCACACTTGCTCAATTTCCATCAGTAATTTATATCTATCGCTATGCAAGGTTCCCACAAAAAGTAGGTCGGTAGTTATTTGGTTCGAGACACTGCCGTCATTTCTATAGGCATCCAGAAAAAAAAGAGGCCTAAAATTAAGATCATGGTCTCTATTCAAGCTATCTTCTCTGTCGAAGGTGTACTTATGGTCAAAATAAGGCAAAAGATCCAAAGTGTATTTTTTGTTCAGCAAAGAATCCCACATATACATAATAAAAGTGGCTTTGGATTGACTTTTTCTCAACTGCTGAATTTTATTTGTAGATATGGCCTCCGGATTTAAAAAAAGAACATAATCATAAATATTGGTAGCTTGTTTCGCGATAATGGTACTATAGTAAGCATCTATTTTTTGGGACAATAAGGATTTCTTAAGCCTGATCAAGGCTTTGGTGATAAAATCATTTCCGGGCCTTTCGTCGTAATAATCTACTTTTGCTCCTAATTTTTGCAACTTCTTGGCTACCTCCATTCCATAACCGAAAAATTGAGGAGAAAAAATCAGTATGTTTTTTTGATAGAACTTCAGTTGCATATAAAATCGTTTACTGAACTTTTTCCCCAATTTCCCGCTCCACAAATCCATCTATTATTACATCCGGCTGTAACTTTTCTACATATTCTTCATGATGGCCCCAGATGTAATATACCTCATAAAAATGAAGTGAAAAAAACTGGATTAGGCTATTGGTAAATGAATCCCTGAAAATAAGTGCCCTTTTTTTGTTGCCACATTGTTTGTTTTTGGTAATGACCGTAAGTTTGGGAAAACCGTCTATTGGTAAATATTCTATTTGATCCTTATGCTCCAATAGGGTGAATTTGGGGTTCTTCTCTATAAAAAAGCCTTTGTTGCGAACGCCCAACATTTGTATAAGTTCGCCCTGGGAATAATCGACCCATTTTATATCAAAATCTTCTTCGGTCTTGGGTTTCATCCCCAATTCTTTGTTCTGTTCGAAAAATGCTTCATACGCCAAGAAGGCCCCATAGTCGTTCCAATGCGAATCAAACTTGTGGTATAAAAGTTTATCGCCCTTATTCTTGAGGAGGGCGGGTCTTACATCGGTAAATTTCAAAGGGACGCCACTTTCTTCGATGAATTCTATCAACTGGTCGGCACGAGCTGGGGTATCCTTAATCTGGATCTTCATCATATTCGGTAAAAATTCCGGATAAATGGAGTGCTTGTTGGGCCAAAAGGCCAAAAAGTATTCCCTCCCATCGGCCTCATACCGTTTTTTGTTTGACATCCATTGGTCAACAATTTTCTTCGTTCTATCTCTTGAAAGCGGACTACTTCGGCTATAACTTCGATACATACGGCTATCGACCTTATTGTAAAAAAGCCATTTATCTTTACCGAACATTACCAGTTCGGGATGCATGGAAGCCCTAAACAACTTGGTGCGATATGTGCCCCCCCAATTAATCAGGTTGTTGCGCAACCCAAAATTATCATTGTAATAGTCCTCAAAATTACGGGCAAATTCGGCAGTGAAAGCGAACTGGGGCATTTTGGCAAGTTCTCTTTTCTCCAAATTTTCCAAGGGTTCGGTAAATTGAATTTCATTTTGAACGGTCGGCAATAACAGAATTGTAAAGAACGCAGTAATGAAAAAACCTTGGCGGGTAACCGAGCCCACCTTAACATTGTACACCGCAAACAGAAACAGTACTAAACATATAAATGCCGAAATCACATAAGGGAAATGGGTGAGAATGTCAATACGAACAGCATTCATCTCCTCGGAACCGTCAACGGAAACAAAATAAGGGTCATAGATGCTCCTTCCGTTTACAACCTTGGCCTTTCCATCAAAACCCGATGTTCCATTCTTCACAACGTATTCATTTCCAACAAATAAACGGTTGAAATCCGCTGCTTTGAACACCAGCTCTTCATCTTCTTTTATAAACTTTATTTGCTCGATTTCGACTGTGCCTTGATCTGCATTCTCACCTATATCCAACCGGAGCCTGTATAGGTCGGTGATTTTGGGCAACTGAAAGAAAATTTCTTGAAACCCTTCCTCAGCTTTTACATTTGTTCGTATTGAATTTTCTATCTTGAACTTGGGCTCGCTCTTCTCCCAATAAAACAGTTGAAAGATATCATCTTTAGGTACCTTAGCGGTCACTATAACCTTCATATCGCTCAAAACGTACCTCTGGTTTTCCTTTAGGTAACTGCCCAACACAACAAAGATTACTATTGCCAAAAGGGCAATCAAATAATTTTTACTTTTTTTTATTTTCAATACCATAGCTTTAAAATCTAAAGTAAATGAACGGATTGTAGCTAGATTGTGCCAGTTCGATCAACGTCAATGCCAACAGGGCAATATAAAAGAAATAAATTCCAGTGCCATACACCTTCCTTAAAACCACGGATGACGATTTTTTTATGTAATCGTTTGCAAAACGGCGTACGGGTATCGAAAAAATTACTGCCAGCACCAGAATGGTCAAAGAATAGGCGTTCACATAAATTAAGGCGGTCGTATTATCGCCTCCCGTGAGACCGGCCATGCTGCGTAAATAGCTAAAGGCCCCTTTCATGGTTTCCGCCCTAAAGAACACCCACCCAATGATCACTACGAGCATCACGTAAATATGTTGTAGCACCACGGGCCATTTTTGTGTATCGAGAAATTTACTGCGTTCCAAAATTAGGAAAAGACCGTGAAAAAGTCCCCAAAAAATAAAATTCCAACTGGCGCCATGCCATAGCCCGGTAACGAAAAAGACAAAGATAAGATTGAAATAGGTTCTTCCCCTTCCTTTTCGGTTGCCGCCCAAAGGAATATAGAGATAGTCCCTGAACCAAGTGGAAAGCGAAATGTGCCACCTTCGCCAGAATTCCTGAATGGATCTGGATATGTAGGGATAGTTAAAATTCTCCTTGAAATTGAATCCTAACATTTTTCCTAAGCCAATGGCCATATCGGAATAGCCGGAAAAATCAAAATAGATCTGTACGGTATAGCAGAAAACTCCCAGCCAAGCCGAAACCACAGAAATTTCATTGCCCGGGAGCGAAAACACCTGATCCGCAATTAACGCAGCGATATTGGCGATGACCACCTTTTTTGCTAGACCCCTGACAAACCTTATAACGCCTTCGGTGAACAAGGGGACATCAATGATACGCTGCTTTATTTCTTGGGCGATATCGTGATACCGAACTATGGGTCCTGCAATCAGTTGGGGGAAAAAGGATATATAAAGCCCCAAATGGAACAGGTTATGCTGCGCTTCGGTCTCCTTGCGATACACATCGACCAAATAGGAAATGCCCTGAAAGGAAAAGAACGATATCCCTATCGGCAACATAATACTCTCGTGGTCATACTCAAGATAAAGGCCGATTTCTTTAAGGGTATCAACAATAAAGTTGGCATATTTATAATAGAACAAGAGCCCCAGATTGATGGCAACGGCGATACCCAAAACAGATTTCGAGTACGAAAGGCTCCGCGCCCGGAAATACGCAATACCAATCCCGGAGATGAAATTAATACTGATGGAAAACAACATCAATACTACAAGAATTCCCTCGCCCCAAGCATAGAAACCCAAACTGGCTAGCAACAAGAAGAAATTACGGTATTCTTGCTTTAGCAGAAAATTAAGGATCAATACCAGCGGCAGAAAAATAAACAGGAATACGGTAGAGCTAAAAACCATCTTATCCGTTTTTTGATTTTGATCGGCCAGATTGGTTACGTCGCAACAAGGCGACTGCCAAATCGAAACGGATATTTAATTTGGTCGCCAACGAATTTACGCTTTTGCCCCCTGTTGTCGAGGCTGCGTCCGATGCCTCCTATAATATATCAAAGGTTCGTCTATATAATGGGTGCTTCCCATAGTTTCGGCAACGAGTCCTATCCAAATATCATGCATTGCGATTTTTTTTGGAAAGGGAAGCGCCTTCTCCAAAACCGATTTGCGAAAGGCTAGGGTAGCCCCTAAAAAATTGACTTTGTAAAGGTTGTTCCATAAACCTGTTTTCTTGCTGTCATCAGCGAAAAAAAGTTCAGAATCATTCTTGTCTACGCCCTTGAACATTTCGGCATTGGAAAATACCAATTGGTGCTTTTTTAATTGTTCCATACATTTTTCTACTTTATCCTTAAACCATATGTCGTCTTGGTCGGATAGAAAGATAAAATCTCCCTTTGCATGGTTGAGAGCGTTTTCAAAGTTGAAGATGAGATTTTTATGGGAGGAACGATAAAGGTGTATTCTTTTATCTCTATACGATTCGATAATTTGTAGGGTGGCATCCGTGGAACCATCGTCGGAAATCACGATTTCGTCTTCAACGGACAATTGCGGCAGAATAGAATCCAACTGCTCCTTAAGAAACTTTCCCCCATTGTAGGTGGCCATGCAAACGGAAATCTTCATAGGGTCTGTGGTAGTTATCGTTTGCAAACTTAGTACAAATCTAATTGCCCCTTACCCCTTTGCGCTTTTCGGAAACAAAAAAGTAGTAAGATAAACATGCAAAAAGCGCAAATCTTTATATCTAAGCCCAAGCCGCACTGCACGTAAAAAAACCACGGTGTTGTACTGAAGCCAGTCCAAAAGCCCATTTTTCTCGATATTTCTCGCCCCTTCGCAGTAATAGCCGAAGCGATGGGCCTGACCGGCAAGCGACACCTCACCATCGGAGAAATCTTGTTCGCATGCGACATCCATCACATAAAACTCGGAATAACGCTTGCGAAAACGTTCTATGAACTGAAAATCGCTAAAGTCCAATTTCACCTCGTCGTTATATCCACCGACTTCAAAAAAAGCATCGATATCGATCAGCATACCGCTATTTACAGGCGCGAGCTTTTGTAGGGAATGGATACCTTTCTTTATGGAATCCAAATAAAACCCCCTTTTGAACCTATAGGCGCAAGGGGAGAATATTTTTCCGTTCTCCAATTTTAAAATGGGGACGAATAATTTGGGCTCGGAATTTTGTTCTGTGGCCTCCCAATAGTTTTTAACCAAGGTTGCGGGCAAGGAAGTATCTTGATCCAACAGCAGTACCCATTTTTTTTGGTGCTTTCGGGCATGGGCGGTTCCTTCGTTATAGGCTTTGCTTACCCCTGAATTTTCGGGGTCGTGTACATAAGAAATGTGTAGCCCCTCGTAGGCCTTAATGGTTTGCAGCGGCTTGGAATTATCGTATACGAAAAGGTTCAAATCAACATCCCCACTATCCATTTCACGTATAGACCGAAAAGATTCGGATTCCTCTAAGGTGATATTATAGAGGACCATAATGATTAGTAGGGATTCTACAAACTCATCCATATTTATTTGTACATACCCTTTTCCTTCATCTCGGCAATGGATTTTTCGTAATTATCCTCCTGCACCTCCTGTGTATTGACCCAAGTGGTAAAGCGTTTGATGCCCTCGTCAAAATCGACTTTAGGGACAAAGCCCAATTTGGATTCTATTTTCGTCATATCGGCGTAATTGTGCCGAATATCGCCCAATCTATAATTTCCTGTAATTTTCATCGGGGTGTCGATACCATAGTTTTTGATCAAGGTTTCGGCTACCGTGATCACATCAACAGCAACCCCTGTGCCTACATTGAATACTTCGCCGTTGGCCGCATCTTTTTCCAATCCCAAAATGGTGGCATCGACCACATCGTCGATAAACACAAAATCACGGGTTTCCTTGCCATCCTCGAAAATATTGATGCCGTTGCCATTTTTGATCTGGGTTGAAAATATGGATAATATTCCCGTATACGGATTGGATAAGGACTGCCCTGGGCCATATACATTTTGATATCGGAACGCCACCGGCGCGATACCAACGGTGGGACAAACGGTCATCACCATTTGCTCTTGGTTCTGTTTTGTAATTCCGTATACCGAAGAGGGATGTATCTTCGATTCCTCATCCGTGGCCACTAGTTTTAATGAAGAAGTGCCGGGATATTTTACCTCGAAATCCTTTCCGTCCATATCCTTGCCCGATCGGTGCTTCGGGTACACATAGCCCAGTTCCTTGCTCAGATACCTGCCCTCACCGTAGATGGAGCGTGAAGAGGCAATAATTACCTTTTTGACGGAGTTGGGCGTATTTACCAGAAGATCCAGCATGATTGCGGTACCCTGCACATTCACCAAGGCGTATTTGTTCACTTCATACATCGACTGTCCCGTGCCGGTTTCAGCGGCATAGTGTACGATGGCATCTTGGCCTTCCAAGGCCTTTTCCCAATCGGCCACTTGGGTGACATCTCCTTTGATAAACCTTACTTTGTCTTTTATCGTATTGTAGAGCGGGGACGAGGTTTTGGGATCCTCGCCATGAATCTGCTCCGAAAGATTGTCCAAGACGGTGATTTGGTAACCTTTCCCAAAAAGTTTCAATGCCAAGTTCGATCCTATAAATCCTGCTCCACCAGTAATCAATATATTTTTCATCTAAAAATCGTTTTATTTCGATTTGGTGTGTGATTTTCAAAAGTAGGAAATTTGCCTCTTACTTGGTTTCGAACCATGATATTCTTGCCTCCGAACAAAACCCTATCTTTGCCTGCTATTAACCAAACACTTTGGTATGTTGGTGGTTCAACTGTTGGCTCTCTTTTTGGTTTTATCTCTGGTAAGGTCTTTTATTTCCATAAAAAACCGCATGATTTCCTTTGTTCTATCCTTTTTTTTTGCGTTGCAGTTCACTGTGCAGCTAAGTTCTATAGTCGTTACCGGGGAAATTGCGGATTACCGATTCTATGAGAACTTCAACATCAGGGATGCGCTATCGGTAGCTGACTTTTTTGGGAAAGAGGGAGTTATTCTCGCGTTGGTGCTTATCGTCACCACTTTTTTAATTCAGTATTCGGGACGGTTTTTTCGAAGGCGGCTCAAAAAAAATTCAATTGTTTTCGCAATCCTCTTAGCAGGTATCGGCGTGCTGAGCCTCCCCGGCGGTATTGCGAGCAATCTTTACGACACGGTGAGTTTGAAGTTTGCCGGAAACGCCTCCTTCGACGAAGCGCTTGCATCCCTTCAAATCGATATAGAGGACTATGTCTCCAAGGATGAGATAAAGGCATCCAAAGGGAAGAACATTATAGTGTTATCCCTAGAATCCCTTGAAAAAGGATATTTAGGTGATAAATTGGCCCACCTCACCCCCAATCTGAGACGTTTGTCAAAGGAACATAGCCTTTACGATATGCAACAATCGCCAGCGGGGGGGTGGACCTCTGCTTCGATGTACACTGCCATTACAGGTGTGCCCGCATTTTTCGGGACGCATGGCAACAGCGTATTCCAGAGCAGTTACGAAAACAAGCTAACTTCCGTGGCCGATGTACTTAAAACTGCAGGGTATAAGGTTGAGTATTTTATCGGGAAAAAAGAATATTCCGGTATCGATGATATGCTAAAAACGCTTGGCTTTACCGTAAAATCGGAAAAAGATTTTGAAAAAAAATACGAAGCGGTATCTTGGGGCATACAAGACAAAGACCTTTTCGATGAATTCAAGAAAGAACTAAAGTTAAAAAAGGATTCCGAAACCCCGTTCGCCTTTTTCCTATCGACAATTTCTACCCATTTCCCGAACGGGGTGCCCGACAAACGTATCGACAGTCTTTTGCCGCCCCAAAAAAGCCGCTTGGAACTCATGGCTTCCGCTACGGACTATTTTGTCGGCGACCTCATCGATTTTCTCGACAAAGAAGAAATGCTTGCCAACACGGTATTTTATATCTATCCGGATCATTTATTGATGGGTACGAAATCACGGGTGGTTGAAGATTTTGATACGCGATCGCTATACCTTTTGACCAATGCCAACCCCATTGAAATAGGATATTCTATCGAAAAGAACATCACCCAAATAGATCTTCCAAAAATTATTTTGAACGGAGCCGGCATTAAGACCAACGCAAAATTTTTGACAGACTTTATTCCTGACGAAGACAAAAATGCGTTTTTGAGCGCCAATGCCAAAAACCTACTGCGCTTGAACGACGCCGCCCTGAAAACCTTGAATTGTAAAGACGGTTTCCATATTGTTAAGAACGATGAAAATGGAAGATTCCAAATCAATACTAAGGAAGGCGTTTTAGTTTTATCGGACATTTTGCCATCCAAGGGTACTATACACCGTATTCTTTTCGATGAAAACTTAAGACCTGTCGATGATTTTAAAATCGACGTTTCCCAATCTGCTAAAATACCAGAGGAATTCGCCTATCTGGATGTGTTTGTGACCAATGGGTTTCTTTACGGATCGTTAAAGGAAAAACTCCAGTACGGTATTACCAAAAACGGGAAGCAAGAGATTGTTTTTGATGTCGATGATCTGGCGGTACTCAACAATATCAAGATAGATCAGGATAGGTTGAACTATATGGTGCTCACTAGCAGTAGTTGGAGTGCCAAAAAATCAAGTGGTTTTACTATCGGGGGAAATAAAAAAACCCTGTCCCGAGGGCTTACATTGATTACTTTCTACGATGGTGACAAATACGAGTTTCGCACTTTCGACACCTATGGAAGTCCTGAAGATACGGATGCCTTTGTCAAAACCTTACAAAAATTAAAGGATTCGGATACACCCTACCTCGTGTTGGCCCATGATTCCGCGGCCCGGAATCTTAAGCCGTTCGCCGAAATCTTACAGGAATCCGGTTTCGAAAAGTTAAGCGGATTGAAAGGAAGACAGGCCTACTTGGCGCACAATCAAAATGGTGAATTAAAAGAATATGTTGATGATACCACCATAAACAAAGAACTACTATCACCCAAGAACGTAAAAAACAAAACCCAATATTTTTCAGATCAGAAAATCGATTTTGAACCCAAAATAGACCGTTATATTGCCCATGCCGGCGGAAGTATCGACGGCATAAAGTACACCAATTCAAAAGAGGCGTTGAACTTTAGCTACGCCCAAGGGTTCCGATTGTTCGAACTCGATATCAGCGAAACCTCTGACGGTGCTTTCGTGGCGACCCATGACTGGGCGCACTGGGCGAAGGAGGTCAAGTACGCAGGAGCAACCCCGGTTACCCGAAACGAATTTTTAAAGCATAAAATCCGGGGTAAATACACAGTTATGGACATGAAGGGCATCAATGAATGGTTTCGGACCCATACCGATGCCGTTTTGGTAACTGATAAGGTGAACGATCCAGTGCGGTTCGCCCGTCAATTTGTGGATAAGCAAAGGTTGATCATGGAACTTTTTAGCATTGAGGCGGTGCGAAAGGCTATTGAGAACAAGATAGCTCCCCTACTTTCAGAAAAAGCTCTGAGCCAAATAAAAGGGGATGTCCCAACCTTCTTGACCGAAAATAATATCCAATATCTGGGTTTATCTCGAAGAAGTATTACCGCTAGAAAAGACCTGCTTCGAAAATGTAGGGAAAAAAACATCAAGGTTTATGTATACCACGTAAACTTTGATGCCGGAAAAGACGAAAAATATGTTTTTGAAAACGAACTCGGAATCGTCTACGGAATGTATGCCGACCACTGGCTACCCGTATTTATGTCCGCACCAAATACGGTACAAAAGCCTTAGAAGCGGTGGTGCGAAATATTCACTTTATCATAAATTCGCTTTCTCCAAATGCCCTTTTGGCCGAAAAGGAAATTCATCGTCATTTCCATAGCGGCACTTTTAAGGTTTCCATCAAGACTTCAGATTTCAAAGGGCATTCCGTTATACTTGCTATGGATTCCATTTCCGAAGGGGCCGAGGTAATCGTGGCCTGCGGTGGCGATGGTACCGTTAACGAGGTGGCAAGTTGTTTGGTGAATTCCTCCGTGATTTTGGGTTTACTACCTATAGGTTCTGGTAACGGACTGGCTCGGCATTTGGCCCTATCGACCTATATTTCAACCGCCCTCGAAACGATAAAAAAGTTTCACACCAAAAAAATAGATGTTGGAAGCGCCAATGACCGCTACTTCTTCTGCAATGTCAGCGTTGCATTTTCTGCAGCGGTCATACATTGTTACAGCCAACAGCGGCGCAGGGGCCTTGCCGCCTATACCTGTTCCTTTGCCAAAGCGGTCTTTTCCTTTTCCTATAAAAGTTTTGAGTTGACGCAGTATAATGCCTCCTTCAATTGCGTGCCCTTTATATTGCTGTTCTCCAATACGAATCAACTGGGCTACAACAGAACGCTTACCCCGGACGCCAGTTTGTTTGATGGGAAATTGGACATGATCCGGGTTGAAAAGGCACATCCTTTGGTACTATCCACTTTTATGTTTTTCGCCTTCTTCCGAAAATTTCCGCCCGTTGCCAAGGTCCATCGTATGCAGTTGGATGCCGTTCGCTTGTCATGCGCCGAAAAACCCTTGAAAATTCAACTGGACGGCGAAGAATTGGAACTGGATACCAATACGCTCGATATCGGCATATTGCCAGGTTCTCTGGAGATTATATGTTGAGGTTTAAACCTTCGGACTTTCGTTCCGAAGCAAAAACAGAAAATAGAAAACCGATTACATATAAAGGGGTAGTGGTTCGAAACGGCGATTCGGTAATCATAAGTAGCAGCAC
>JAGXIC010000206.1 GCA_024635875.1 Pricia sp.
ACCTTGATTAGGCCGAAGCCCATAATGGTCGTGCCGGGATCGATGCCAAGTATGATTTTATCTTTGGACAAAAAAGGAGTTTAAGGGTTCAATATCGAATTCAATATGCGATTGTGCTCTTTTTAGGACTTGTAATCCAGCGCTAAACCGATTTTCATGGCTTGATATTCAGCTTGTAAAAAATTTTAGACATGGTCTCTGCATCTAAAGCTTCCATATCTATAAGATTCAGGGATTTTACCATTTTAAGTGTACTGGTCTTGTACTCTAGAAAATGTGGGGTCATCAAATGCAGTTCGTAAGCTTGCCTGCTGGCATAGACTTCTAATATTTGTACCTTGGTAGGGTTCTCGCTTTGATACATGGGATATATGCATATTACTCCAGGTTCCAATCGCACCGACGCCTCCGCTTCTTTTTTAAGGATGTTCTTATACCTATCAAGATAGTTCGAATCTACCTCGATTTCCGCAATACGTATCATCATATCGGTCTTTTGTGGTACAGAAACCCTTGAGACCATAAGAATAAGATAATACAGTACTTCACACTATTGGATTTTTAGGCTTTCTTTTTTTCTCATTGCGAACTCAACACAATCGGAATCCGAAATTTAGCACTTACGGGAATGCCACGTTTCAACGCCGGTTCTATCTTCGGCAGACTGTTTAGGCTTTTTTCGATCTGATTCCGAAAACCAGGGACTTGCTGGCTTATCCGTTCATCGTTTTTAATGTTTATTAGGGTAAACGCACCGGTATCTTCCATCCTGAAATTTACAAAAATGGTATCCTTTACCGCCTCTTCCAATACCAAATCGGATTCTTGCAGGGTCTTACTAAAGTGCCGCAGCAGAGTTTCCATAAAGCATTTTTTCTGTTCGGGCTTGCCGGCCAGTTCATCACAATCGGCGAAAAGGGGATACTGGTCTACATCTTCCCAATCGATGGCCTGAATTTCTTGGTCGACCAGTTCTTGGGTCTTCTCCTCCCTTTTGGCGGACCAGTCACAGGCGGTCAGTAGGCATAGCAAACATAAAATGGAAAAGTTCCGCATTACCATAATTTGTTAGGCGGAAATTACGATTTTTTGCGGGATTTATAGAGGAATGTAGGAAAAGAGGGGAGCGCGAGGGATCGCTTAATTTTTTGTAAAATGAATCTCCTCCTTCAATTCCTTAACCCGTTTGGCCGCCATCTTTGAAGCATAGGGGGTATTGGTACCAAACTTTTTAATGAAATTCTCATAATACTCCAACTTCGCTTTTGGGTTTTTATACAGCTGATCGGCCACGGTGCAAATGTTGAAATAAAGCATCTCATCGGAGGGGGGTTTCTTTATATGCCTGTTTATAATACGCTAGAGCGGATTTCAAATCGTTTCGTTCCTTGGCGTAACTGGCCAATGAGCTATAGCCCTCGGCAAATACGGGTCGCTGCACGTCCATGGCTTTGTTGATGTAGATTTCCGCACTATCGAGCTGTTTGTTGTTTTGAAGGACTGCAGCCATTCCCAAATAAGTATCTGAGTTTTGGTCGTCGATGCCGATTAACGTGCGATAGGTTTCCTTGGCCTTTTCGAATTCCCAATTTTTATAGTAATAATGGATATCCTATTTTGATAGACGTACACCAGCGGATTGAACCATCCGACGATACGCAAAAGTTCAAAGAACAGCAGGTCATACGTGTGCCTTTGTCGGATATGCGCCAGTTCGTGCTCGATGATATTCCGATGTTCCTTTTCCGCAATCCGATCGCCCAAGAAGATGGACTTAAAAAATGAGAAAGCCACATTGCTATCGTTGAGAACGATTTGCGTAAAATCCTTAAAATAATGGAGCACACCTTTTTTTCGCAATCGGTACAGCTGTAGCATTTTGTATCCAAAAAGTAATCCGGCCATCAGCATCCCGCCGAAAAGCAGACCTTGTTCCCACGAAATGGAAAACCCTGAGCTGTCTTTGGCAACAACGACTAGGGCATCGTTTGTGCCCCACAGATATTCAGGATACACATAATCTGGCATCTCGGTCTTAAACGCCTCGATCTTTATCCAAGGTAAAAACAGGGACAATACATAGGTGCCTATGAGGTACACCCGGTTCCATTGGAAAAAGGTTTCCCATTTTAGATAAAAATCGTGGATGCTGAGGAACACCAACTGAAAGGCGATACATTCGAGGATGTACTGTATCATTTTTTATCCTTTTTAATATCCTTTAAAATAGATTCCAGTTCAGAAAGGCTCATATCGTTCTTTTTGATAAAGAAAGAGACCATACTCTTGAACGAGCCTTGAAAATAGCCGTCGACAAGTTTATTGATGCTCTGGTTGCTATAATCCCCCTTTTTAACGAGCGGGAAATAGAGGTGCCCCCTGCCTTCTTGTTCGTGGTCGACGAAACCTTTGCTTTCCAAAATACGAACGATGGTCGATACCGTATTGTAGGCCGGTTTAGGTTCGGGCAGTTCATCAATCATAGCGGCTACGTTTGCTTTTTCAAGTTGCCAGAGTATTTGCATGACCTCTTCTTCTGCTTTTGTAAGTTGTTTCATAAAGTAATATTCATTTTGTCATTCCCTCGCACCGCCCTGAGCTGGGTCGAAAGGAAGGTGGTAATACATTCAATATGCTATTGAGGATACAAATGTAACTAAATAATTAGTTTAAACTAATTATTTAGTTGTTAAAATTTTCATGGACTCCTTTCGAGAACTGTCAAGTTTATTTTTTAAGCTTCTCAGTAAGCAGGTTTAATTGAAAAACCTAAGAGGTCTATTTTTCGTAATAACATCAGAGGGCTATCTGGAGAAAATCCCGTTGGTCTAGTCGTTACGACCTGTAACAATTTCGCCGTACCTTCGACCAACAAAAAATGGAATAGTATGGATTTCGCTTTACTCATAATCGGCTTCGTTCTCATGCTTGTCGGCATGCTCGGCAGTTTTCTGCCCGTTCTCCCCGGACCGCCCATAAGCTGGGTAGGGCTGCTGTTGCTTCACCTTACGAGCGCAATTCCACAGAACTGGATTTTCTTGGGTATCACCGGAGCGGTCGCCCTAATAGTCATTGCGCTCGATTACATCATTCCCGCTATGGGCACCAAGAAATTCGGGGGCAGTAGGGCGGGCATGATAGGTACGACTATCGGGTTATTGATATCTTTAGTTTTTCCGGTGTTAGGTATTTTCGGGATTATTATTTGGCCTTTTGTAGGGGCTTTGGTCGGCGAGCTGATCAACAAAGCGGACCAAAAAACGGCTTTGAAGGCGGCATTTGGATCTTTTATGGGGTTCTTGACCGGTACTTTTTTGAAGTTTCTGGTCGCGGCCATCTTTTTAGGGCTTTTTATTGAAAAGGCATGGGAGTATCGGGCAGGATTGTTTCCGTTTTTGGAGTAGTTACTCCGCCCACCCCACCTTCTCCCCTATCGGCGTCCGCGTCTGCTTGTCAATTTCCCCGTCATAATTCCCCATATAAAAGAAGCCCAAGCAAACTTCCCCGTCTTTTAATTCAAAAAATTCGTCCATATATTTGATAAGTCCCGGGGAGCTCCAATAGCAGCCGATACCCATTTCGGTACAGCAGAGCCACATGTTCTGGACGGCCATAGCGGTGGCGGCAACTTCTTCCCATTCAGGGATGTTTTTTTGAGGGTCACGCTGCATACAAATGGCGATTATCGCTCCCGCTTTCTTCGGGTTTTCGATTAATTTCTTAGTCTTCATCTGCTTGGGGCTGGCTTCGGTCTCCATGTATTTGTAGGATAGGAAAAGTCCCAATTTTTCCTTCGCCACGCCCATCAACACCTTGAACCGCCAAGGTTCGGTTTTTTTATGGGTCGGTGCCCAGTTGGCCGCTTCGAGAATTTTTTCGATATCGGCCCTATCTATGGGTTTGTCGTTGAATTGTGCGGGAAAGACGGAGCGTCTTTTTTTAATCAAATCAAAGATTGACATACTAATTTCACTTAAGGATTATGTACAACGGTAAAGTTAATGATTCTACTTGTTTTAAACCTTGAGAAAGCATTTCCTTTCCCAATGAGGCACTTACGAGATTCAAACCAATTTGAAATTTCAGCTTTCAATTTTCGATAGGGTGGTAGCTTTCATGATCTGCCAAGTGGGTATAGATAATTTTTAGGATGTATCCGTTTTTTTTTGGGGTATTTCTTAAAATATTTGCCTTAACTAATTAAGGTCAAAAAAAATAGTTTTAACGCCCAAGTGCTACATTTAATTTAATTACCATTGCTTTCTTTAAGCAAGGAAATCCAAATGTGTATATAAATACGTAAATAAAACGCTACAAATTGTGAAAGAAGTTTCTAATCATAAATGTTTAAGAAAACACTGATATATAGTAAGCAAAAATGGAGAATCAAAATATTTTTATGTATACATTTTATACAAAAGAGTACAAAAAAAATCCTATATTTAGATGACAATTTTTATTCCCCGGAAGCGACATTAAGTAGCGAACACTAAAACCCCAAAGATGAAAAGAACACCGTATACAATCAAGGCGCAACGCGCACGGAAGGCTTGGAAAAGCCTAAAAGAGCAAACAAGGACCAAGACTAATGATCAGACCGATACACAGTTGACAAGTACAGTGGAATACAAATTTTCGGAAATGGCACACGATGCCTAATCAAATTAGAAAATCGGATTTTAGGGAAAGATATTTCATCGGCAATCGGTCCTTCGTTAGAAGTTTTTATACCCAAAGCTTGTTGATGTAAATGTAATTCCCATGCAAGTGTTCCGCAATTTCAGTATGAAAACTAAACTACCCTTGAGGATTCGGGGCTAAAGACCGATACCTGCCCGACAGGTCATCCGGGCGGGGGTTTTGATTCCGCCCCGAAGTCGGCTAAAGTTCAACTGTTCGTCAACACCATATGCAGATCGCTTCACGCTTTTTTTGTGTACGGCACGTTTAGCAAAAAGCGAACAGCAAATCAAACTAAACTCTTCGCCTAAATGCGAGGGATTTTTTTCCAGAATGATACTTAAAGAATCCTCAGGGCAAGCCCACGAGGCATTTAACGGAAGATAGTTTTTCGATTGGATTAAAACCATCCGTATTCAAACTTTCCTCCAAAAATCGAGGCAAGACTCGGGGGATTAAATCCGCTAGAGATTAAAATTCCGCTACGGTTGGCCGTAATTTTCTACAATTAAAAAAAGCCTCCCATTTATGGAAAGCCTTTCATTGGCCCAAACCTTTCTCAAAGTTTTGGGTCACAACACAACTCTGTAAAGATAACAAAGCTTTTTTAATTTTTGTAATCCCATATCCTCCGGATGTATTCGAAATCATAATCCATTTAAAATTAAAGTTTTAACCTCCATTTTATGGGATTGCTAGTGGTTCAAGATTGGAATTACCCCATTTATTGGTACGTTTTACATCTAGAAGACTAACCTCAGTTTTCAAGTTTCCGACACAAAAAACATCCTCCTATCCACCTCGGAAATTAACAAATGCAACACTATGAATATCGGTTGTATTCTATTTTATAGTATTTACGATCGGATTTTTATAACTTTCGCTTCGAAGAATATGATTCCATCATAGATTCAGGTCTCATTTAAAAACTTTAAATCATATGAAAGACTCCTCAAGAAGGTCCTTCCTGAGAAAAGCAACTTTAGGTTCCGCAGCACTCACCTCCGCACCCATGGTCTTCGCCTCATCGTACGAAGAAAAGTTGTGGCTCAACAGATCTTATGAACCTGCTTTCTTCACGGCCAATGACCAGATCAATCTCGCCCTTATCGGCTGTGGCATTCAAGGCATTTATGACACCCAGACAGCCTTGCAGGTCGATGGCGTAAAACTGGTTGCCGTCTGCGACCTCTATACCGGGCGATTGGATCGTGGCAAGGAACTTTGGGGCGACGCACTTTTTACGACACGTGATTACCGCGAGTTGTTGAATCGCAAGGATATCGATGCCGTCATTGTAGCAACTCCCGATCACTGGCATAAAAAAATAGTCATCGATGCGCTAAAGGCGGGCAAACATGTGTATTGCGAGAAGCCCATGGTACAAAAGTTCGATGAGGGTGAAGAAATAATAAAAGCTCAAAAAGATAGTGAAAAATTATGCCAGATCGGAAGCCAGGGCGTGTCTTCGCTTGGCAACGAAAAGGCAAAGCAACTCTATAAGGAAGGCGCTATCGGTGATATCGTGATGCTCGATTTCTACAACGACCGTTACTCCGCCGAAGGAGCATGGCAATACCCTATTCCCCCGGATGCCAATGCGAAAACGGTGGATTTCGATACCTTTTTGGACCAGGCCCCGAAAGTACCCTATGAAAACAAGCGCTTTTTCAGATGGCGGAATTACAAGGATTATGGCACGGGGGTAGCGGGTGATCTTTTCGTACATGCCTTTTCGACATTGAACCATGTTATCAGCTCGAACGGGCCTAATCGGGCCCTAGCCACAGGCGGTCTGCGGTATTGGAAAGATGGCCGCGATGTACCGGACGTTAGTATTACCCTTTATGATTATCCGAAGACCGACGCTCATGCCGCTTTCAATGCGGCTTTCCGTATCAACTTTATCGCTGGCAGCGGTGGTGGTGGTGGGTTCAAATTGGTCGGTACCGAAGGTGAAATGGAAATCGGACAGAACTCCGTCACCCTTAAACGTTCGAAGTTGGGGTTAGTTCCAGGCGGATATTCGATGATCGCATACACAGAGGCCACACAACAAAAAATAAGGGAGGAATATGCCTCCAAAAACCTAGAACCAAGGGCTTCATCATTGTCTACGGGGGAAACGACCTGGCGGGCACCCGACGATTACAAAGGCGGCCATTACGATCATTTTTTTAATTTCTTTCAAGCCATGCGGGGAAAGGGGGAAATCGTCGAAGATCCCACATTTGGACTTCGGGCCGCCGGGGCAGCACTTTTGGCCAACGAGAGCTACTATAAAGAACTGCCCGTGAACTGGGATCCAAATGCCATGAAGCTTGTTTGAGAAACTGTTCTTACAATTAAACTATACAAGATGAAAAGATTCGTTCCTGTTATTTGCCTTACCCTCCTCACGACATTGGTCTTTGCCCAAGAAGAAAAAATCAATGTTATCGTTTTCGGGGCACATCCCGACGATTGCGACAACGATGTCGGTGGTACCGCCATCCTATTTTCAAAAATGGGCCACAATGTTAAATTCGTATCATTGACTAATGGCGATGCCGGGCATCAGGACAAAGGTGGGGGCGAACTGGCCAAGATTAGAATTGCAGAAGCCAAAGAAGCGGGAAAACGTTTCGGCGTGGAATATACCGTTTTGGACAACCACGACGGCGAACTGATGCCTACTTTGGAAAACCGCCTAAAGGTTATTAGGGAAATCAGAAAATGGAACGCCGATATCGTTATCGCCCCAAGACCGAACGACTACCACCCCGATCATCGATATACAGGAATTTTAGTCCAGGATGCTGCCTATATGGTCATCGTACCTAATGTGGCGCCCGATGTTCCTCCACTCAAAAAAAATCCAGTATTTCTATATTCCGAGGATGGGTTTCAAAAACCGGCACCGTTCGAGCCGGATATCGCGGTCGACATCGACGAAGTTTTCGATCAGAAAATTTACTCCATGGCAGCACACGAATCCCAATTCTTCGAATGGCTTCCTTGGACCTCAGGAAAGCTCGACAATGTGCCCAAAGACGAAAAGAACAGGTTGAAATTTTTAGCTGATTGGCGCACGTACGCCCCGAACGATGCTACTTTGGAAAGCTTGAAAAAATGGTACGGCGACAGCGCTTCATCCACCAAGCATGCCGAAGGATTCGAAATTTGCGAATACGGAAAACAACCTTCGGACGAGGAAATAAGAATGCTATTCCCTATGCTTTCAAAATGAAGGGCATGAGCTCGGATTTAGCAATCCTCGTGGGCTTGCCACGTGAATTATTGAATGACCAAAAACATATGGCCATTCTATTGCATTTCCTCGCATAGAAAACCATGAAGCCTCAGTACGAAGGAAATTGTGGCAGGGGACAACTGAATCAACCTGTGAAATCCATAATTGCAAATTCAGATTATTTTATCAATTCTTATCTTCGGAACCTTCACTTTCAGGATTGTCAAATTCCGATCGGTATCTTTCTAAAAATTGTTGCTGCATGGTTTCCATCCGTTCCCGGATCCGATCGATGTCCATGAAATCCTCCCCGAACTGGCTGTCAAAGAATCGGTCGTCAAAAAACCGGTCGGTAAAAAGCGAATCTTCGGCGAATAGATTTCCAAACCGCTGATTGTCAAATTTTGAGAAATTTCTATAGAATTTTGATCGAAAAGACTTCAATAGGCTGTCCGGATTCCTAAGAGCCAGTTCGTTCAGATTATCGGTAGACGACCATGAATAAATGGAGTCGTATCGGATAAGGTTCCCGTCTTCGTCGAACTCCTTGTCTACCTTCCAGGTACCCTCAAGAGGTTCGACTATTTGCGCGATACTGTCATTGTCTTTTTGGAGATTTTTAGCTTTTTTATTCTCTTGGACGTTACAACCTAGGTTCAAAATTAACATTGTTGAAAGAAGTGCTATTTTTTTCATGTGAATCAAACTTTAAATTAGACAATAGTTCTCTAAACCTCCTCAAAATTAAGATGTAAGGGCGGGCGTGGTAACGAACAGTTCTTTTTCAAAACATCAAAAAGCATCCATTGTAAAGTATTTCATAAAAAATAGGTAGGAAGGGAGGCCAAGAAAGCCCCCCTCCATCAACCATTAGAATGGGTCAAGAAATTTCGATGCTTCTTGCGGGCTTCTGTTTGGCCTCTTCCTTTTTAGGAAGATTGAGGCTCAGAATACCCTTGTTGTACTCGGCCTTAATCTTTGCGTCATCGACAGTTTCCGGCAATTTAAAGGTCCTCTTGAAAGAAGAGTACCCGAATTCCCTACGGGTATAATTCTCCCCGTCTCGCTCGTGCTCTACCTCTGTTTTAGTTGAGATAGAAAGTATCTGGTTGTCAAGGTCTATAAGGAAATCGGATTTTTAAAGCCCGGGAACAGCCATTTCTACAAGGTATGCATCTGAGGTCTCCTTGATGTTGACCATCGGAAGACTTATACCGATATTGAAGTTTTGGGAAAATACAGAGGGTAGGTCCCTGTTAAAAATATCATCAAGTAAAGACCACATGGGAAGGCTCGATGACCTGTTGGGATTTGTTCTTGTCAAACCCCCATCGTTCGAAACTTTTGCTAAAGTGCTCATAGTTATAAAGATTTAAGTTAAACAATAATTTCAACCTAAAATGGACAAAAAAAATGCCAACATCGATGTTCGAAAAAGAAGCAAAGGTTTTAAAATATTCTTAAGAAAATTATGTCAATTTTTCATTTATTCGGCCTCTAAGTGACTTATTCAAAATGTCAAAATGACATTCCGAATGACATTTTTTCAACGCATTACGGCTGGAAGAAAGGTGGTTAAGGCTTGGTAAGACTCTTTGAAAAGGGATTTTAAAGAAACCGTGAGGTAAAGGAACCGATACCCTTCGAACGAGTTTTGGAACAACATTTGAACGTTAAAATCCGGCTGTCCATTTTAAAATCACTTCTTTTTCTTTCGTTTAGGTGGATAGCCAAAACCAAGTTTCTAAAAATAAGTATAACGTAAATTTTGATGTCATGGAAAATTCATGGGACGATAAGTTGCATTCAAAAAGGGGCCCCTACGGACTTTCAGCCCATTCGTTCAAGAAACTGATTCGGTTTAAAGAGGACGAAGCGAAAGAGGCGTTTAACACATTGATAAGTACGATTCTACCCGATGTCGAAGGCTATATCGCCCGAAGACTCAGTGCCTCGGTCAAGAACGGCCATATACCCCCGGATAAATACAGGGTCGAGGAGTTTGTCAACGAGCTTTACCTTTTGGCATTCGAACATATTTCGCAAATCGAGGACGAGAAAGAGCTACCCTTCTGGCTCTTTCAAAAGGCGGACGAGCTCTTGCAAAAAACAGTTGTAGAAGAGGAATATAACACCACTTTCATGGATAATCTGGAACGGTACACCAAAGCGGAATGGATTCAAATGAAAGAGGATTACAGCATCGACGGGGAGGGCGAACCGACACTTCTGGAAGCGTTCGACGACCCTTCGTACCCGCAATACGAATATAAGACCTCCGATTTGCTCTTCGGTGAGAGTCCCGAAGAAGAATGGCTCGAAAAAGTGGACGCAAAACTCAGTGTTGCCGAGAAACATCGGCATATCGACATGGTGCTTCACCGTTTGCCCGCACCTATAAAATCCATTTACGACCTAGCGGTCAACCAGCGTTTCGAGCCCTATGAAATAGCCAAAATCAAGCATATTTCGGTATTCCAAGTCGAACAATATGTAGCGCAGGCAAGAAAAAGCATCCGTAACAGTTTTGAAGGTGGCTACCCGAAAATGAACGGTCTGTCTTAAGGCAAACTGATAAATGGGCTCTTGGTCTAAAACCATTACATAACTATAGTCATAGATATCTAAAAAAGGCTCGTATAAGCATCGAGCGGAAAAAATTGCATTATGGAGAAAGCATCGTTGGGTTGAAAGACCCGAACTTTAAAAAATCAAGCAAAAAAAAACCTACTTTTTTGCTCCCGGCTTTGGCCAAATTTTCTTGCACCCTGAACCTAACGATCTTGGTAATCAGATCTAATGGCATTGGTCTATCCAATGGAAACTGAACGGAGCCCTTCCCCTGTTTATACCCGGATAGCTCTTTTTCAAAATTGGCGTGACCGGTCGGGGTCGGATAAAATCCGATGTGGTTTTTATAGCCTGCAAAATAGACGAGCGGTTTTTTGTTCAGTTTAAAAGTGGGCATGCCATAGCTGATGGTTTCTACAGCGTCGGGCGCCGCTTTTTTGATGGTCGCCCTGACCTGTTCTAAAACTGCTTGCATATCTTTTGGAAAGTCGGCCATATAGGAGTCGATATTTTTAGGCGGATTCTTCATCAGCTTTTAGACTCGGCATATTTTTTAAATTGGTTCAAAATCGCTTGCCAGCCTGCCTGCTGCATTTCTACGGGATTTGTATTTTCAGCCTCAAAACTTTCCATAATCTCGGTCTTATTTCCTTCGGAAGAAAAGTTGATTTCTACCTTTCTACCGTCATCCAAGGTATACGAAATCAATTTTTTGGCATCTATCGCATCATAAGTTCCGCCGAAATCGAAGCCCATACTGCCATCCTTGGCCTCCATTCGCGAAACGAACTTTCCGCCGGGCCGCAAATCGTTTTCCGCCCTGGTCGTGTGCCAGTCGTCGGTGGCCCTGTTCCAGTTTTTGATGTGTTCGGGCGTTGTCCACAGTTCCCAGACTTTATCTACGGGAGCTTCGACGCTTGCGTTTACGGTAATTATTTTGTTGTTTTTATCCATATTAGGAGTTGTTTAGATTAAAAAACCTGATTACAGCTAGAGCGGCAGTATCTGACCGCTTTCATGAAATGATCTCTAGGTTAGGCCCCAAACTGACGCAGATGATGATCGGAATGTTTGTAGGCTAGAATCCCGATTTCCTCTCGGGTCATTTTGCCGAAAAAATCATGAACGAAGTTGGGATTTGAATACTGTTTGTAATCGGCTATCAAATCCGCCCAGATTTTCTTTTGGGCTTCAAGGTTTCCCACTTTTTCCTTGACGGTGTGCATCTTACCGGCCGGCATATTCCTTTTAAGTGGGGCATCATCTTTTACCATACCCTTTAATACCCTTCCACCGAACATCCACCCTAAAAAAGTTTGCTTATACGTCGGGTTATTTTTTCCCAAGACCCATTCATCCCACATCGTACAATGTTTGGTCATTTGGTACAGGTTCATTTTACCCCACTGGCCAGTGCTATGTTCGTCGAGTGTTTTGATTCGATCGATCAATTCGTCTTGTACCATTTTATTGAAAATTGTTTTCATCGGATGTTTTTTCGGATTTTCAATATTCGCTCTCCCTTAAAAATATTTCAATCCTATTTTTCTGTTCTAAATGATGTCTTAAATGCATTTCCGAGTACTGTAACCACTGGAAACAATTCAAATATCCCATTCCGGGATGTTCGGATTTTCCATAGAAAATAGCCTTTGTCATGGTATCCCAAATTTCGTTTGTACGGTCACCCAACTTTGCCAAATCGGATTTTAATTGGTCGGTACCAATAGGTTGTTTTATATTTTCGGATATCAGCGGATCACCCAGAATCCTTTTGTTGGGAAAGGACTCATTTTTCAATAATTTTTGCGCTATACCGGTCGTCGGGACATTTGAGTTTTCTACATCGTATAGAGAAATTCCGATTTGTCCGTTATACCAGTTTGTTTCTTCGATCAGATGCTCATACAATTGACCGAGTGACCAACTTTTATCGTCGGGTTTCACCAAAAGTTGCTCCAGGGTGAACGAATGTAGTCCGGTTATCCAGATAGCTAGGGTGTCATTAAATTTCTCAATCGCTGTGTTCGAAGTTTTCATTAAGTCGGAAATTACCTTTCATTACATCCTTTGCCTTTGAGAATCTTGGGCGTATATTTCTCGATCCTCTGCTTACGGGTTTTAGATTGTTTGGCATTGGAGAAATACAGCATGTATCCCCGTTGTCGCCCCGGCGTCAATTCTTCAAAGGCTACTTTCAAATCCGGATTTTCCTTCAAGGCTTTCTTGAATTCTTCCGGCATATCGTAATCGGAAGTCTTTTTCATGTCAACTTCCAAGCCCGCTTTTTCAACTTCAATGGCCTCATGCACATAGGCCTTCACAATGTCTTTGCTTTTTTCGATTTCCCCGGCACTGGTAAAACGAATTTGCCGTGCGACCTGCACATTTTTTGTTTGTTGTATTAATATATCCTCGGTATCTTTTAGCAAAACGCCTTTGTGAAATAGCAAGGCACAATAGTCCTTAAATCCGTGAATGAGAACAACGTTGCTGTTCTGGAAGGTGTAACAGGGTTTTCCCCATTTAAATGCTTCCTCCAAACCACAGTCAAGGATTATCTTGCGGAGCAGGTGATATTCTTTTTGCCATTTACTGGAATCTTCAAAAAAAGATCTGATATCCTTTTTCATAGTTCTAAATGCTTTTAATTGAATTCGTCTTGACTTTTTCCTTTAACCTTATACGTGTGCTATTCCATTATGCTTAACAACATAAAAAACTATTTCATTGACTGTACCCCGATCATATTGCCCTCGCTATCATAGAACAACGAGATAAACCCGAACTCGCCGATGGACATTTTTGGTTTAACTATTATACCCCCAGCCTTTTCTACCCGACTTTCTTCCGCAGTACAATCTTCGGTACCGAAATAAATAAGCGTGCCCTCACCTCCTGCTTTTTTACCTTCCATTTTTACCAAGGCGCCGTTCGCTCCATATTTCTCCATATCGCCGGGAAAACTTAGCATTTGTATAGGGTCATCTCCGGGATTGGATAATTCTTCCAGTTTTACGTTAAAAACCTTTTCATAAAATTGTGAGGCTCTTTCCATATCGTCTACATAGATTTCGAACCATACTGATGCATTTGAATTTCTCATGATAGTTATATTTAATTTGTCATTCCCACACATCGGCTGCCCTCAGTAAAGCCTTAAGAGGGAAATTTTTTCCATATTCGTCACTTTTCTATTCTCTATTTTCTTATTTCACCCTTTCGGCATCTTTTCCATGTCCATATACAGCATACTCCACCGATGCCCGTCGAGATCTGCGAATCCGAAGGCGTACATCCAGCCCTGAGATTCGCCGGGTTCGGCATAAATTTTACCACCCGCCTTGCGCACGGTTTCAGCCATTTCGTCGACTTCGGCCATGCTTTGGGCATCGATATTTATC
>JAGXIC010000207.1 GCA_024635875.1 Pricia sp.
AGGGGCCTAATGATCGTTTTCGGGGTGGCGCTGATAAACAGGTTCGAGTGGATCATCTATGTTTTCGGGGTCTTTCTGCTCTACACCGCTTTTAAGATGCTCAAAGGTGACGATCACAGGTTCGATCCGAAAAACTCGTTCGTTTTCCGGCAGATCAAAAAAGTCTATCCCATAACAAGTTCCATGCACGGGCATGATTTTTTTATAAAAAGAATGGGCGTCACCGCGGCCACCCCGTTATTTGTGGCACTGATCATTATCGAACTGACGGACATCCTTTTTGCCCTGGACAGCATACCCGCCATCCTGGCCATCACCGCAGATCCCTTTATCGTTTTCAGTTCCAATATCCTGGCCATCCTGGGGCTGCGGTCCATGTATTTCCTGGTCTCAAGGATGTTGCAAAAGTTCAGGTTCATCAATTACAGTTTGGTCGTGATCCTGGCCTTTGTGGGCCTGAAAATGCTCTTCTCACATCAATTGGAAATGCCCGAATGGGTATCGTTGGCCGTAATATCGGTTTCGTTGCTGGCAGGGGTACTGGCCTCTTTGGCCCTTCCCGATAAAGGAACGGACGATCCTGCCGGTTGATGGCCTATCGGCGCGGAAGGGAGCGGTCAAAAATTGGGAGGTTCCCTTCCGACCCGCCGGCATATCATCGATTCCGACAGTCTTGCCGGGCCCTAAAAGGCCTTTTGCCGGCAGGTCACATAGAAAGCATCTAAACCTCCATCCGAAAAAGGGGGCAAAATGAAGACCATGCAAAATTATATGGGAAAAAGTAGGCGGACGGGTCGTACGCCTCTTTTTTTGGAGGATACGGTTCGAAACAAGGGAAGCTTACATTCGCAACAATCAATCTTAGAATTGCTAAAATTCCTTTCAATATATTTTCAATTGATAAAAATTATGCAGGACTCGACCAAAATTTTGATATACTAATGGAGTGTCATTGGGACTATTACAAAAAATTTAATCGGGAATAAACGTTTGCCAACAACGTATCCGAAGCCGTTATAAAAGCGAAGAAAGGTGATGCAAATAACCCCACCTTAAATTGGACTATTAAATAATCCCCAATCGTTTATCTTCAACGGCCGTTTTACAGACTTTTTCGCTTGGTAGATTAATGAGGGAAAATACATACTTTTAATGAACGTATAGTGCGCACATGATTTTATACCCTTGTTAAGTTCATTTTAGGACAGCCATACGACACGGACAATCTCGAATTAATCAGAATCCCACTTCACATTTAGACTTCTAAAAAAAGTCATATCATTAATTCTCAAAGACATTATAACAATAGATGAAGCAACACATATTTGTTGATAAGTGGGAAATATTTATTGTTTATCGATAATTAATTTAATTATATTTGCAATATATTTTTAAACTTATGAGCCATAATGAAAAAAATTTCAATACTATTCCTTCAGGCTGTCATCCTAATTATCGGCATTGTGGCACTTTTCATTTTGGTCCGTTTTCCATTAACCGAGGGAAGAGCCGAGAACTTAGACCTGTTCAGCATTTACTTTGACCCATTCATCATGTATGGATTTGCATCATCGATCGCTTTTTTTGTTGCGTTGTATAAAGCATTCGAATTACTAGGTTATATCGGACAAAACAAATTGTTTTCACCGGACTCGATAAGAGCTTTAAGAAGTATCAAATATTGCGCAATCATATTAAGCATTTTAATCGTGGCCGCAGGACTATACATAAGGATATTTCACAATAAAGAAGACGACCCCGCTGGATTTCTTGCAATGTGTATCATTACTACTTTTATTTCTATCGTAGTTGCAACCGCAATGGCAGTGCTTGAAAAAATCCTGCAAAATGCAATAGATATGAAATCGGAAAATGACCTTACAATTTAAGCTATGCCAATTATCGTGAATTTGGATGTGATGATGGCAAAGCGAAAAATGTCGCTTAATGAACTATCCGAAAGAGTCGATTTGACACTTTCCAACCTTTCTGTTTTAAAGACAGGGAAGGCGAAAGCAATTCGTTTTAGCACCTTAGAGGCAATTTGTAAAGCACTGGACTGCCAACCTGGTGACATTTTGGAATTTGAAAATGGCGAACCAAAAACAATGTAGCACTAACATTGTCGGTAAGTTCGAAGAGCCACAGCGGTAGAATGAAAACGGTCGGGCCTATCGCACAAAAACAGAATAGCTTCGGATGGTTTCATAAAACTAATGTATTTTGGGAAACCGCACAATAAAGCATGGTGCAATTAATCTCACCTTAATTTAGACTTTCAAAAATCCTCATTTTGTTTACTTTCAGCGGCCGTTTAAATATACCATCATAACTGTAAAGACTAAGGGAAGTGCGTAAATTTTGGCTCACTTTCCTCAAAGCATGACTTCCGAAGCCAATTTAGCCATTCATTTATGAAGTGTATGAATCAATACAGATTTTCGTACATATTGCACAAAATTTAATTTATGCTATGTTTCCTTCCCTAATTTTACATTGGTCAGTTGAACAGAACAAATAGTCTTTAGTACGCTTTTGAAGCAGGATGAATTACGAAGCAGAGTATTATGGCACTACAAACTGTCAATACCAATCTCTATATCTACCGTTTTCGTTGCAGGCTAATTGAGACGGCCAATATGTGAAGTGAATGCTTAACCTTACTCAACATAAATTTTTGGATGGTAAACAATCATATTACTTTTTTCATTGCAAGTTGCCCATCTCAAATTTTGAACAATTATTTTAACCTTAAAAACCTTTGTTATGGAGTATTTATTAAAATTGTTTTTCAGGCTCAGGTTATTGGCGACTTTATTTTTGGTATTTGTCTTTTTAGTCCGCTGCCAAGGCAATAAAGCCCAATTGACCATAGACGACACATCAACAACTAACGTTGAAGAAGTATTGCCTAAAACACCGGCGGGCAATTTGGTTCGGGAACACTTAAGGCTATCCATGGGAAATGGAGAAGATGCCGAAGTAAAGTATCAGCAGTCCTTGACCAATTTAAGAGCCGAACCCGAAGCCATATTCATACTGTCAGCGGCTTATAAAAAAGTGCCCGAAGAAAACTATCTGTATCGAAACATGTTAGTGGAGGCATTAAAGCAATTGCACTCAGGCGAAGCACTCGCTTCCCTAAATAGTATTGCATCCGAAAGGATACCTGAAGATCGCAATCCGGAAAACGAAGAAATGGATACGCGAATAGACGAAACCGTAATCCGGCTTACTGCCGTTGAAGGGATTTCCCTTTTGGCCGCCGATAGTTTAGTGGATGCCGATAAAGCCCTGCGCCTTCTTATTGGGAACAAAAATCTATCTATCAGGCAAATGGCGGTTCGTGGCTATTTACAATCTGCAATTGGCGATAATGAAGAGAAAATGCAGGAGCTCTATAATTTAATTCCTAAAGAAGAACATTGGTACATAACCAATAAAGCTACCGATATAAAAGAAGTAGCGCACCCGGATATGCCCGAAAAATTTGAAATAAAAACAAGGGAAACCAATACTTCACCTAAAATCAAAGAATGATGAAAAATATAGCACACAATCAACCACTTGGCCTCCTTTTGGGATGGCTCTTGATACTTGCAGTTCCTCACATGGTACAGTCCCAACAAAACTGTACCGTGCCTCCACACGATAATGTAGCCGATGGTAGTTCGGTTTACGCCACCGGTTTATGTAACCAAGCTCGCGTAGACCATTGGTGGGGGGTATTCGACATGCGTAAGAGCGACTGGGACAGTGGCTTTGGCTTTGACGACCCCTGTAATCTGGACCTTCCTTTAGGTCGCACATTTGCCGCGCTCTACCTCTTGACCTATTCGGCTGAAGATTATGCCACCAACACCAGCGATTACAGCGGGAATGCCTTGCGATGGGCATATCCGTACACCGCAAATAATATTGGACGCTTACAAGCACTTTGTTTCAAACCAGGTTCTTCTCCAGGACAATGGGCAGGTTGGGCTTATGGTAGCAGGGTTGAACTGTATATCCCATATTTTTATGGCTTCGATGTGGTTACCAGAGCCGGGACTTTGCTTCATGAATCAAGGCACAATGGAGGTAAGAGCCACAACGGGGGTACGGGTTGCCCAAGGGCAGCATCCTGCGACACCAATTGGGCTTACGAAGGATCGAATATGTACGAAGTATTATACCTATGGTGGTTTGCTGTAGACGGCACCCGTACTACTTCAGCCATTAGAAATATGTCTCGCAACCGAGCTAGGTCTGTTCAGAACAACGCATTCAACACAAATCCGGGCTTTAATATTTAATTCACCTTGGAAATCCACCTGCTTTGCAGGTGGATTTCCATGTTAAATTAATCCAGGTCCTTTATTCAAAAAATTATATCCCCGTTTAGATGAACTTTTGTAGATACCCTAATTTCTTTATTTTTTTCCCAAATCTTACCCCTAAACTTTGCGCGTGGATCCTGTGCGGTTTTTGTAGCGTTCCGGTAGATAAGCGTAAAGCAAAAACCGCATAGGGCGCATCTTGCTTATGTCAATGGCTAGAATCAAATTTTGTTTTCTTTCAGTTCTTCTTTAATCCTATCCAATTCAGCTGCACCCATTTCCACTTTTAAATAGGGTTTCCCAAAAGTGGGCTCTATCGTAATTATATTATCGAGCATTTTCGAAAAGACTCGCCGGTCTTTGCTCCTAGCCTTTAAAACCTCATGGTATTTTTCAAAGGAGACTTTTCCCTCTTCCATGTCCCATTCCTCTTTGGTCATTTTGAGGGTTACCCTATCGACAAGCGAGGGTTGCCTTTTTTTCTGAGGTGCCGTTACGTCGAACAGGCGTTTGAGCATATCATGTGTCGGTCTTAACTGTTCCCTCTCCATAGTACGTAGCAGTTCCTCAATACAATCGAACCGACCTATCATATAGTTTTGGAACCGTATAAAACTGATCATCACTTCGTTCCGCGGGGAGATTCTCGTTTTTTCAAAAAAATCTATCATGGTATCGATGGTTTCCGAATGTGATTTTGAAACCGTCTTGGAATATACTCTGAATCGCTCCGCCGTAATCCTATTGAGACTTACGGCCGAAAAACTACTCTTCCTTTTGTAATCCGTTCCCATTACTGTATATTTTAATAATGTTTATAGGCCTTTCGGCGATTTTTTCGTAAAATTTGACGCATTTGCCAACCCCTAATATTTACGGCTTATTTTCAACGTATTGACTTCTAGCGTCTTAATCAAAATGGCCAGCGTATTTTGAAAACCGGTTACTGTAAATTTCCTCAATGTTTCCGGGGGCCTCGGGCCCGTTTGACGAAAATTTAGCGGGCCAATGAAAACAAAATAATTTTCAATTAACTGAATATCAATGTTTTAAATGCCGTAACGTCGCTTTAGCGCGTTACCCTCTTGCTATTCCCCTTCTCCGTTTTATTTCGCAGCGGAATACCCTTTTTTGATGCGGTACGAAAATCATGATTCCTTACATTTTCTACCGGCTATTTTCTCCTGCTCGGACCGTCCAATTTCAATAAATTGAACATCCGGACAAACCGGTCCGCCAGTTGTTTGCCATACCGGTCTTCAATTTGAACGAGGTTCAGGTTAGTCGTAATATGGGTTTTTGTTCCTTGATCTTCAAAGTTCCGATATCGATTGAGCAATATGCGGACGAACACTTCCTCCTTCCCGTACTGGTAAATATTGTTTCCGGCCAGTTCGGCTCCCAGATCATCGAACAGAAAAACGCCTTTGGAATAGTATTGGATTATGTCCTCCTTGTTCCTTTCCAGATTGAACTTGGCGACTACTTCCTGGGTTGATATTGACGGGAACCACAGTTCACGCACCTGATAGTGTTTGGACAGATTTTGGATGATCCGGAAACTGGTCGATTTCCCGGTCCCGTAAGAACCGAACACCAATAGTCCTTTTCGGAGGGAGATGTTTTCCAGAACCTCAAAGGCCGTGTCCCGGTTCCAATACCTGCAGAAATGCCCCAGGAAATTTTTATTGGAACCATCCACCTCGAAGTCAAGGTCATATTTTGCATAATGATCCTGGGCCGCCCTGAAAAACACTTTCTTGAAAATATCAGGTTCGCATAGCGGCTTGTTTATTTCTTTTTCTTTTTTCAACAGCCTTGAAATCTCCTTTTTCATCCCTACTATTCTAGTATTGGTCTTCTATTTCCGATTTTTTCTTTTAAAGAAGTAAATGGTTTTATATTTTGTTTTGTAACTGGTTTAGTATGATGGACACTTTTGTCATCGCTGCTACGATAGGATCGTCCATGCTGCCTTGACACATTTGTCCGGTCAGGATCGACCGTTCGGAAACTGAACCGGAGTGCACTCCTCAGATATCTTTTTCTCCCGTCAAAGGCCGTTTCCTCGATCCAGCCTATGGTCTTCAGTTCCGAAATATATCGGGAAACCTGCCTTTCGGAGATTTTCAGGAACGACGAGATGTATCCGTTCGACATATAACATTCCCTTCCGTTTTCAGTAAAGCTGTGTATCTCCAGGAACAGGATCTTGGCATACCAATTTACCTCGGTGCTCAAATAAATCATTTTGGGGATCCATATGCCCTGAAAATTCCTGTCGGCGGCTTTCATAGGGTTATATTATGAATTATTTCGATTATACTTTTTCAGATGGGTATTGACTCTTTCTTCTATATAATCTTCGGTATAGGAGGGATTCCGGAGTAGCCATTCCTCGATTTTCTCCCGCTCGAAGAACAACGACCCATTGGTCGGCTTGGAAAAAGGGATCAGCCGTGCCGATGTGAGCTTGTAGATCTTGGATAGGCTCCAGCCCGTGTACATCTGAAGGTTGGTGACGTTGAACACCTTTTTCCTGACCAGGGCGGCTTCATCCAGATGATCTATTTTTTCAAGGAGCAGTCGTACAAGGGAAGAATTCTGTTTGTCCATAAGGCTTTCAAATTAAGTTTTCACACCTTTTCCATGGTTGGCCCATGGAAGTATTTGAAAGCAATTTGGATGAAATTCACCATGAAATCAAGTAAAGGGGACGCATCCCCCGTTTTCCTTTTCTTTCATTTACATATTATGCTCTGCCTAGGGATACGAGGTGGTTTTCGATATCGATCTTCAGGTCCATCCTCCGTTTCGGGTTGCAGTTTTTCCAACCTGAATGTGCCTTTTGGAGCTGTTTTATGGTCCATTCCTTGTCCTTTGACCTGAAATTAAGGAAGATATACTTGCAAAGATGTACAAGGTTTTCCCCATAATACCCTTCCAGGTTCTCCTCGGAGATATGGTTCAGGAGCTCGAAAAGAAGCCGGAAGTTGGGCAGCTTTCTATCGGTCAAGGGCAGCCATACCAATTTTTGGGAGACCGGTTTTCCCGCTAACAGGTTTACGTAATCTTCCCGGTCCGTTTTTAGATAGTCCTTGAACAGGCCAGTATTTTCATAATCCATCCTACGGGCTTCTTTAGTAAAACGAAAGGGTGTGCCCGGCCGGCCGCGATTAAATTTTGTCCCGGTCTTTTCGTTTTGAACGGGATAGGGGCTTGTATAACCGATCAGCTGTGAAACGTATATTTTGGCGAATACCAAGAAAAGTATGGTAAAGACCATTACAATGAAAAACCCGAAATATTTGAGGGACGGTATTTCCTTAGCGGACAGGAACGGCCATAGCTGCCAAATAAGAAGAAAATATAGCCCGAGTGCCAAGACCAGAACGATCCAATGCGGAACTTTCCTGTTTTTCCATGCCCTCCCCCGTCCGGTGCAGATCGAAGACCGCTTTATCGATTCGCCTGAAAAGCAAAATAATTTTATTGTTAACCCAACTTGGCTGTTTTTAAAGTTAAAATGCATAAAATCAATCGATTATAAAAACAGTGCTACACTACATATTTTTTATGAAGTTTTTGATTATTTCCATCAAGATTTTACAAAGATAAGAGGTAATTCTTTAATTTAAAACCACCGTACTACACTACAAATGAATCCTTAAAAAATTAAATGATTGAAAATCAGTATATTAATGAACAATAAACCACGAAAAAACATGAAAATAACCTAAAATAAAGCCTTTTTCTAATCTTAATAGCCAAGTTGGGTTAAGGGAATATTTCATGGCCGCATAAAAACCGCTTATGAAGATAGGAAGATAAATGCAAAGAATATTCGTCGCACCCTTGTTTTACCCCTGTCAAAAAAAAAGAAAGTCCCCACATTCCTGTGAAGCAATTGCTGCTGGTAGTTCGTGGTTTAAAAAGTAATCGACAAGGTTATGTTCTTACAGGTTCCGTTACATCTTTCAAAGAATCCAAAAATGTTGTACCTATGTTGTACCCGGAGAAAAACAAAAGGCTCCCGATCTCTCGGAAGCCCCGTGTTCATTGGTCGGGATGACAGGATTTGAACCTGCGACCACACGCCCCCCAGGCGTGTACGCTACCGGACTGCGCTACATCCCGAAAAAATAGCTGACGCTATTAAATTCCAATACTAAAATTCTAAATTCCAAAAAAAAGGGGATTCTATTTTTCGAAATCGGACTGCAAAAATATAAAACACCTTTTGATTACCCTTGGTTTTTCACGAAAAATCCCAAAAACTAATTCAAACTTTCTATCCATTCGAAAAGTCGTTCTGTCCAGCCTCTCAAGTGCGGGTCATTGCGTGCGAGCGAAAATCCGTGTCCACCTTTTGGGTAAACGTGCATGGTGGCGGAAACATTCTTGTCTTTCAGGGCCTGAAAAAACATCAGACTGTTCTCGACCGGAACACTGGTATCATCGGTGGCATGTACCAGCAGCGTTGGCGGGGTTTTCGAAGTCACGTGAAGCTCGTTCGAGAAATGTTTCAGCATTTCTTTTTTTGGATTTTCTCCCAATAGGTTTTTTTGCGAACCGGAATGCTTTGTACTTTTGGTAAACGTAATTACGGGATATATCAGTGCCATAAAATCGGGGCGGGCACTTGCGTTATCGGATGTATCAACGGATTCGTAAACCTTCTCATCGAAATGAGTACCCAAGGTCGATGCCAAATGTCCACCTGCGGAAAAACCGATAATTCCGATTTTATCAGAGGCGATGTTAAAATCTTTTGCCTTACTACGCACCAAGCGTAAGGCGCGTTGGGCATCGATAAGAGGTACGTTCCATTTTTCGGTCTGTGATTTGTCGGAGGGTAATCGGTACTTTACCACAATTCCGGCAATGCCCTTTCCGTTCAGGAATTTAGCGATGTCGGTGCCTTCCCAATCATAGGCCAGAATCCCGTATCCGCCTCCGGGAAATATCAGCATGGCCTTACCGGTAGCATTCTTTTTTGCGGGAAGATATACCTCTATCGTAGGTTCTTGCACCTTGCTTATCCTCAAAATATCTTCGCTGACATGTTCTTCCTGTTCATCGCTTTCGATGCGATTGGGAATATTATCCTTGGGCCATAGGGGCATGATTGTGTCTTGGGCAAGAACGGTTGCGCCAAAAAAGAAAGTGGCCATAACAATACAGGTTTTATATTTCATACTAAACTTAAATTATAGTTCGCAATAGGATACTATCCACATAGTTGTTTAAAGGGCTACCCAATTTTCAAATCATCAAACCCGCCCGCCTGACGGGCAGATTTTCAAATTGACCCATCAATCACATTCCCATTTAAAATCGGCAACCTTATCATTTGATGCCGCACCTAGGTTATAATGCCACCATTCCGTCCGAATGGACCAAAAACCATGTTTTTCCATGGTTTCCTTCAGCAGTTTTCGGTTATTGAGTATTTCTTGTGGCAAATCGGTCATGTCGTGGTAGGCACGCTTTCCGAAAAAATCGAAATCCGTGCCCATATCGAGTTCCTCGCCATCCAAAGTTTCCAAAGTGATATCCACCGCTCCGCCTTTGTTATGGATGGATCCCTTCTTCGGATTCGCTACGTATTGTGGATTCGGGACAATCTCCCACATTTTATACTGTACGGAATTCGGCCGGTAGCAATCGAAAAACTTGATCCGCACCCCTTTATCATGAAAATCGCTGTTCGCCGCTATCAATGCTTTGGCCGTTTTTGTCCGGGTATAGCATTCCGCACAATCGTAAACCTTTTCCTTTAAAAAATTATTTTTCGTGGCATAGCGCAAATCATAAGCGAAACCATCGCTAAAGTCCGCCAAGCGTACAAAGGTCGTATCCGCCAGATTCTCAAAAGTACGAAACGATTTTTGGGGCCGGTTCTGTTTTTGCGGTACGGAATCGATGGTTTCCATGACATTTTCAAACACCTCTGCCGGTTTCTTCTCTTTAGATGGATTTTCTTTGCATCCCATGAAAAAAATATTCATGATGAACAGTTTCAAGATATTGCGGACCATATGTTGCTTTTTGTCCAGGCTCTAGGCTCTAGGCTCTAAGTTCTATTTTCTTTTTATAACAATCACCCAATCCTTATCTTTTTCCCCGTTATATGCCGAAAGTTCTACACTGTTCGGTTTGGTAATTTTCCAGCCTTCGTTCTGTTTGTCGTGTAACATACCGCCTTCTTTCGGATCAAAAAAGGCAATCGTAAATGCCCCGTCGCCGATTTTTAAATCCGTTTTTTCCCATTTTGGGAGGTACACCACATAAATTTCATCCTTTTTAGCAAAACAGTAGCTTTTTTCATTGCTCACCAGTTCATCGTGATTTTGCATCTCCCAAAATGGCAGATGGTCATTGAAAAATTGCTTGGCACTAGTGGCAATATGCCACCATTGATCCCGTGTTCTAAAATCCTCTGCGGACAAATCGTTGTTGGGAATATCGGAACCCCCAAAATACCACGATGTCCCTGCCCCACCGGACATGAGGCTTCCCCAAAGACTGCTGTGCAATACCGCGTCATAATTGTTGTTCGCCGCAGAGTCGGTGGTCACGCCAACTTCAAAATGGCCGATCTCATCTAAATACACGACCCAAGGTCGCTTTTTTTCCAAGGAAAGATTACGCCATTTCTTGATTTCCTGATGAACCTCCAAGGTATCGGCCATCTGTAACGACGGAATCTCAAAATCTTTGAAGCCCAACAACGGTGAAAATGTTTCTTGTATGGGATCTAATGGCCTTCCTTCAATACTTTTTCCGGTAACCCGAACGTGATTATGAACCGCTATGGGATGATTATAAGGATCAATACTGCGAATGTAGGAGGCATAGCTTTTCAATTGATCGGTACTACGG
>JAGXIC010000208.1 GCA_024635875.1 Pricia sp.
GACTACGATTCGACCTTTTATACGGAAGAAAAAAATGGCCTTGACAGTTATACATATTCCGCAGGCTGGTGGTATCTCGAAGTCTACATGCCCCTGGGCGACACCTTAAGAATAAAACGGTACAGCTATTTCGAAGACCCTAATTTGAAACTATATAAAATACCAGCTGCCTATGGTGGCCGCAACGATGTACTTTTCATCGTACAAAACCCAAATAAAATCCATATCGAGCAGGTCGGCGGTATGTACGCCATACGACCTAGAGACGCGGAGCAACCCGAACGCCGTTACAAGCGTATTTCTTATGGCGACACCTCAAAAGGGCAGCCCCATATTTTGAGGGCCGAGGAGACAGAGGAGTATAAAAACTGGAAGATAAAGTCGAAGTGATAATCCCTTATAAGGCTAAAATCTTGCTTGCCATACAAATGAATTTGAACGACTCCACCATACTTCAAACTCCATAAAAGCCCTTCCTATTTATAGATTTAGCAAATCAGCGAAAAGATATAGAAGCTAAAACCTCAACACCCCATCAACCTCCCCCATCAACCGCTCCGTCTCCAACAAGGCCTTGACGATTTTGCGGTAATGCTGCACATCGGCCATATCGAGGGCGCGGCCTTTACGGTCTTTGAGCCATTTTTGGGCCGGCTGGTAACCGCCGATGTAAAACTCCCAGGCCACTTTGGGCACGTTTGAGAAATATTGGGTTTCGCTGATGCAGAGGTTGCAGGTTTTGACGTTCTCGACGAAGCCTGTGCCGAGCGGAGCCGAGGTACTCGAACTGAAGTTCGGCACCCAACCGGGACTGGTTTTGTCAGTTTTCGGGTAATGATATTACCTTAAGGCGGGTTCGGTAATTGTGCAAGCTGCTTTTTATTTAGAACTGCTAAATTTTATAAAACATCAATGAATTGAGCGTCTAGTTCGTCTGTTTGATTAAAAACTAAGTTTAGCTTTTAAAGATATCAAAGCAATATAATCCCCCTACCCCATCGTCCCCAAAATCGCAACAATATCTTCCTCCGTAGTATCGGGATTGATAAAACAAAACCGCGCCACCGTCTCAAAGGTGTCCCCCTGTTTCCATTTGGTTGGGGTCACGAGCGCAAAGCCTTCGCGCTGATTTTTATAGGTCCAATCCCGATAGTCGTTGGGAGTCCAGCCCTTACGTCGGAAAAGTACGCAAGAAAGACTGGGTTCGCGCACTAGCTCTACCACAGGGTTTTCGGTGATGAGCCTCCCGGCCAAATTGGCCAAGGAAATACCTTGTTCTACGGCCCATTTATATTTATCGGTGCCGTGCATGGCCAATGAAAACCATAAAGGCATACCGCGTACGCGGCGCGTCAGTTGAATCTGATAATCCGAGGGATTAAAACCATGGGCACCCTCATCCTTAAAAATATCGAGATAGGAGCCTTCTTGAGCGTGGGCGTCTTGGGCTTGTTTTGGATTTTTATAGATGACCGCGCCACAATCATAGGGCGAAAACAACCATTTATGCGGGTCGATGGTGATACTATCGGCCCGTTCGATACCTTTGAACAGCTGCCGAACGGAATCGGCGGCCAAGGCACCACCACCATAGGCGGCATCAACATGGAACCATAAGGTTTCGGTTTCACAGATTTCGGCGATGCCCGAAAGATCGTCGATAATACCGGCGTTGGTGGTACCCCCGGTAGCAACCACGGCGAAAAGCCGTTTTCTTTGCTGGGCATCTAAAGTCCTTATTTTTTCTTGCAATGCCTGTCCCGACATGGCATCCTCGGTTTCTACCAGAAGCAAATCGACATCGATGACCTTGGCCATAGATTTAACAGAAGAATGCGCACCGCTAGAGGTGATGATGAGTCCCTTTTCATTTCGGTTTTCGGGCAATTTTCGCCAAAACTCCCGGGCAGCTACCAAGGCAGAAAGGTTGGCCGCGGTACCGCCACTGGTAAAGACCCCAAAGGCAGGTTCGGGAAGCCCGGTAAGCGATACCAACCACTTCATGGCCTCGTTCTCACAGAATATACCTCCGGCACCTTCCATCCAATAGGCACCGTGAATACTGGATGCCGCCGTAACCAAATCGAACATGATTGCCGCACGGGTCGGGGCGGCGGGCACGAAAGCCAAATGTCTGGGGTGGTCTATCGGCACGGTCGCTTTGATCAGTACATCCTTAAAAAGTTGGAACGCGTTTTCGCCACCGATACCCTTATTGGTTATGGTCTCGCCTACCAGGCGTCGCAGTTCGTCCTCTTTTTTCGGACTGCCCATTTCGAGCGAGGTACTCGTAATACGATGAATGGCGTATTTCATGACATCCAGCGTCATTTCGATCAATTCCATGTCAATATTGTGCATGGATTTTGTTTTTTCCGAAGTAGGATGTTTTGACATTGTTCCCCTAATTTACTATTTCTATAACCCCTAAAACTCCAATACCGTAAATTCCAATCGTAAAGGTTCTAAAGTCTTCATCAAGGTAGGAATCAAATCCTCCCCCAACTCCAAATAAAGTTCGGAAAAGTTTAGGTTGCGCTCTTGTAAGGATTGACTTGGGAAAAGGGCGTTCTGAATTTCGGTCATGCGGCGTACTTGGTCCTCAAGCTTTCGTTTTTGGGCTCGCAACAAACGTTTTTCTAGGTTGTCGAGTCCTTTTTTCTGTTTTACCTCCTGGGCTTTTACGGCGCCTAAGAAGGACTTATCGGTCTGCTCGGCCACATCGTAGAGCGCTGTGAACTGTGCTGATAAAATCGCTTTCTGGGGACTAAAATCAATATCGATATTGGAGATTTCCCGTATTTTTTTATTGATAAAAGAGCTTTGCTTCAGAAAAAGATCGGCTACCGAGAGGTTCATCTTTTGCAACTTTTTACGCTGCTTTTCCGTGATGACGAGAGCGGAATTTCGGAGCAGCAGTACGGGAAAAGGTACTTTCATGGCCTCGAACATCGTTTTTAGTTCTAGCCAGTAGGCAATCTCGCCCCCGCCGCCGATATAGCAGAGATTGGGCAAAATGACTTCCTGATAAAGCGGGCGGGCGATGACATTGGGCGAAAAACGTTCGGGATGTTGCCTTAGTTCCGTTACTAGTTCATCCTTAGAAAAACGGATGTCACTGTTGTCAATATAATAGGTTCCCTCTTGTTCAATGATACGTTCCCTAAGGCCATCCTTTAAGTAAAAATAATTGATTTCGCGGGGGTTGACCTGAATACCATAATTTTCGGGCAACTCCGCAATTTGTGCAACGGTTTCCGAAACTTTTTCAAAAGAAAGGTTCTCCAAAATATCCTTTTGGGCGTAGGGAATCAGTAATTTTTTTAGGTTAGTATCATCCCCATCGAGAATGACCAATCCGTATTCCCCGAAGAGTTCGTTGGCCAGGTATCGGGTAGCCTCAGTAAGGGTGGCGTGCTCGAGATAGGCATCCCGAAAAAGTTCTTTTAGCTGTTCGGCATTGCTGCTGCTTCCCAAGGCATTGGCGAAGGCCTCGAAAACATCGGTTAACCCATCGGTCTTCAAATGGCCCACTGCCCCCGAAGTTTCCCGGTTCCACTGCAATTTTTTTCCCTCGAAATTAAAATAATTGATTTCCTCAAAATCGTGGTCCTCGGTCGCCATCCAATAGATAGGTACAAAATTGTACTTGGGGTACGCCTTTTTGATGTCTTTGGTCAGGTTGATGGTCGAAATGATCTTATACAGAAAATACAGCGGCCCGGTAAACAAGTTGAGCTGGTGGCCGGTGACCACTGTAAAGGTTATCGGTTCCTTCAGTTTTTTGAGGTGGCTTTCCGTTTCATGACTTATCGTAATATCCTTGTATTGACGCCGCAGCGCATTGTACAGGATTTCTCGGTTGGCCTCGGGAAAATGGGTCGCTTTTTCGGCTATCCGCGCCTCAAAGTTTTCCAACTTCGGATAGCTATTGTAAAGGCTTTTTATACTTGGTTTTTCGGCCAGATAATCGCAGATAAAATCCGTGAAATAGCCGGTCCGGTCAAAGGAAAGATTTTCGATATTCATAGATGGTAAATATACTCATGCTGCTCAGAAACTCGGAGAATTTAGCTAATTAATTTTTTAGGTTATCCATGCAAAATTTTCAAGCATAGCCGTAGCTACGGTTGATGATTTTAACGCCGGTATAGGGGAAAGGAAAGACATAAAAATTCGAATTTCTAAGTGGCAGAAGTACACATATTCCGGATTTTGGAGGATTACTAAAAATACGTTAATAACTTTGACCCCGATATGCAGCCGATGGTAGAATTTAAAACCGGTCTTTGGTTAATATTCATTAGATTTACGAACCTTTATATCGACTAATTACTGGTATGTACTCACGTGGACTGGAGGGTCGTATCTCAATAAATTAATGCAAGTATGAAGCGATTTTTACTCCTAGTTACTCTTTACCTATCCCTTTTTACCAGTGCCCAAGACCTGAAATCGCCATCCGAATTTTTGGGCTATGAACTGGGCACGCAGTTTACCCGGCACCATCAAGTGGTCGACTATTATGAATACTTGGCGGATGCCGCTTCCGATCGGGTACAACTGAAGGCCTACGGACAGACCAATGAGCGCCGGCCTTTGCTGCTGGCCTATATCTCATCCAAAGAAAATATGGCGGACCTTGAAAACATCCGTACGGCACATATCGCTACTACTGAGGGTAACGGAAATCCGTCACAGGCCATCGTTTGGCTGAGCTACAATGTGCACGGCAACGAAAGCGTAAGTACCGAGGCCTCGATGCTGACCGTATATACCCTACTGACCGAAAAGAGCGATTATCTTAAAAATACGGTCGTGATTATGGACCCCTGCGTAAATCCCGATGGGCGTGAGCGTTACGTCAATTGGTACAATCAGTACAAAAACACCCCGAACAACGTCGATCCCAACAGTAAGGAACATCACGAACCTTGGCTGAGCGGTAGGGCCAACCACTATATGTTCGACCTCAACCGTGATTGGGCCTGGCTGACGCAGATAGAGAGCCAACAGCGTATCAAAAAGTTCAACCAATGGCTGCCACATGTACACGTCGATTTTCACGAACAGGGTGTTGATGCCCCCTATTATTTTGCCCCGGCGGCAGAACCTTTTCACGAGGTCATCACCGATTTTCAGCGGGAACTTCAAGTGACCGTCGGGCGGCACCACGCCAAATATTTCGATGCCAACGGCTGGTTCTATTTTACCAAGGAAATTTTCGACCTGCTCTACCCAAGCTACGGGGACACCTACCCGACCTATAACGGCAGCATCGGTATGACCTACGAACAGGGCGGTAGCGGTCGGGCCGGATTGGCTATCGAAACCGGTATCGGCGATACCTTGACCTTGACGGATAGAATCGCACACCACTTTACAACGGGAATTTCGACCGTGGAAGTTTCCTCGCAAAACGCCGAACGCTTGAACACCGAATTCAAAAAATTCTATCACCCTAAGGATTATAGGTATAAAAGTTATGTTTTAAATGGGGATGCGGATAAAATCGATGCCCTAACCCAACTATTAGACCAACATGAAATCAAATATGGATTTGGAAAAAAGGGAAACATCAAAGGATACGATTATAAAACGGGAAAAAACGGCAGCCTAAAAACTACGGAAAATAGCCTGGTGGTTTCCACGGAACAGAAGAAAGGTACGTTGGTCAAAGTGCTGTTCGAACCCAACGCAAAGCTTAGCGATTCCCTTACCTATGATATTACCGCCTGGTCGCTGCCGTATGCTTATGGGCTTGATGCCGTTGCCTCCGAAAGCAAAACCGATGCTAGCTCGGCGGTAAATGGCATGTCCGACGACCCAGCCACGACATCCGATCTATCAGAGAATGCCTATGCTTTCTTGACCGATTGGAACAGTTTTAACGATGCACAATTTTTGGCGGCGCTGCAACAAGAGGGTATTCGTGTGCGATATGCCAAAAAACCCTTCACTATGGATGGTATCGACTACGATCGGGGTAGCTTGATTATAACCCGTGCTGATAACAAAAACCAAGTAAATTTTCTGGGCAGACTCCAAGAGAGCGCATCGAAACACCGCATTACCCTAAACGCCACCGGTACAGGTTTTGTAGAAGGGGGAAAGGATTTCGGATCTAGTTCCGTAGAAATGGTCAGGGCAAATAGGATTGCAGTGCTATCGGGCGAACCTACCTCCACCCTGCAATTTGGGGAAATCTGGCATTTCTTTGAACAGCAGTTACAGTATCCAATAACCGTAATCGACTCGGATTATATGGCCGATGTCGACCTTTTGGAATACGACGTGCTTATTTTACCCGATGGTGAGGGGTATACCGATTTTATGGATGGCGATCAACTAAAGCACCTAAAGGAATGGGTGGACAGCGGCGGCAAATTGATTGCTATGGGTGATGCCCTAAAGGGACTTTCCGGCGAAAACGGATTCGAAATCAAGGCCAGGGAAATAGAAAAGGATAGTACCGTTAACCTACAATCCTACGATGATGACGAACGTGAACAAATCAAAAATACCATTTCCGGGGCCATTTTCAAGACCAAGGTCGATACTACACATCCGCTGGCGTTCGGATATGATGATTCCTATTTTAGCCTAAAATTGGGTGATAATGCCTATGAATATATAAAGGATGGTACAGTGGTCTATTTGGAAGCCGATAGCACCAGGCCTTTCGCCGGATTTGCCGGAAGCGAGGCGCAGAAAAAAATTGGGGACACCCTTATCTTTGGCGTCGAGGAACATGGCGAAGGTAAGGTCATCTATATGGTTGACAACCCGCTCTTTCGTGGCTTTTGGGAAAACGGGAAGCTGTTTTTTGCCAATTCACTTTTTATGGTGGAATAGGGTGAAGTACGTATTTTTTTAAGTGGGACTCGTTGCCCTCCTTAGCCTTATTTTTAAAGGATGGTTACTTGTTGATAACGACAAAAAATGTAAAAACAAAAATCCGCTGAAACCGAAATACACGATTTTCCGGTAGCAACTTTACATGATAGTGTTTACCACTTTAGCATCAAAACGAACAAGAGTTTCAAAAAAACTATTTGTTAGTGATAAGTTAAGCCAAAATCGTCGCACAATCCAATGCGTCTTTTACGCCATTTCAGCTTTAACTAAACACTCGTTAGTAATAAACCAAGGCTTGTAACATTTTCTAAGGCAATCCGTATAATAGATAATTTACTGAAAATGAAAGCTCTTACCTATAAAAAATACGGAAATCCCGCCGAAGTTTTCCAAATAATGGAGGTTGAAAAACCAGTGCCAAAATCAAATGAGGTATTGGTCAGGATTCATGCGACGACTGTAAACCGAACGGACGAGGGTCTCATTACCGCGCGCTATTTTGTCAGTAGGTTTTTTACAGGACTATCCGTGCCGAAAAAATCGATTCCAGGAACCGATTTTGCCGGACAGATCGAAGCTGTCGGTCCAGAGGCAACTTCCTTTAAGGTAGGGGACCGTGTTTTTGGTTTTGATGACGGAATCCTAAGCTCACATGCCGAATACTTGAGTCTTTCCGAGGACAAAGCGCTTCTGCACATGCCTATCGACATCAGCTATGAAGAAGCTGCGGCCAGTTGCGAAGGGGCGCATTATGCCTATAATTTTATAAACAAGGTACCTATCACAAAAGGACAGAAAGTGCTCGTCAATGGTGCAACGGGAGCTATAGGATCCGCGGCGGTGCAACTGCTGCATTATTATGGTGCGGAGGTAGTCGCCGTCGCCAACACCAAGAACCTTGAGCTTGTAAAAAAACTGGGGGCCGTTAGGGTCATCGATTTTACCCAAAACGATTTCACTACGGTGGACGGGAAATACGATTTTATTTTCGATGCCATGGGCAAAAGCTCCTTTTCGAAGTGCAAGCGGCTGCTTAACCCCGGGGGAGTCTATATGTCATCTGAATTGGGATGGATGGCCTCCAATATATTCTATGCAGTGATCACCCCGATTTTTGGAGGGAAGAAAGTTATTTTTCCGCTTCCCACTGCTATCAAAAAGAGTCTGTCCCTTATGTAACAATTGATAGCGGAAGGCAAATTCAAAGCGGTTATCGACCGTACCTACCCATTCTCAAAAATTATTGAAGTTTATCAATACGTGCAGACAGGAAAAAAGACGGGAAACGTGGTTGTGATCATAGCGAATAGCGATTCAGATTGATTAATAC
>JAGXIC010000209.1 GCA_024635875.1 Pricia sp.
ATACAGTGTTGGAATTAGATTCCTAAACTGTACGGAATTTCTATCTGAACCATTGTGAAAAGGATAAATAGGTGCATGGCTTAATGTTCTCTAGTATGATTATTCGAGAACGATATGTACTATTAAAAAGCCATACGGGAGCAGTTTTAATTTGCGCTCCATTCTCTAAAATCTCTGGTTTAAACGCACCGTTTTTGTACCGGCTTATAAATTCAATTCCCTAAAATCCCAGCACAAGCCCTATTTTTACCCAAAATCAAATTAACACAAACACGTATGAACATTCTCATCCTAGGCTCCGGTGGTCGCGAGCACACCTTAGCTTGGAAAATCAAGCAAAGCCCAAAATTAGGACAGCTTTTCGTTGCCCCGGGGAATGCGGGAACGGCTGAAATAGCAAAAAACATACCGATCGGGGTAAATAATTTCGAAGCTATTAAGAAATCCGTACTGGAAGAAAGTATCGATATGGTAATCGTTGGCCCTGAAGACCCTTTGGTGAACGGAATACATGATTTTTTCCTAAGGGACGGAAAGTTAGCGCACATTCCCGTCATTGGACCTCAAAAAGCCGCGGCGGAGCTAGAAGGCAGCAAAGAATTTGCCAAAAAATTCATGATGCGCCACAATATTCCAACGGCGGCCTATGAAAGCTTTAAAGCCGATACCTTGCAGGAAGGTTTTGCTTTTTTGGAATCCCTCGATCCGCCTTATGTTTTAAAAGCAGATGGTCTTGCCGCCGGTAAGGGGGTGGTAATCTTAAACGATTTGCAAGAGGCTAAAAATGAACTAAAATCCATGTTGGTAGATGCCAAATTCGGGGCCGCCAGCACGACAGTGGTCATCGAAGAGTTTTTATCGGGTATCGAATTGAGCATTTTTGTACTGACGGACGGAAAAGGGTATAAGGTACTTCCCACCGCAAAGGATTACAAACGTATCGGAGAGGGGGACACCGGACTTAATACGGGCGGTATGGGTGCTATTTCGCCAGTTTCCTTTGCCGATTCTACGTTTATGGATAAAGTACACAAGCGCATCGTCAAACCTACCGTAGACGGCCTTAAAAAAGACAACTTACCCTACCAGGGCTTTATTTTTATAGGATTAATCAAGGTGGGCGACGAGCCGAAGGTCATCGAGTACAACGTACGTATGGGCGATCCCGAAACAGAGGTGGTTATTCCGCGAGTCAAAAACGATATGGTATCCCTTTTTACAGCGGTTGCCGATCAGACCTTGGATGCCGTTGAACTTGAAATCGACGAGCGAACGGCGGCGACAGTCATGTTGGTTTCAGGGGGATACCCCGGAGCCTATGAAAAAGAAAAAATAATCACAGGTTTTGAAGAAATCGATGATTCTATAGTTTTCCATGCGGGCACAACGAAAAAAAAGGAAAAAATCGTTACGAATGGCGGTCGGGTGATGGCAATTACATCGTATGGAATAGATTTCAAGGAAGCATTGGAAACATCCTACAAAAACATTAACAAAATAAGATTTAAGGGAATGAACTACAGAAAAGACATCGGTTTCGATTTCTAAACAAATGACAGACTTGTCATAGTAGCAAAGCGTTTACACTAAGCCCTTAGAGGGATTCAATGTATCACCTGTCTAAGTGCGGAGAATCGGTAGCTAGCGCAGCCGAAGCTACAAAAACGAATGTGAGGTACTAGATCTGTCCTCTTCGTCGTTGTCGTCGTATTTTTTAAGTTCCAACATCCAATAGACGAACCCGGCAAAACCGATGAGCACCAAAATCCAGCTTAAAAAGTTGGCACCCCACCAGCTGTCCATATGTCGCATTTGGTCCAAAGGCCAAAAAAGATAGTTTACGAACAAATCCTCTATTCCTCTAAAAAGTGAAGTCATGTTAGTTATATTTACAGCGCAAAAGTATAAAAAGTCGGGATGATTTCCATCATTTTTGGCAAAACAAAGCCAATCAACTACATAATCGTATTAACATTTCTGTTCGCTTTTTATTGGGGGGTTCATTTTTCCCTTTTTGATAGAATTTATTCACCCTCACAATTGGTACAGAAGATGTTGGTTTTGGGCGCCTTGCTTTTCAGTATTTTTCTGGTCAATTTTATCGTAAAGCGGAACAAGATTACAGGTTCAAACTCTTTTTCTATACTTTTTTACGCCCTGTTGACCGTAGTTTTTCCCGAAACATTGCTCGATTCGAATGCTATTTTGTGCAGCTTTTTTCTTTTGTTGGCCATGAGAAGATTAATCAGCATGCGTTCTTCACGTGAAACTAAGTTCAAGATATTCGATGCCACGATATGGGTCTTGATTTCCAGCTTTTTCTACGATTGGGCGTTATTGTTCGTTATTTTGATTTATGCCGCAATATTTTTTTATGATGCTAAAAACATCCGCAATTGGTTGGCGCCCTTTGCAGGCTTATTTACGGTATACATGATTACGAAATGTGTAATGATATTGTCGGGCAATGAAGAATTCTTGGCCGAACAATATCAGTTTCATTTTTCCTTAAATGTAGCTTATTTCTCATATTGGGGGCACAGCACCAAACTTATACTATTCGCTTTGGTTACTTTTTTAACGGGTCTTCTGGCATTTTTAAAACTGGGCAAATCAGGATTTGGTAGAGTAGCGAACATGCGACTTATCGCATTTACGTTCGTAATTGGTTTAGTGGTGAACCTGCTCAAACTGTCGGATAATGTATACCCGGTTATGATTACTTTTTTTCCGGCCGTAGTTTTTATGACAAAATTCATAGAATCGATACGAAGGCCGCGCATCAAGGAAATTGTGCTTATCGCCTCGATTATAGTTCCTTTTTTGGCTCTGTTGACAGGGATTGCTATACAATAGAGGCTTGAAAAAAGGTTTAGGGATTATTTGATTTGCGCTATGAAGATTGATATGAGTTACACAACAATTGCAAGTACACCTTCCGACACTAACACAAAGCAAAATTTTGCTTGAACCGGAATTATATATTCGCCTTTGATTTTTTCGCATAAACACCAAACACCAAACACCAAACACCAAACCCTTAACCATTTCCTTTTCACCTTTTTCATTAATTTATCAATAACTTTGTTTAAAAGAGAGTCTATGGATTTCAGCACCTTTGCCTATAAAATATTTCAGGAAAGTATAGATAAGTACCACGTCAAGAACAGTGTGTATCAGCCTTTTACCAATCCCTATGCTAAAGACGATATCGCCCGTTTGCTCTATCGGAAGAATTGGATAGACACGGTGCAATGGCATTATGAGGATATCATCCGCGACCCCGATATCGAACCCAAAGCTGCTTTAGACCTTAAACGAAAGATAGATGCCAGTAATCAGGACAGGACGGACCTGGTGGAATTTATTGATAGCTATTTCCTTGAAAAATACGGTTCGGTAGAAGTGAAAGAGGATGCCACAATCAATACGGAGAGTCCGGCATGGGCCATCGACCGCCTTTCCATTTTGGCCCTAAAGATCTACCACATGCAGGAAGAGGCCGAACGAACTGATGCATCCGCCGAACACCTCAAAAAATGTAGGGGCAAACTCAATGTTTTGCTCGAGCAATGTAAGGATCTTTCCATGGCCATCGACCAACTTTTGGCAGATATAGGGGCTGGACGCAAATATATGAAGGTCTACAAACAGATGAAGATGTACAATGACGATGAGATGAATCCAATATTGCGCAAAGTCCCCCGTGCCCCTCAAGAATAATAATAAGTTATCTTTATAAGGCTGGCCTATAAGATTGGTACAATCTTGCTTACCCTGAATTCGTGAAAAACAATGATGACGGTTCCGAAGTAGCTCCTAAAGATGGCGTTAAGGGACAAAGACTTCTGGTCATTCGGCTCTCCGCCATGGGCGATGTGGCCATGACGGTACCGGTGTTATCGGCCCTGACCTGGCAATATCCCCAATTGCAGATTACTGTTCTTACCAAGCCGTTCTTTATTCCCATGTTCTACCAACTCAAGAATGTAGAGGTGTTCGAAGCTGACGTAAAAGGAAGGCATAAAGGGGTATTTGGACTGTATACGCTTTACAAAGAGCTTCGCGCCCGCCATATAACTGCCGTAGCGGATTTGCACAATGTACTTCGCAGCAAAGTCTTAAAACGCTATTTCCGTTTCGGAGGAATTCCTTTTTTTCAGATGGATAAGGGACGAGCGGAGAAAAAAGGCTTGACCGCCTCAAAAAATAAAGTGTTTAAGCCCCTGAAGGCCACCCATGAGCGCTACGCGGATGTTTTCGATGTGTTGGGTTTTCCGATAGATTTGTCCAAGGCCGCCCCATTGTCCAAACAAAAACTATCCGAAAAGACGCGGGAGCTTGTAGGATCTAACACCAAAAAATGGTTGGGCATCGCCCCCTTCGCCGCTTTCGAAGGAAAAATGTATCCCTTACGACTGATGGAGGAAGTCATTCGAAAGCTCGACGATACCAGAGAGTATAAAATTTTTCTTTTTGGGGGTGGGAAGGTCGAAGGGAAAAAGCTCGAAACGCTTGCAATACAATTCGAATCCTGTATCAATATTACCGGAAAACTTTCTTTCCCCGAAGAACTTGCCCTGATTTCTAACCTTGACGGCATGCTGTCCATGGATAGCGGTAACGGCCATTTGGCAGCAATGTACGGAATCCCGGTAATTTCGCTTTGGGGAGTTACCCATCCGTATGCGGGGTTTTACCCGTTTGGTCAAGATGCCAACAATTCCCTTTTGGCTGATCGGGAAAAATTTCCGCTAATACCAACGTCGGTCTACGGTAACAAAATGCCCGAGGGATATGAAAAGGCGATGGAAACTATTTTGCCAAGGGATGTTGTAAAGAAGATTGAAGCAATTTTGGGACATGAAAATTGAGTACTTTACAACGGCCATAATGAAGGTAGTGATGCCTGTCTAGCCGGGCATTTAGCCGGATGTGAAATATGCGAAGCTAGCCTATCGACCAATTTTAACTTTCCGGCAGTCAATGAACACAAACGCCTTGTTGGTTACGTACTGCGGGGCGGCTTTTTGTAACATTTTTTTTGGCGGGTTCAACAGATTGCCACGTCTTTTTTGCCATAGGCACAAAAGACTCTCAATGACTGCCTATAATAGCCTTTACTTTGCTAAATCACCTCATTACGCTTGGGTTCCATACTCTTAAAATAATTCCGCAACTGCGACATAAAACGGTATTTTCTTGCACTCGGGGAGGTCTCGACCATTAGCGTCCGCACACCGATATAGGCGCTCATAAGAAATACGGCCACACCCTCGCTGTCGACGTGCCTATCGATATAGCCATTAAATTTTCCACGTTGAACGGCGCTAACGAGATTGACCTCCCAGATTTTGAGGATGTCGTTCAAATGTTTCATGATATTTTCGTTCCGACCATTGAACTCGTTGATGAAATTGCTGAGCACAAAGCCGAAATCGAGTTCGTTGTGAACCGCGGTTTCAAGAGCATCCTCAAAACACTGGGTGATGAGGTCCAGCGGATTCTCATGGCCTTCGATAGGTTCGATCAGCATGCTGTACATTTTACGGGCCAAAAGGTTCTCGATAATCTGGATAAAAAAATCCTCCTTGGAATCGAAATGATAGTAAAACGCGCCTTTAGAAAGCGAGAGTTCCGTTAAAATATCATCGACGCTGGTGTTGTAATATCCGTTCTTGTAGAACAGTTCCAATCCTTTGACTTGCATTCGCTGCATAGTGGCCATGCGTTTAAGGGTCTTTTCCATACTATTGATGTTTAAGGTTTAACCGACCAATGGGTCTTATAGATAAAACCTTTGGGTATCCTTTTTATTTAATAGGAACGGATGTGCGGCAGATTTATTCGCTGTGTGGCATAGAATAGCTACGGTATTGCCATAAATCAGGCTGGCACAAACCAAATAGTTGGTAGAAGGTTGGATTTAAAATAGCAAAACTTTCCCGCCAAACCATTGGATCGCGTCCTTTCTCATCTGAGCCATCCGTTATTGGCGGCTCCCTTGTTGTAAAAATATAGAAAAATCGAAATCACGACTACAATCAGAGGCATGATTATGGAGGATGTGCCTATTACTTCCACGACGTCCGTTCCTAAAATCCAGTACCCTTGGGCCACCAGTACGGCCAATAGCGAGATGCCAAAAAGTGCTATCGTAATTTTTTTGCGGAGCAACATGGTAATGCATCCTAAAAGTCCCGAAAATACTGCAATGGCAAAAATTATAGTGTACCATATGGGTATTGCCCTATACATATCGGCCTCAACTTCCGGTAATTTTTCTACCAGGGTGTCAAGCATAAATGTGGTCATAAAAAATTGGGATACCCCCATGAGGTTCCACAGTAGGGCTAAGACGGCAATGACCCAAAAGCTTTTGGGCGGCTTGATTGGTACTGTCATAATATATTGATTTATAAGGTTGTATGGTTAAATATAGTAAATTTTAAGCATTTCGGCCATTTCCGGAGTCAAGATCGCATTTTTTCGTAAGGCAAAACCCTTATCTTTAAACGAGTTCACTGTATCTAATGTAAAAAATAATCGTCATGCATCCCTTTACCCTTGCAAGCTATATCCTATTACTCTGTAGCCCATGGCTCTCCGCCCAAAATAATAGGGCCCATCCGATTTGGGAAAAGGTCGAACTTTCCTTAACCAGTGATATCGCTTATGACAATGCCCTGTGCGATGTTCAGGAGTTCGGAGCGATTTTTACATCCCCTACCGGAAAGAAGAAAAGATTGAACGGTTTTTGGGATGGCGGAAAAGATTGGAAAATCCGTATGCTACCCGACGAGGTGGGTACTTGGGAATACCAAACCTTCTGTTCGGACACCGAAAACAAGGGATTGAAAGGTCAAAGCGGAAAGTTAACGATAACGGAAAACAAAAATAAGGAAGCCTTGTACCGGCATGGAGCGGTACAGGCAAATAAAGGAAGTTACTATCTTACCCACAACGACGGAACCCCTTTTTTCTGGACGGCCTGCACGGCTTGGAATGGCGCCTTAAAATCCACGGAAAATGAATGGCAAACCTATCTCGAACAACGCCAAGACAACCACTACAATGTCATTCAATACGTTACCACCCAATGGCGTGGCAGTGAAACCAACGCCGAGGGCGAGCAGGCCTATTCCAGTGATGGTCCGCTTACCGTAAATACCGATTTCTTCAAGCGAATCGACGCGCGCACCGATCGGGTCAACGAAAACGGTCTTATTGCCGCCCCCGTCATATTATGGGCACTGCCCTCGGGTCTTGGTAGGCATTTGAGTCCGGGATATGCCTTGCCGACCGAAGATGCAACGCTATTGGCCAAATATATCGTGGCCCGTTTGCAGGGCAATCACGTGGTCTGGCTGCTTGGCGGTGACGGCAATTACAAAGATCCCTACGAGCAACGTTGGAAACATATCGGGCGACAGGTGTTCGATAGTATCGACAACGCACCTGTGACGCTTCACCCCCAAGGTACCGCTTGGATAGGTGAGCTTTTCGAAGACGAAAATTGGCTCGATATTGTCAGTTATCAATCGAGCCATAGCAACAAACAAAGAACGGTCGATTGGATAAACAAAGGACCGATGGCCAAAACCTGGCACCGTCTCTCGCCGAGGCCTTTCATTAATATGGAGCCCAATTATGAGGAAATCAACTTTGAGATTACCGCAGAGGATGTACGGAATGCATCCTATTGGAGCCTGTTCGCCGCTCCGGTATCGGGTATCACCTATGGTGCGAACGGCATCTGGCCCTGGATTCAAAAGCAGGGAGATCTCATAGAGAACCATAGAAATCCCGATGGTCGCGGACCTTCTACTTGGCATAAGAGCATCGAATTTCTGGGGAGCCATCAAATCGGGATGTTGTCAGAATTTATCCAGCAATACGACTGGTGGACGCTAAAACCTGCCACTGAACTACTTGTCGGCGACCCTACTCTACAAGGGTATAATCAATTTATTTCCATCGTTTCCGACACTGCTCAAAATGTGATAATGGGCTATGTGCCGCATGCCATGCCATTTTCGTTACGCCTATCATCCTCGAAAAGGTACGAACTGCATTGGTTCGACCCTATTACGGGCAAAATGAAAGAGGGAAAATATAAAATGTCGGACGGAATGGCCCAATTCGAACCGCCTAACGATCAAGATTGGGTTTTGGTGCTAAGCCGGTCGCACAATAATGAAAAACAATAACAGTTACTATCCGAAATTTGTAAATTTGATAGCATAACTGTAAAAGTAGCTCTACAATGCGTCCAAAAGACCCTTTCCTATCCAATTATCAAACCTATGACTCACTGCCTCATTCGAACAAATAGCTAAATCATGAAAAAAATATTAAAAACCCTTATGCCTGTACTCTCAATTGGTTTGATACTGCTGTCTGTAAGTTGTAAAAATACCTCCTCTGAGGATACAATCGTAGGCAGCTACGAGTCCGTTGGCGATGGCGACAATCAAAAAATCACGTACCACATCACCCATGTCAAGGACAATATC